>JAHYYS010000001.1 GCA_019424865.1 bacterium
AATCCATTGAGCCGCAAGGCTTTCCGGGCTGTATCTTTTTCGGCAACAAAAGACAGCTCGTCGCAAGCGACATATCGCTTGCGACGAGCTTTTTCATTTCATTGCAAAGCTCATCGCGCGCTCATTGAAGCTGCTCCTCGCCTCCAAACCGAACCCGCTTACGCTGGGCTTCGGTTTGGGCCTGTCGCTGCGCGGCGGTTTTTTATCGCAAGTAAATATCGATTTTAACTGTCCCTTCCAAAACAAAAGGACATCCGAAAGGATGTCCTTTTGTTTTGGGTTCCGCCGCCTAAAAGGGAGGCTCCACCCTTCGGTATCCGAATGCTTGGGGGCGGCAAAGCCGCCCCTGCGCCAAGGTTTTGGCCTGCGGCCAAAACGCTTGTACGCCGCAAAAGCGGCGCGGCCCAGAAGGGCCGTTGGGTGGTATTTCTGAGAACAAGGCTTAAGCTGAAAATATCGATTTTAACCGTCCCTTCCAGCTCGTTGCAAGCGATATATCGCTTGCAACGAGTTTTTTTGTGGGAAATATAGATTACAAGACCAGGTGGCTTGCGTTTTCTAGTAGACTAAACAAACTTGCACAGGACTTGAGAGTGGGATTTATCCAGTGAATAGCAATAACCTTTTGGCGCATTGGTTATATTTATTTTTAACAGTTTGTTTGAAAGTTCTTGACAGCATATACATGTATGGGTATATAATATGAAATACAAAATAATCTGTATAGTGTACATGTTTTCCCTATCTGTCATAATCTTCCCACAGCTCAACAGCTGAGGTCCATAGAAGATAAGATGGCTAGAGGGGAAATCTGCACTCTAAAATACCATTACATGTATATGTATAAATTAGACAGAATTACTGCATAGGAAGTAGGTAATATGATGATCAAGCGTATCAAGGATTTTCTGGGAGATGATATCAAACGAGGAATTCTCTTTTTGGTGTTTGGAGGAATTTCTCTTTTCATCAGTTTGATTGCACCGGATTTGCCCATTAACGCCGCGTGGATTGCTATTATTTTCTGCGGCATTCCCATTATCAAAGAGGCTGTTGTGGGACTGGTGACAGAGTTTGACATCAAGGCGGATGTGCTGGTCTCTCTGGCCCTGATTGCATCGGTCTGTATCGGTGAGATTTTTGCTGCCGGCGAGGTTGCCTTTATCATGCAGATTGGCGGCCTGTTGGAGGAGATAACGGTGGCCAAGGCCCGTGCAGGGCTGGAAAAGCTGGTGCACTTGACACCGCGCACCGCGCGGGTCCTGCATGACGGGACGGAGACTGTGGTGGACGCGGAGCAGGTGAAGGTCAATGATATACTTCGCGTCCTGCCGGGCGAAACCATTCCGGTCGACGGCGTAATCCTGGACGGCGAGACCTCTGTCAACCAGGCAGCCCTGACCGGCGAATCCATGCCGGTGGACAAGCATCCGGGGGATGAAGTCTCCAGCGGTACGATCAATCAGTTCGGCGCCTTCCTTATGAAAGCCACAAAAGTTGGGGAGGACAGTTCCATTCAGCGCATGATCCGTCTGGTTCAGTCTGCCGACGCCAGTAAGGCGAAGATTGTAGGTCTGGCTGACCGCTGGGCGACCTGGATTGTGGTGACCGCCCTGACAGCCGCAATCGTTACATTTTTGGTAACCCACGAGATTCTGCGCTCTGTGACCATTCTGGTCGTGTTTTGCCCCTGCGCACTGGTGCTTGCCACGCCAACCGCGATTATGGCCGCCATCGGAAACGCAACAAAGCGCGGCGTATTGGTCAGAGAGGGCGATGCGCTGGAGCGGCTGGCCAAGGTGAAGCGGGTAACCTTTGACAAAACCGGGACCCTGACCTATGGCAAGCCCAAAGTTTTGGCAGTTCACAGCACCCTGCCCGAGATCCAGGATGAAAAGCTGTACTATATGGTAGCGTGTGCAGAGCAGCGGTCGGAGCACCCTCTGGGCAAGGCGATTATCAAATCCTTTCGAACGGATCACGCTGATTACAGGCTGAACGAGCCGGAGAGCTTTACCATGCTGCCGGGCAAAGGCGTGGCGGCTTCTATCGAGGGCATGCAGCTTTTGGCAGGCAACACGGATCTATTGATGTCCCGGGGCGTGACGATCGCCCAAGAGCAGGAGGAGCTGGCACAGGAATATGCCAAGAAGGGCTGTACCATTACATATGTGGCGGTCGGCCAGAAATTTGCCGGATTCATTGCATTGTCCGATACCATCCGGGAATCTGCCGCTTCCATGATTTCGGAGCTTCAGAAGATCAATGTGACTCCGGTTTTGCTGACCGGCGACAACGACAATGCGGCGCAGCAAATTGCACAGATGCTGGGCATCCGGGATGTGCATTCCAAGTGCCTGCCCGAGGACAAGCTGCGCTATATCAAGGAGTATCAGGAGAGCGGAGAGCCGGTCTGCATGATTGGAGACGGCATTAACGACGCCCCGGCGCTGAAAACCGCCCAGGTCGGTATTGCCATGGGAGGCATCGGCAGCGATATTGCAGTGGAGGCCGCCGATATTGCCTTGGTGCACGATGAGATCGGCCGGCTTCCGCAGCTGATGAGACTGGCAAGAAAAATGATGTCCACCATTAATCTGAACATTGCCTTTTCTCTGGGGCTGAACTTTCTGGCCATTATCCTGGCGATTACAGGAATTATGAATCCGGTGGTCGGCGCTCTGGTGCATAATGCGGGTTCTGTGGCAGTTATTATCAATTCGGCGCTGCTTTTGAACTGGCAGGGCAAAAGAAAAAAGCCCGCTGACGAAGCACAGGGAAACAAAGGAACAGACATGCACGATGAGGTAAAAAGCCATGGATTATGAGCAGACAGTAAGCCGCTTGTGCGGGCTCCCGGGGCCGAGCGGTTTCGAATTTGAAGCGGCAGCGGACGCAGCAGAAATGCTGCGTCCGTTTGTGGATGAAGTAATGGTGGATCACATGTACAGCGTGATCGGAGTCCGGCGCTGCGGAAAAAAGGGCGCGCCCAAACTGCTGCTGGACGCGCACCTGGACGAAGTGGGGTATATTGTGACCGGCCACAAGGACGGCTATCTGACCTTTACATCCTTGGGCGGTGTGGATCCCAGGATACTCCCCAATCAGGAGCTGACGCTGCTGACCGACCCGCCGCTCCCCGGGATCGTGGCTTGCCTTCCGCCGCACCTTCAAAGCCGGGAGGAGATGGAGAAGGCCAAGCCGATGAAACAATTGTATCTTGACATCGGAATGACCCAGGAAGAGGCGGTCAGACGCGTGCCCATCGGGACGCCGGCGGTTTACCGATGTGGGTGCGAGCCTATGGGAAAGGGGCTGCTGTGCGGAAAGGCGATGGATGACCGGGTATGCTTTGCGGCGATTCTGGGGACAATGGAGCGCCTGGCCGGGCAGGAGCTGGACGTGGATATCTATGTTTTGGGCAGTTCCCAGGAGGAGACGCAGTTCACCGGAGCAATCACCGGGGCATACAAGGCGGCGCCGGACCTGTGTGTAGCGCTGGATGTGACCCACGCGTACAGTCCGGATGCCTCTCCGGACAAGACGGCAGAGCTTGGAGGCGGCCCGGTAATCGGAGTGGGGTCGAACTGTGTCCGCTGGATGTCCGAGCGTATGGAGCGGGCTGCCAGGGAAGGGAAGATCCCATACCAGATTGAGGTCATTGCGGGGGAAAGCGGGACCAATGGCTGGCCCATTCAGATGAGCCGGGCGGGCGTGGCCACCACGCTGCTCTCCATCCCCCTCCGCTATATGCACACGCCGGTTGAGACGGTAAGCCTTGGGGATTTGGACGGTACGGCAGCCGTGCTGGCGGCTTTTGTCCGGGATCTGGGTGAGGAGGTGGCGCGCCGTGTATGAGCTGCTGAAAGAGCTTTGCAGCTTAAATGGGGTGTCCGGCAATGAGGAGGCCGTGCGGGAATATATCCGGAAGCAGGTGGAGCCATATGCCGATTCGATTCATACCGACCTGCTGGGAAATCTGATTGTATCCAAAAGGGGGGAACGCTCAGGGGGGAGAAGAGTGCTTCTGGCGGCCCACATGGATGAGGTAGGGCTGATTGTTACCCGCATCACGGAAAAGGGATATTTGAAGTTCTCTTTTGTCGGCGGAGTGGACAGAAGGGTCGCCCTGGGAAAACGGGTGGTTTTGGGGCCGAATCAGGTGAAAGGCGTAATTGGCATAAAAGCGATCCATCTGTTTCAGCGCAAGGATGAGGAGATCATCCCGGATATGGACTCTCTTTATATCGACATTGGCGCAAAGGACAAAAAAGAGGCGGAGGAGATGGTGAAGCCGGGAACCTATGGGTATTTCCGCGGAGCATTCGAACAGTTTGGAGACGGCATGGTAAAGGGAAAGGCCATGGACGACCGGGTGGGCTGTGCGGTGATGATGATGCTTCTCAGGGAGCAATTGCCGCTGGACGTGACCTTTGTGTTTACCGCGCAGGAGGAGATTGGCTCCTGCGGAGCTTACGCGGCGGCGTTTTCCTGTGAACCTGATATTGTTCTCATTCTGGAGGGGACAACTGCCGCAGACCAGATGGATGTGCCGGAACACAAGCGGGTCTGTGCGCTGGGAAAGGGCCCCGTTTTGCTGCATATGGATTATGATGCAATCTATGATCGACCTCTGTTTGAGACGATGCGGGAGCTGGCGGAGCAGAACCGGATTTCCTGGCAGACCAAGGAATATCTTGCCGGCGGGAATGATGCCTGCGGGTTCCAGTGTACGAAGAGCGGAACCAGGGTGGCGGCAGTGGCGGCGCCGATCCGCTACCTCCATGCACCGAACAGCGTGGGAAAGCTGTCGGATTTTCATGATATGCTGCGTTTGGCCAGGCTGTTTTTAGAGAGAATGGCAGAAGAAACTTTGCAGAAAGAGGATGGCTATGGAACTGTTTGATTTGGTCCGGACTTTGGCACATACCTATGGGCCGGCAGGCGATGAGGCCGGGATCCGCGCGGTGATTGCGGACATGGTGCGCCCATATGCTGACGATATGAGGACAGACGTGCTGGGGAACCTGATCGTACATAAAAAAGGCGCCGGTCCAAGAGTAATGTTCTCCGCGCGTATGGACGCGATCGGGCTTATTGTGACCCATATCGAAAAAAACGGATATCTCCGGATCGGAAAGGTCGGCGGAGTATCCCCGCAGGTCATCGCTTATACGCCGGTTCGGTTTCAGAACGGAGTGCGCGGGGTGATCGTTCCAGAGGAAAAGGCGGAATTTGGGACACTGAAACTGGATGAATGCTATGTGGATATCGGGGCAGAGGACAAGGAGACGGCCGAGTCTATGGTACAGGTGGGAGACAAGGCGGTGTTTGACGGGGAAGGGTTTTCCGGCGCAGGACACATAGTTTCTCCCTACCTGGACGACCGGGCGGCCTGCGCCGTGATGATTGAGACGTTAAGGCGGATCGGGGAAAACAGGAACGATCTATACTTCGTCTTCACCGTCCAGGAAGAGGTAGGGGCCCGCGGCGCAAAGACGGCCGCATGGGAGATAGAGCCGGATTACGGGATCGCAGTAGACGTCACTGATACGGACGATACACCGGGAAGCCGGAAAAATGGCACAGCGCGTCTGGGCGGGGGCGCGGCAATTAAAATTCTGGATCACTCGGTGATTGCCCATTCAGATGTGGTGAAGCGTATGGAGCAGACGGCAGCGGAGCATCATATTGCGGTGCAGAGGGACATCATGCTGTCGGGAGGTACAGACGGCGGGGTGATTCATGTGACCCGGCGCGGTGTACGCACAGGCGGGATCTCCATTCCGTGCCGGTATGTCCATTCGCCCGTTGAAAAAGTGAGCATACAGGATCTGGAGGCATGCGTGCGTCTGGCGGCGGCCTTTGCCCAGGCAGATCTCCCCAGATAGGAACCAGAATAACCCTGCTTTTTCTAAGCCGGACTGCAAGTCCGCCTGGATCGGGCAGGGTTACTGTTCTTTAAGCGGAGGATGCAGACACACGGCGCAGTTCCCGGCATAGGGCAGAGAAATATTTTATGCAGGTGAAACTTTTTTGGCGCTGAAATCGTCTGTTACAATAAAGCCGATCCATCGCTGCTGATAGGAGAAAGGAAGAGGTGGTTTTATGAAGCGTGTCTGTGCCCTGCTGCTGTGCGCGGCGCTGTCGGTGACGCCGGCTTTTGCCGTGTCAGATACCCAGTGGCCCGCCTGGGCGGAGCAAGCACTGTCCTGGGGACAGGACGTGTCCATCAGCCAGGAATTTTTGCGCGCGCCGGAAAAGACTGTCACCCGGGGCGAGGCGGCCCAGCTGCTCTATGAGGCGGCCGGCCGGCCGGAAGTTTCGGGGGCCTGTCCCTTTTCTGACGTACCGGACGCCTATGCCGACGCGGTAACCTGGGCGGCAGAGCGGGGCTATCTTGCCGGTGAAGGAGCAGGGATCTACGGGGCCACGCGCCCGGTGGCCCGGCAGGAGTTTGCTGCGATCCTCTGGCGTCAGGCGGGATCCCCCCATGCTGCGGCCCAGGGCCTGGAGCGGTTCCAGGACGCTGGCCTTGTGGCAGAGTGGGCCAGAGTACCGGCGCTGTGGAGCCTTCAGGCCGGCGTGATGTCCGGCCGGAGCGCAAATCAGCTGGCGCCCACCGGAACCATCACGGTGGCAGAGGCCATGGTCATGCTGGAGCAGGCCGCGTCCCTTCCGGATGTGGAGCAGCTCCGGACGGACCTGGACGCCCTGGCCGCAGCCCACCGGCCCATCGGCTCCCAGGGGGAGTCGGACGCCGTTCAATATCTGAAAGAGCGGTTTGAGGAGATGGGCTATACGGTCACCCTCCAGCCCTATACGGACAGTCAGGGCAAACAGGGACACAATGTGATTGCGGTGAAGGAAGGCCGTTCCTCCACGTCAGACATTCTGGTGCTCTCTGCCCACCACGACAGTGTGCCCACCGCCTACGGGGCCAATGACAATGCCTCCGGCGCGGCCGCCCTGCTCTATGCGGCGCAGGCGCTGAAGGACGTGGACACGGATACGCAGCTGCGGTTTATCAGCTTTACGGACGAAGAGAACGGAAAAAACGGTTCCCGCGCCTATACCGCCTCTTTGACACAGGCGGAGAAGAATCGGATGATCGGGGACATCCAGTTTGACATGCTGGGCGGCCTGGGCTCGACCGGGACCCTGGTGTGCACGATGGATGGGGAATCCAACTGGGTCAGCGACCTGCTTCAGGAAAAGAACCCGGCTTTGGCGCTCCAGGCGGAAACTGCCAGCGATCACGCCTCGTTCCAGCTCGCCGGCGTCCCTTCCGTGCTGCTGATGCAGGACGGCCAGGGCTACCTGTACCACTCGGCTGCGGATACCGCGGATCAGCTGAACCCGTATGCCATCGCCGGCGCTGCGGATACCGCTGTGGCCGCAGTGAAGGAGATCTGCGCTGGGGAGACGGATTCCTACCGGGAGCTGGCCCGGGAGCAGGGAGAGGGATATACCTACCGGCAGACCCGGCAGAACGTGATCTATTTCAGCAGCTCCCGTTCGGATACCGAGGCCTATATCGGCGCGGCCGGGGAGCTGGCGGACACCTGGGAGATCTCCGGGGACGGCTGGACCGACACCTATGAGACCTACCGCTATTCCATGCGCTGGTTTGATGGGGAGCCCCCCATGAACACCTATTACCAGTACCGCAACGGTTTTCTGGAGCGGATCCAGATCCGCCCGGAGGAGACCGGCTATACCGCGGCTCAGGTGCGGGAACTGATTGAGTCCATGTATGGCGCCCCCACCCGGGAGGAGGAGAGCCAGACCAGCTGGGCCGACCCGATTTACAGCAAGTACATTACCCTCTCGTCTGACGATGAAGGCTGCCTGGTGACAGTGGGCAGCTACTCCGTGGGCATCACCAATGTGCTGGCCACCTATCCGGTGAGCGGCGGCCAGGCCAGCATCACCGACCCGGAGGACGCGGCGGTATGGGATTACCTGTGTTCCATCCTGCCCCTGGAGGCCCGGCAGAACATCGCGGAGTTCAACCTGTTCACCGACGGCACCAGCAACATCCTGGCCTACACCTCCCCGGTGCAGGTGGACGGCACCTCCGACAATACCCGGTTCTCCATCAGCATCGACTACTATGACGTATACGACGAGAACGGGGCGAAGCGGGACTGGAGCAAGCTGACCTATACCATCCTGCACGAGTATGGTCACGTGCTGCTGGAGGACGATACCCAGGTGGATCTGTCCCAGGGCGGGAGCACCCACGACCCGGAGAACTTTATCGAGGGCTCCTTCCGCAAGCGCTTCTATGACGCGTTCTGGAGTGAGCTGGGGGACACCGGCGTGGGGGACTATGAGGCCAATCCCACCCGCTATGTCAGCCGCTACGGGGCCAACTATTTCCACGAGGATATTGCGGACACCTTTGCCGTCTTTGTCCTGGGCGGGGAGCCCAAGGGGGACACTGCGGCAGAGGAGAAGCTGCGCTTTTTCTGGGCAGATTCGGATATGATCGCCCTGCGCGCTGCTATCCGGGAGAATCTGGGCCTGAAATGGCCGGAGAAGGAACTTTCCACAGACCCGGCCCCCGGGCAGCCTGAGATCCCTGCCGTCTCCACGATGGAGGAGCTCCGGGCGGAGCTGACCCGGGCCATTTCTGCGGCAGAGCAGCCCCCTGCTTTTGATGTATCCGCCCTTTCGGTGGAGGGGGACCTGCCCATGGCCGTGAAGAATCTCTACTACGCCATCCTGTCGGACAACCGGATGTACAGTTATGCCTACGACCTGAGTGCGCAGCTGGGAGAGGACGGGCTGCTGCACTGCACCATATCCTATATGCCATACCGCACAGGAGACTATCCGGCCGGTTTTCAGGGGACGGAAGTCAGCTCGCTCAGCGAGCTGGTTCAGACGGCCCAGGCGGGACTGGCGCAGGAGCAGATCCCTATCCGTATCACGGACAGTAGGCTGGTGGTGGACCACATGAATAAGGCTCTCCAGCAGGTGGGGGGCGGGTATCTGCTCTGCCAGCTCAGCCGGGACGGGACGGCCATTACGGTGGCGCCCCAGGGTGGGCTGAATCACCAGCAGGCGCTGGCGCGTCTGGAGGAGACGAACACCCTGGCAGAACAGATCTATGAGACCTGCGTCACAGAGGGGATGAGCCCGTCGGAGCAGGCCCAGGCCCTGTATACCTGGCTGACGCAGCAGGTCCGCTATGATTTCCGTTACTATTCCCAGCCGGAAGAGATGCCCTATGACTCTACCACCGCGTACGGTGCGCTCCATGACCATCTAGCCATCTGTGGGGGATATGCCCAGGCATATCAGCTGCTCTTGAAACAGGCGGGCATCCCCTGTATCACAGTCAGCGGAAAGATGGGGGGAGAAAACCACATGTGGAATCTGGCCAGCGTGGATGGGCAGTGGCGCTATTTTGACCCCACCAGCGACCGGGGCCGGGCGGACTACGGCTTCAACTGCTTCGGGGTGGAGGCGGAAGCTCTGGTGCGCTATGAATGGGATCGGGAATGGGCCGACCAGCTCTCAAAGGCTTTGTACCCGTAATGAAGCGGTATTTCAGCATGACAGCGAATCCCCGGAAAAGAAACTGAAAATGCCGCGTATTCTGCTTCAAAAAAGAGCAGAATACGCGGCATTTTTACCGGTATATGGGGCGGTTTTTATAGAGGGGATCAAAACCGCACATGGGCTGCACACAGCGCCGCTGCTGGGGCTTCAGCGCATATGGCCTAAAATGTCCTGATACTCCGGCACGCTGGAGATGCCGCCGGGCTTTGTGGTGGACAGGCCGGCGCTGGTACAGGCAAACGAGGCGATCTCCCGCAGCTCCGCCTCACTGAGCTGATCGGGCGCCTTTCCCAGCTGGATCAGCTTCCAGACGGCGCTGCCGCCGAAGATGTCCCCGGCGCCGGTGGTGTCGACCACCCGGATACCGCCAAGGCCCGGAACGTGCCCCCCGGCTGCGGGATTTTTGAAAAAGCAGCCGTCGGCGCCGCAGGTGACAAATACCAGCCGGGCGCCAAAATGGCGTATGATATGCCCGGCGCCCTGTTCAGGGCCAAGGCCGAACAGGAATTCCACTTCTTCCTGACTGATTTTGATGACGTCCGCCTGTGCAAGCCCCCACAGAATTTGTTCCCTGGCGGTGTCAAGGGAATCCCAAAGGGGCGGGCGGAGGTTGGGGTCATAGGTGATCAGCTTTCCGTGGGCCTTGGCATATTGGACCGCCCGATGGGTGGTGGTGCGGGCCGGTTCATCAGTCAGGGACAGCGAGCCGAAATGGAAGATCCGGGCCTCACGGATCAGCTCCAGATCCAGCTCCTCAAAGGTGAGGCAGGTATCGGCGCCCGGCTTGCGGGCGAAAGAGAAGGAGCGATCTCCGTGTTCATCCAGGGTGACAAAGGACAAGGTGGTAAAGACATCGCGGGTAGCAGCCAGCCCTCTGGTTTCAATTCCCGCCGCGCGGAGGGTGTCCCGCAGCAGGCCGCCGAATGCGTCGCTGCCCACCTTGCCCAGCAGGGCCGTCCGCGCGCCGAATTTGGCCAGCGCAGCCAGAAAGTTGGCGGGGGCTCCGCCGGGGTGGGCCGCCATGGTTGGATAGCCCGCCGGATCCACGGATTGACAGGTAAAATCGATGAGCAGCTCGCCCAAAGCGACAACGTCATACATAATCAGGACTCCTGTTAGTTGATTCGGGTGTTGATGCGGAAGTGCGGCGTGTTTCCTTTTCCAGGTATCTCCCTTACAGCCGCAGCCCTTTGATGTCCTTGATCCGGGACAAAATGATGTTGCAGCTGCAGCTGACCACGCCGGGCAGGGGGTCGATCACCTCCCGGATCAGCCGCTCCATCTCCTCGCTGGAGGCGGCCACTGCGTGGACGTGGAGCTTGTCCTTGCCCGTGACCCGGTAAACCTGCGTGATGGTCTCGTTCTGCCGGAGAATCTCCGTGACCTCCCACAGGGTATCGGGCAGCGTTTCAATTTCAAAATAGCAGGACACCGCGCCGCTGATTTTCTGCGGGTTGATGATGATGGTGTACTCCTCAATGATTCCCCGCTGCTCCAGCGCCTGAATGCGGGCCTTCACGGCCACCCGGGAGATCCCCACCTTCTCCCCAATGTCGGAGTAGGAGAGGCGGGCATTTTCAATCAGCAGCTGAACAATTTTCTGATCCAGGGCATCCAATCCCTCCAGAAACATGGACCATCACCTCTTTGCGTCTGTGTCCCTATTATAAAGCCGAAGAGACGAAATGTAAATGAAAGGTTGACTTTGCCGGCCCGCATTGCTACAATGATTACAAAACGTAAGTTTAAACTTTCGGTTTGGATGTGGTGAGATGAACAAGGACCTGACCCGGGGGCCGGTGATGCGCTCCATGCTGCTGTTTGCCGTGCCCATGATTTTGGGGAATCTTCTGCAGCAATGCTACAATGTGGCCGATACGCTGATTGTCAGCTGGTATCTGGGCCCAAACGCACTGGCGGCGGTGGGTTCATCCTTCACTCTGATGACCTTTCTGACCTCTGTTCTTCTGGGGCTGTGCATGGGCAGCGGGGCCGTGTTTTCCATTCGCTTTGGACAGCGGGACGCGGATGGGCTGCGGGAGAGCGCCCGCGCCTCCTTTGTCCTCATCGCCGCGCTGACGGTGCTTCTGAATGTCCTTGCCTTTCTGTGCCTGGACGGCATCCGCCTGTTTCTTCGGGTCTCGGATGATGCAATCTGGGCGCTGATGCGGGAGTATCTGGCGGTGATTTTCTGCGGAATTGCGGGGACGTTTTTGTATAATTATGTTTCCTGCTATCTGCGTGCCATCGGGGATTCCATAAGCCCGCTGATCTTTCTGGCGGTTTCCGCCCTGCTGAATATCGGCCTGGATTTGTGGTTTGTGCTGGGGCTGGAGCGTGGGGTGGCCGGCGCTGCGGAGGCAACGGTGATTTCCCAATACGTCTCCGGCGTTGGCCTGGGGATTTTTGCGCTGATCCGCTGCCCCCAGCTGCGCCCCCGGCGGGGCGACACCCCCATTCGCTGGTCCAAAATCCGGGAAATTGCCAGCTTTTCCATTCTGACCTGTGTGCAGCAGTCGGTGATGAATCTGGGGATCCTGATGGTCCAGGGGCTGGTCAACAGCTTTGGAGAGACTGTCATGGCGGCCTTTGCGGCGGCTGTGAAAATTGACTCCTTTGCCTACATGCCGGTGCAGGACTTCGGCAACGCCTTTTCCACCTTCATTGCCCAGAACTATGGGGCGAGGGAGGAGGGGCGCATCCGCGCCGGGCTGAAGGGCGCGGTGCTGACGGCGCTGATTTTCTGCCTGGCGGTGTCCGCTCTGGTGTGGCTCTTTGCCCGTCAGCTGATGACGCTGTTCGTGGCGCCGGAGGAGGCAGAAATTATTGCGGAGGGCGTCCGCTATCTGCGCATTGAGGGGGCCTTCTACTGCGGAATCGGCTTTTTGTTCCTTCTGTATGGCCTGTACCGGGCGCTGGGACGGCCCGGGATGAGCGTCGTGCTCACGGTTATTTCGCTGGGGACCCGGGTGGTGCTGGCCTATGTGCTCTCGGCCGTTCCGCTTTTTGGCGTGGCAGGTATCTGGTGGGCGGTGCCCATCGGCTGGTTCCTGGCGGATATGACGGGATTTCTCTATTATGCCGCGCGGAAGCGGCGCCTGTTTGCCTGGGAGAAACAGGCTGGATCGTGCGGATAAATCCACGTTAGAAGCAGAAACGGGTCAAGGCGTTTCGCCTTGACCCGTTTGTCTGTTGGCCTGCCTCCGGGGAGGAGGCGGTCAGAGCGTCATGTTACAGCTTGGAAACCTGATAAACCACAACAAAGCCGCCGAGGAACGTGAGCACGCACGGAATAAGCCCAAGGGCCGACGGGATTCCGGGGAAGATAGTGGGAACAGAGGCGATCACAAACCCCAGAATGATCAGGTAGGTCGCCTGGGGATAGGCGGACATCAGGTGCTCCAGCAGCTTGGTGGTCAGAATAATGCCCAGGATCAGTCCCAGAGCGAGGGGGAGCAGGAAAAGGAGATCCAGACTGTCAATGGCGCGGATCAGCTGGTCGTACAGGCCCAGCACCAGAAACAGATAGGAGACGCTGATGCCGGGCAGGACCAGGGCCGCTGCTGCAAAGATGCCGGAGAGCACCAGGAGGGCATACTGCCACGGGCCGCTGGCGGCAGCCAGACGGATCGAGGGAGTTCCGGAGAGCAGCAGCACAATGGCCACGCCGATCAGCACATAGACCGGGACACGCCAGGAGAAGGAGGTCACAGAGGACTTTTGATACGTCATGGGAATGCTGCCCGCCACCGCGCCCATGAAAAAGCAGCCTGCGGGCTTTGGGAACAGCTCCATAAGGCAGAGCAGCGGCTTGGCCAGCAGAAGCATGCCGCACCCCGCCCCCAGGCAGAACCAGAGCAGGAAAAAGAAGCTCTCCCGCTTGTGCCGGCGGAAGGAGCTGACCGCTGAAATCAGCCGGTCATAGATGCCCAGCATAATGGCCATCGTGCCCCCGCTGACACCGGGTATCAGCATGGTTCCGCCAATTGCGGCCCCCTTGGCCGCGGTAATCAAGCGTTCTCTCTTTCTCAAGGCAGTTACGGCTGGATATCCCGTTCAAAGCGGTCGATTTTGTCCGCCTTTCCAATCACAGTGACAATGTCCCCCTCCTGAAAGCAGTATTGGGGGGAGAATTCCACGTTGGTCTGTTGATCCCGTTCCACGGCGATGATGTTGATGCCGAAAACCCGGCGGATATCCAGCTCCTGAATGGTGTGGCGCAGCAGGCTGCCCCCCGCCTGAATCCGGCGAACCTCCACATGATCACCCAGAGAGATATAATCAATCAAATACTTGGAGATAAGGCGCTTGCCCATGAATACCGCCATATCTGCCTCCGGGTAAACCACTGTGGCCCCCAGCTGTTTGAGCACCTCCCCGTGTTCCCGGCTGTTGGCCTTGGAAATGACCTGGGGAATGCCCATGCGGATGACCAGCATAGTAGTCAGAATGCTTACATCAAGCTGCTCCCCGATGCAGATGGTTACGGTTTCACAGTTCTGAATCCCGGTTGCCTCCAGGGATTCCTCGTCAAGGGTCTCCACAACAAAGGCAAAATCCGTATATTTCCGTACGGCCTTGACCTTTTGCTCGTCCTTATCCACTGCAATAACCTCCTTGCCCGCTTCGGCAAGGGTTTTAACCAGGGCCGTGCCGAAACGCCCAAGCCCAATCACACCAAAGGAAGTAGCAGAAGTTTGTTTTTTCATAATTACCTACCCTATTGTAATAGATTCCTCCGTATAGCGGACACTGGGCTCTTCCCGGTTGATCCACATGGACAGCAGGGTAAAAGCCCCCAGACGCCCAATATACATGGTAAGGATAATCACTGCCTTGCTGGCAACCGAGAGATTCGGTGTAATTCCGGTGGACAGGCCAACCGTACCAAAGGCGGAAACTACTTCAAACAACAGCTGTATGAAAGTACAGCCCGGCTCCAGGATGCAAAGCAGAAATGTGCCGCAGCAGACCACCAACAGGGACAAAAGAGCGATTACCGCCGCTTTTGACAAAGCTTCAGCCGGAAGCGTGCGATGAAAGGCCCCGGGCCGGCGCTTGGAGAAGACGGAACGCACCTCCTGCATCAGAATGAAGAAGGTGGTGGTTTTGATGCCGCCGCCGGTGGAACCGGGGGAGGCGCCGATGAACATCAGGATAATCAGGGTAAACAGCCCGGCATTGGTCAGCTCGCCGATGGGATAGGTGGAAAAGCCGGCAGTACGGGCCGATACGCTGTGGAAAAAGGCCCCCAGCCAGGTCATCTCTTCAGTAGCCTTCAGCAGCAGCGTGCCGATGATCAGCAGGGCGGCTGTGGTAGTCAGAACCACCTTGGAGTGGAGGGTCAGCTTCCGGAAGCTGCGGCAGCGCTTGATATCCAGCATCACCAGAAAGCCCAGGCCGCCGCAGATAATCAGCCCGCAGGTGGTCAGGTTCAAAAGAATATTGCTCTGATAAGGGATCAGGTTGCGCAGCCCGCCCAGAATATCAAATCCGGAGTTGTTGAACGCGGCAATGGAGTGGAAAATGCTGATCCACAGGGCGTGCAGGGGGGAGTAATCCTGAACAAAAACAAGAAAACTCAGGACCATGCCGGCGGCCTCGAAGCACAGGGTCATCATCAGCACGGCCTTGACCAGACGGACCATGCCCTTGAAGCTGTCCACGTTCAGGGCCTCTTTAATCAAAAGCCTGCCCCTGATGCCGACCTGCCTGCCTGCGGCCAGAATCAATCCCATGCCGACAGAGGTGACGCCCAGACCGCCGATTTGGATCAGGGCTGCCACAACAGCTTGGCCAAAAACAGTGAAGTGATCCGCCGTGTCGATGGCAATCAGGCCGGTGACGCATACGGCGCTGGTAGAAGTAAACAGTGCGTCAATAAAGGTGACCTCCGCGTCCGGCCGCACCGAGACGGGAAGCAGAAGCAGCAGACTGCCCAAAAGGATGACCGCTGCAAATCCCAGGGCAATCAGCCTGCCGGGCGGCTGCTTTTTCAAAAACTGAATCATGGTTTGTCCTTCCGGGCAGATTGGGGGATGCGGCGGAAAGGCCGGAATCCTGTGCCTGCCCCTGGCTTCTAAAACTAAGGCTCCCTCAGGAGTTTTTCATGACAACGCTTTCCACCGTGTCTGCAACATGCTCGCAGGCGTCCACGCACTTCTCCAGATAGATAAAAATCTCGCGCCAGACCATAATCTCGATGGGATCGGTGCAGGTGGTATGCAGGGTGCGCAGACTGGTAATAAACCGCTGGTCTGCCTCCTCCTCCAGGGTGTTGATGCGGACAATGTGGTCGTGCAGATGCTTGGAACGCTTGAAATCAGCAAACTCCGCGATCATCTGCTTGGCCTCCTGACAGCACTGGATGATGACCTCGGACAGCTCCAGTGCCTCCGGCCGGATGCTCTGGATGTTGTTGCAGTAGATCCGCAGCAGGACGTCCTCAATTTTATCGGTGACCTCGTCGATATTCTGGCTGAGAAGAATAATATCCTCCCGCTCGATGGGGGTAATAAACGCCTTGGCCAGCACATTCAGCAGCGCGTGCTTCTTTTCATCGGCCGCGTGCTCCACCGCGTGCATCTCGTCGAGCATTTCCTCAATCCGCTGGGGGGCAAAATCCCGCATGGCCTTGTTCAGCAGCTGGGCCGCCTGACAGGAAAAGTCAATGCATTCCGTAAATGTTTCAAAATAAAAGGAATCTTGCTTCTTTGCCATATCGTACGCTCCCTTACACTATGTACTTGCTGTGTGCATGAAAAACAGCCCTTACAAAACCGCCATAAACAGCTTGGCCATCACAAAGCTGATGAGGCCGCAGCCGGGGAAGGTAAAGACCCACGTAAGCATCATGTCCTTGACCACGCCGAAGTTGATGGCGGACAGGCGCTTGACCGCCCCCACGCCCATAATCGCGCTGGTTTTGGTGTGGGTGGTGGAGACGGGAATGCCGAACAGGCTGGACAGCAGCAGGCAGACAGCCGCGGACAGGTCGGCGGCAAAGCCCTGGTATTTTTCCAGGTGTACCATATCCATGCCCACCGATTTGATGATTTTCTCGCCGCCCACGCTGGTGCCAACGCCCATTACCGTGCTGCACAGGATCATCAGCCACACGGGAATCACCATGCCGCTGACACTGCCCTGCCCGTTGCTGAAGGCAACGCCCAGAAACAGCACACCGATAAACTTCTGCCCGTCCTGAGCTCCGTGCATAAAGCTCATGGCGGCGGCGCCGAAAATTTCCGCGCCCTGGAAAAAACGGTTGGTCTTGTGCCGGTTCATCCCGGCGCAGAGGATGGTCAGCAGCTTGCAGACCGCCCAGCCGCACACAAAGCCCAGCAGCAGACTTAAAACCAGACCATAGATGACCTTGATCCATTCGTCCATATTGATGCCGTCCACGCCATTTTGAATGGCGATGGCAGCGCCGGAGAGCCCGGCAATCAGGCTGTGGCTCTCGCTGGTAGGGATGCCGAAACGGGCTGCCGTCACGCTGTACACCACGATGGAAAACAGCGCAGCACACAGGGCGACCAGAGACTCCCGGGTGTTCCCGCCAAAGTCCACCATGTTGCTGATGGTGGAAGCCACCGAGCTGTTGATGTGGGTCATGATCAAAACGCCCAGAAAATTAAATACCGCACTGGTGAGAATAGCGGTGCGGGCGTTGAGACAGCGGGTGGTGATGCAGGTGGCAATGGCATTGGGCGCGTCGGTCCACCCATTGACAAAAATGACGCCGAGGGTCAGCAGTACTGTAATCAGCAATACCGGGTTGGAGGACATGGCCTGCAGGAAATAGGAGAGCGAAACTTCCATAAAACACCTTCTCAAATCAATAAAAAGGCAGTGCCTCCCAAATCAGAAGCGCTGTCCATCCAAACGAAAAGTCTTCAATCATCTCTCTGTTCAAAACTTCCGCCGGCACGAAATCCAGAAGGGGGCAAAGGCCTTGGGGCTCATACCCAAAAGGCGCATCATATCGGCGGCGAAAAGCATGTATAACATAACACTAAAACCCACCTGCGTCAATAGAAATTTGGAAATCAAAACACATGTTAAGATATTTTTACACGCTCTGGGCAGGAACGCCGGATTCCCCGGAGCACAGCGGAAAATTCCTGTAGATTGTCACCAAAATACATGGATGCGGTCCGGCCAGAGCGGCTGTACGCAGGTGATAAAATGAACGATTTTTAAACAGAGAAAAGATGCGTTCCCAAAGCCGGGACAGCTTCCCCGAACCTGAAAAGGCAAATATCAGGGGGAACATCATGGAAGCTGGCCCAGGGGCATGCGTACTTTTTTGGTGTCAGGCCGGAAAGGGGAAGCGGGCGCGGTCAGTTCCCGGTTTTGGCCTTATAGGCTTCGCCCCAGTCCCACATGGCGTCCAGGATGGGCTTCAGACTATACCCAAGCTCCGTCAGGGTGTACTCCACCCGGGGCGGTACCTCGGGATAGACGGTGCGGGTCAGCAGACCGCTTTCCTCCATTTGGCGCAGCTGGGCGGTCAGCACCTTTTGACTCACCCCGCCGATGGACTTTTTCAGTGCGCCGAATCGCTTGGTCCCCGGCATCAGATCCCGAAGGATCAGGACCTTCCATTTGTCGCTGATCAGCGTCAGCGTGGTCTCCACCGGGCAGGCGGGCAGCTCTTTGGCCGGCGCGGCGGAACTTGTCTGAATATTTTCCATGAAATATCCCTCCAATAGTTTCTTTTTGGTAACTACAGCACAATAAAGTGCTTACTTTACAAAAACTCTGTACAGCCTTATTATAACGGCGTCAGGAGGAAATGGCAAGCCGTTCCTCAGAGAAAGACCAATGAATATGGAGGTAATCACCATGAAACTTGCAGTGGTATGTGCCAACGGAAAGGCCGGTAAGCTGATTGTGAAGGAGGCCCTGAACAGAGGGCTGGACGTGACCGCAGTGGTCCGGGGGGAAAATCAGACAGATGCGGCCCAGGTCATCCGAAAGGATCTCTTCCAGCTGACCGCCGACGATCTGAAGGGCTTTGACGTGGTCATTGACGCCTTCGGCGCCTGGACGGAGGACACCCTTCCCCAGCACAGCACTTCTTTGAAGCACCTGTGCGATGTGCTCAGCGGCACAGATACCCGCCTGCTGGTGGTGGGCGGCGCCGGCAGCCTGTATGTCAATCCGGAGCACACCGCCTGCGTGGCGGACGGCCCGGACTTCCCTGATGCCTTCAAGCCCCTGGCCGCCGCTATGGCCAAGGCACTGGGAGAGCTGCGGGCCCGGGGGGACGTGAAGTGGACCTATCTCAGCCCCGCCGGCGATTTCCAGGCCGACGGCGAGCGCACCGGTCAGTACATTCTGGGCGGCGAGGAGCTGACGCTGAACGCACGGGGGGAGAGCGTCATCAGCTATGCGGATTACGCCATCGCCATGGTGGACGAGGCGGTCAGCGGCAGCCATATCCAGCAGCGCATTTCTGTGGTGCGGAAGTAACGCCATCGTTTAACTGTCCCGCAATATTGTGCGTACTGGTCAAACGCAGGGGCAGGCGCTGCAATCAACACAAAGCCGACCAGAACGCATTGGTTTTGAATCCCGATTGGAGGTAAACAATATGAACGAAGTCGTGAAATTCCTGCAGGAGAACCCTGTGCAGTATCTGGCCACGGTGGGCCGGGACGGCCGGGCCAAGTGCCGCCCCTTTATGTTCGCGGGGGAGATGGACGGCAGACTGTGGTTGTGCACCAACAGCACCAAGGATGTGTACAAGGACATGCAGGCCAACCCCAATATTGAAATCTCGGTGTCCAGCCCCGCCTACGCCTGGATTCGCCTCAGCGGCCGGGCTGTGTTTGAGGACAACTTGTCCGCAAAGGAGATGTGCATCCGGAATCCCATCGTGAAAAGCCAGTATCAGACCGCCGACAATCCGATTTTTGAGGTATTTTATCTGGCGGACGCCCATGCGGTTATTGCCGACTTCTCCGGCAACCCGCCCCAGGAATACAGCTTGTAAAGTAAGGCAGAAGCCCCGGAGACGTCCTGCCGCCGGGGCGCCCCGCCCCATATCCGGACAAGAGAGGGATATCCATGACCCCACAGAGCATATTGCAGATCCTTCAGTCTGAGATCCATTCGGTGGTCTTTGCCACCCTGGATGAACAGGGACTGCCCCAGACCTGTGTCATCGACCTGATGCTGGCGGAGGAGGACGGCCTTTATTTTCTCACCGCCCGGGGAAAGTCCTTTTACAGCCGGCTGATGGCCCGGCCCTTTGCGGCACTCACCGGCAGGAAGGGGAGGGATACCCTCTCCTCCGTGGCCATCTCCCTCCGGGGACCGGTGCGGAATATTGGGACCGCGCGGCTGGAGGAGATTTTTCAGAAAAACCCCTATATGGAGAACATCTATCCCACCAGGCAAAGCCGCGGCGCCCTGGAGGTATTTCACCTCTATAAAGGGGAGGGGGAGTACTTTGACCTGTCCCGGCAGCCGCCCTTCCGCCAGCGCTTTGCCTTCGGCGGGGCGGCGGAGCGTCCCGCCGGTTACCGTATCAACGGGGAGAAGTGCATTGGCTGCCAGGGGTGCCGCAGTGTTTGCCCCACTGGCTGTATCAGCGAAGACATCCCCCGCAGGATTGACGAAAGCCGCTGCCTCCACTGCGGAAACTGTTTTGGCATTTGCCCGGTGCAGGCGGTGGAGAATCTGGCAGGGGAGGAGCAGCCTTGATGAACCGCATGGAACAGATCGCCTATCTCAACCGCAGACTGCTGGAGGAGATGCCGGAGTACCGGGAGCAGGCCGCCCGGTTTTCCAGGGAGGAGCGGGACCAGCGCCGCCTGCTCCGCAGCCTGATGAACCTCCGGCCGCCTCTGCCGCTGGATGCAGAATTTATTGCAGTACAGGATGGCCTTCTGACAGCTGAGCGGGAGGAGCGGGGTGTGGTGGACGCCGGCGCCCTGCCGCCCGCCGGCGGAGATCCCCGGCTGGCCCTCTGGCAGGGGGACATTGTCCGGCTGCGGGCGGATGCCATTGTCAATGCCGCCAACTCCGCCCTGCTGGGGTGCTTTCACCCCTGTCACGGCTGCATCGACAATGCCATTCACTCTGCGGCGGGGCTTCAGCTGCGGGACGAGTGCGCCCGGCTCATGCTGGCCCAGGGGCACCCGGAGCCCAATGGCCGGGCCAAGCTGACAAAGGGCTATAACCTTCCGGCGGCCCATGTGCTTCATACGGTGGGGCCCATTGTACGGGGAGCTGTGACCCGGCGGGACCGGGCGGAGCTGGCGGCCTGCTACCGCTCCTGCCTGGAGCTGGCTTCGGCCCATGGGCTGACCAGCGTGGCCTTTTGCTGTGTCTCCACCGGCGAGTTCCACTTTCCCAATCAGGAGGCCGCGGAAATCGCGGTGAGGACCGTCACGGATTTCCTCCGGCGGCCCACTTCCATCCGAAAGGTGATTTTTAATGTTTTCAAGGATTTTGACGCAGACATCTACCGAAACCTGCTGGGAGCGGCAGCTGAGCCAGCTGAAAGCGGCGCTTGATCAAGCGGACGCAGTTGTGATCGGGGCGGGCTCCGGCCTGTCCGCATCGGCCGGACTGACCTATTCCGGGGAGCGGTTCCAGACTCTCTTCGGCGACTTTATTGCAAAATACCATATCCCGGATCTGTATTCCGGCGGGTTTTATCCGTTTCCCTCGCTGGAGGAGTACTGGGCCTGGTGGAGCCGGCAGATCTACTGGAACCGGTATGTGGAGGCGCCGAAGCCGGTCTATCGGGAGCTGCTGGCACTGGTCCGGGACATGGACTACTTTGTTCTGACTACCAATGTGGACCATCAGTTTCAGCGCGCGGGGTTTGATAAAAAGCGGCTGTTCTATACCCAGGGGGACTATGGCCTGTGGCAGTGCGTCAAGCCCTGTCATAACCAGACCTATGACAACGAGGAGACAGTTCGGAAGATGGCAGCGCAGCAGAGGGAGATGCGGGTGCCGCCGGAACTGGTGCCCCGCTGTCCCGTCTGCGGCCGTCCCATGACCATGAACCTGCGGTGTGACGATACCTTTGTGGAGGATGCGGGCTGGCATGCGGCTCAGCAGCGGTATCAGGATTTCCTCCGCCGCCATAAGGGATTGCGGGTGGTGTTCCTGGAGCTTGGGGTGGGCGGAAATACCCCGGTGATTATTAAGTATCCCTTCTGGCGTATGACCCGGGAGAACCGAAACGCGGCCTATGTCTGCATCAATCAGCAGGAGTCCTATACGCCCGGAGAAATTGCGGGGCAGTCCATTTGTATCCGGCAGGATATTGGGACGGTTGTGCACGCCCTGTCCTCTGACCGGACGGACCGGGCGGAGCGGGACGTGCGCGGGCAGTTCTTTTATTCCGGAGGCGCCGTCCCGCCAGGACAGAGGAGAAAAGCAGTTACCCCCTCCGGCTGAGCCGAAGGGGGTAACTGCGCGGTGCGGCTTATTTGGCCACATTCTCACAGAAACGCATCAGGATTACAGCAACTTGCGCACGGGCAGCAGAGCCGCTGGGCGTCAGCGTGGTGCCGCTGGTGCCGGAGATCAGCCCCTCGGCGCAGGCCCACTGAAGTGCCGTCGTGGCCCAGGCGTTGATCTCGGGGGCATCGGCGTAGCCGGACAGGTCGGCACTGGCAGACACATCGCAGCCCTTGTACTGTGCATAGTGATAGAGCATAGTAGCCAGCTGCTCGCGGGTTATGGGATCATGGGGTCCAAACCTGCTGCTGCTGTACCCGGCTGCGATTCCCTCGCTGGCGGCCCAGCGGACCGCCTCGCCGTACCAGGCGTCTGGATCCACGTCATGAAAGGTCATGGCGTAATCTGCCGCGGGACTGCCCTCCAGACGCCACAGAATGGTGGCAATCATGCTGCGGGTGGTTGTCATATCGGGGCTGAAGAGGGTGGCGCTGGTGCCGGACATCAGGCCATGCTCGTAGACATAGCGCACTCCCTCCTCATACCAGGCACCCGAGGGGACATCGACAAAGGGGAAATTATCCGATGCTCCCGTGACAAAGTCTGCTTTCACGGTAACAGTACTGGCCGGCATGGTAAAGGTATACTTGCCGTCGCCCTGGTCGTTCAGCGTGACGGATTTCCCGTTTCGCGCCGTGGCGGTAAGGCCGGCAAGGCGGAAGCCGTCATCCGGCACAACAGTCAGCGTGACGGTGGTGCCTGCGCCGGCGGTATCCCGGCTGGCCGTGACCTTGCCGTTGCTGCCGGATTCCACAATAATCCGGTAAGCGGAGGAACCGCCGCCGCTGCTGGTGTGGGTGCTGGTGATGTTGAGGGTATAGGTTGTGCTGCCGATGGTCACGGTGATAACCGTCTCGCCCACACCGATGGGGACATACTGGGTGCCGGCACCGGAAGACAGGGTACCATTGATGGCGACATCCTTATTTTCGCCGGAGATGGCAGTGACAAGGGTGCCCTCCGCGGAGACGCCGGACAGGGAACAGGTGTACTTGCCGTCCTCGCCCTGAACGAAGTCATCAATGGACACGGGCAGGCCGTCAAAGGACAGAATATCCTCGCCGGGTACGGCGGCGTGTACCACCACACGGGCGCCCAATTTGCTGAATTGCACCGTGCTGGTTTGGACAGCTTCACCGCCCAGTGTTCCGGCCGTAATGCCGGTGGTCTGTGTCTCCAGGGGGCGGCCGCCTGCGTCCAGCAGGGTGGCCGCCAGAGCGGCAGTGGTCTGGTCCTGCAGAGAGTTGTTTTTCAGTTCCACCACGGCGGTGGTGACATCCGTGTTGGTCTGGATTACATCCAGTGCGGTCTTTTCGCCGGTGCGGGCATATGCGCCGGTGAGCAGGACGGCCGCCTGATTATCGCTGCTGTGATACTCGGGCAGGCGCTTGGCGCCGCTCTGGCTTCCAATTGTTCCCTCCGTCCAGACGTCGGCGTACAGATACACGCCGCTGTCGGGGATCTCCTGCTCTTGAAGGGTGCCCTCCACATAGTCTTTGATGTTGTAGGTCAGCACCAGAGTAAGACTGCCCGCGTCGATGCGGGATAGATCCGTTCCGGAAATAGTGACGGTGTCGCTGGAAGCGCCGTTGCAGGTCACCTCTGCCTTTTCCGTCAGCAGGCTGTCGGTGTAGAAAGCTGCCTTGACCTCCCGGCCGCTGCCGGCCAGCGGGGCGTCGGAGGCATTGTAGAGGGTGAGGGCGATGGTGCGCTGCCCCTCCGTTTCCTCCAGCACCTTCATCTGGGAGATGCCGATGTCCGGGTAGTCCAGATAGACAGTGCCGCTGTGGCTGATGCCGCTTCCGCTGGTGATGGTATAGTCCACATCCGCCACGGTTTGGCCTACCTTGTGGTATACCGTCAGGGTGGCGCTCTCATTGGGATGCAGGGCCGTGTCCAGAGCAGCAGTCTCATCCGCACCCAGGGTGACGGTCAAATCCGCCAGGTCATTCACGCCGGTATTGCGGACAGTAAACTGGATGGGGGTCAGGCTGTCCGCTGTCAGATTTCCGTAGTCCACCCCGATGGCCTCCACCTCCAGTCCATAGGGTTCAAAGTTTTGGGCGGCGGTGTAGAGCATGGTCTGCTCGCCGGGAATGGTGACAGTGGTTCCGGTATCTTCGTCATAGATCGATTCCGGATTGGCCTGATCATAGTAAGTGGTCTGAATTACCGCCTTGATGGGGTGCAGGGAGTTGTCAGCGTACGACGTCTCCACATAGGCATCGAAGTGATCCAGAAGGGTGTTGGCCGGCAGCTCCGCCACCACCTGCGGGGCGGTCAGGCGGAAATCGTCCACAACGTTGTTGGCATCCGTATCCTCTGCCAGCAGGCGGACCGCCTTCAGTTCGCTGTGGGCCGCCGTCATCAGGCCATCTGTGGTCTCGTCGCTGACGGTCTCGCTCCACAGGATAGTCAGGGCTTTGACATAGCCGGAACCGAGGGTGTTGTCGCGCCAAACGAGGGCGAAGCGGAAGTCGCCGCTGATGTCGGCCTGACCGCTGCTGGTCAGGGCGGACAGGGAGGCGGGGAAGGTGTTGGATATGGCGCCGTTTCCGTCCACCGCCAGCAGCTGGATGTCGCTCTCGCCGCCGCGCTGGCTGTGCCAGCCCAGGATGAACCGTTGATCGCGCGTTCCCGTGGTCAAATGCAGAGATGCCGCGCTCACTTGGGGGTTCTCGTCCAGAGTTTCATCGCTGGTGACCAGCATGGAACGGCCGAGGGTGCCGTCGCTGTTCACGATGGTGTAGCCGACCTCCTGCCCGGAGCCATCCGACGCCCCGGTGCGGTCCAGAGTGTACACGGCGATGGCGGTACCATCCTGCATCATGGCGGCCTGGAGGCCCTTGACGGAGCCGTTGGCGCCGTTGTAGAGCATCTTGGCGTCGCTCCAGCTGCCGCCGTCATAGACGCTGTACAGGATCTGATCCTGAGCGGAGAAGTCCATCAGGCCGGACTCCGGGTCGGCGCTGTAGACGCTGCGCCAGAAGACGATGGCCTTGCCCTGGCCGTTGACCGCCACCGCAGGGGCCAGGTCGGGGGTGGCGTTGGCGGTCAGGCGGGTGGTGGTCCAGCTGCCGGGGTCGTCGCCGCCCTGTCTCTTGGACCAGACTGAGACCATGATCTCGGAGCTGTTCATCAGCAGGTTCTGCTCCGCCGCCGTGATCTCGTCGCCGGCGTCCTTTCCGGGGATCTCAGCGCCCTGGCGCACCCAGGCCGCCGCGGCGGTGGCGTTGGCCATGGAGCTGCCCGTCTGGATAAAGCCGGCGATGTCCACGTCGCTGTCGCCGTAGCCCGCAAAGCCGCCGTCGGGGAATTCCTGAGAAGAGCCGTAGCTGCCGTCAGTCCCCAGCACGCTGTAGTGGGCGCGGCTGTCGTAGACGCTGGGATTGGGATTGTTATCGGCATCGTAGCCGTCGCTGATATAAGCCAGCACCCGCCCGTCGCCGCTGAGTTCGGGGAAGGAGGCGGGGTTGGCGTTGGTCTGAAGATTTTTCACGCCGTTTGTCGCATCCAGGCTGAGCAGGGACATGCGGGCCTGGGGCTCGCCCCAGGTGCGGGCATACTGCTCCAGATAGTCCCGGCTTTGGAGCGTGGCGGTGGAGGACACCTCCTGCAGCCCGCCCATGGCGGCGGCGTACTGGAGACTCCGGCTGTCCAGGCCGGTGCCGGTGTTCTCCCAGTAGCTTTCGATGTCGTCCCAGCTGCCAAAGTCTTTTCCGACGCCGAACTTGCCGGAGGCCAGCACTTTTTTATAGGAGATCAAGGCGAACACGGCCTCGAACTTGATGCCGACCTCGCTCTGGATATCCAGGTACTGGCCGTTGGTCTGCCGCCTGTCCGCGTCCGCCAGATAGTCCCGGGACAGGAAACGGTTCTGGCTGTTCACGTCCAGCTTGCCGAACAGGCCAATCTTCAGGGCGATGAGGGAGTAATCGAAACCGATGCCGCCGAAGGCCTCCACATAGGCCCGCAGCCGCAGCTCGGTAAGGAAATCGGTGACGGCGGCGGCATCGGGGTCGCTCCAGACCAGCTCGGTGCCGTCGGCGTCCTTCTGCTGACTGTACCGGGTGGCGGCCTGAAGGCTCAGCTGTATGGCGCCGCCCACCTCAAAGCTGCCGGTGACCGGCACGATGCCCACCACGGTGTTCACATCAAAGCCGAATTCCATCCCCATGCCGGCAGTGAAGCCGCCGCCCTTGGTGAAGACCTCCCACTGGCCGGAAGCCCGGTTGTAGCGGATCTCCGCCTCGTAGCAGCCTTCCAGCTGCACGCCGAAGTCAAAGCCCGCCACGTCGGACAACCGGTTGCTCCGGTGGGGGTCGTAGGCGCCCATGGGGTCATAGGTGCCGCTGGCCATCGCCTGAAGGTCGCCCACGCTGGGCATGTCGGTTTCCAGGCCCTTAGTCATAAAGTTGGCGCTGACGGCCACGCCGTCCTTATACTCCACATCCTTCAGATCCAGGCTGTCATAGCCCGCCCAAATCAGGGCGTTGAAGACGCTGGGATCCTCGCTGGGGGTGATGAGCATCTGGAACACGCTGGTATTCACGGGGCCGGCCAGCTCACCCAGGTCGCCCACAAGGGCGTTGAGAATGCTGCTGCCGCCGCTGCCGAAATTGACACCTGTGGTATCCCAGCCGCTGGCGTCCCGCAGGGTAACCACCATCTGGGTCACCTTCTCGTCCTCGTTGACCGGGGTGACCCGGGTCAGGTCGATGGCCCGGAAGGGCATGGTGCGCTCCTGCACCAGATTGCCGTTTTGGGTCAGGCGGATTTTGAGGCCCATGTCCTTCCCGTCGGGGATCCAGCCGGAGGCGGTCATGGTTTCCGCATTGAGGGTCAGGGTGTTCTCCACCACGGGGATGGAGGTGAAGGGGTACCGATCGGCGCCCGTGCTCACCTGGGCTGCAGGGAGATAACCGTTCTCATCTGCCATGGTCAGAGTGCAGGACGTCCCGCCGCCGGTCTCGCCCCACAGGAGCACGTTGGTAGTGAGCACGGCTTCCTTGAAGTTGTAGTTGGGCCCAACAAAGCCGGTGGAATAGCGGGTGTCAATGAGAGCGCCGTCGTTCAGGTGGTAGTCGATGACCTGCCGGGCCACGAAGGGCTTGTTTGCCTCGCCCTGCGGCACGGCTTCCAGTACCATCACGCCGGAGGCGGTGCGCATCTCCTGCATAGGGCTGACGGTGCCGTCCACCATCTGGAACAGGGGGTAATAGGCATCGTTTTCTATGCCGCGGACCTCCAGCACGTACTGGATCTTATCCGTGGCGGTGGGAAGGTCGTCCTTGTCCTCTCCGGCTTCTGCTGACCAGAACTGGGTGAAGTCGAAATAGACGGTGATCTTTCCGTTTGTGTCGGCGGTGAAGGTGGTATCCTGCTGATTCGCTCCGGCGGCGCCGACATTTTGACGGGTGGTGCCCAGGCCGGCGGTCTCACAGAAATAGCCGTTTTTGTATACGCCGCCCCGGACGGTGACCGTCCCCGCATAGGGGGATCCGTCGGGTTTTACCAGGGTCAGCTCCGCCATGGCGGCCTCCCGCAGGCGGAAGGTGTTCAGGGGGTAGAGCTGGAGCTTTCTGGCGTCCCCCTCTCCGGACTGGAGATCGTAATGATAGATGGTGCCCAGGTACTCGGCGTCGCCGGACTGGGAGCTGAGCCACACGTCGCTGGCGATGCCGCTGGGTTCGTAGAGGGCCAGCACGCCCTCGGAATTGGTCCGTACGGTCCGCTGCGTGCCGTCGCCGTTGGTATAGCGCAGGGTGGTCTCCACCGCCGGGGTCACCTGGAACAGGTAGAACTGCTCCCGCAGGGTATGGGCGGTGACCGGGATGTCGGCCTTCATGCCGGTGGCGGCGTGGGTGGCGGTGATGGCGGCGGTGCCGTCCTCCACGGTGGCGACGCCCATCTTCAGCTCGGGCAGGTAGGTGTCGAAGTCAAAGAGTTTGATGTCCTCGTACAGCCCGCCCTGCTTGTAGTTCACCGAGATGTCGTCGCTGTCAATGGCCCACTGGATGCCGTCCTTGAAGGAGTTCCAGCTGTAGTCGTTGTAGTTGATGCCGATGTAGTCCAGCAGGCCCAGTTCCTGCCGCAGGGACAGGATCTCTTGACTGGTCATGGCCGCGACGTCCGCGTTGTTTTCCGCGGTCAGATCGTCGACCAGATCGGTGTTGTCCAGGATAAGGCCAATCGTCTTGTCAATGGGCTGGTCCTCGCTGTCCACGATTTTCAGCGCTTCGGCGTTGTAGACATACAGGGGGAAGGAGTCGGTGCTGGGGGACTCCTCGCCGGGATTCTCCACCGACAGCATGACCTGATAGGTGTCCTTCAGGGCGCCGTCTTCCACTGGACTGAGGTTCAGCGAATAGATGCCGGCACTGCCGGTGAGCGGGCCGTCGAAGACCGCAGTGGAGGTGCTGTCCTCCGTTATCCGCAGGATGGTGAGGGTGGCGGTCTGGCCATTGTAGTTGTCCACAGACCACGGGATGGCCACGGAACCCGTGCTGTCCAGCAGGTAGATGTTCTCCGGCCGGGTCAGCACAGCCTGGGCGGGCTCCGGGTTCACCACGATCCACGCCAGAGCGGACAGCCGGATGCCGTCACCGGATCCGTTGGGGTGGGGCATGGATACCCGCACGGTATAGGCCGGGGTAGCGCCGCTGGAGAGACCGCTGAGCACGTTCTCTGGGATCACGACGCTGTTCTGATCCTTGGCGGCGGTGTAGGTTGCCACCGGGGTCCTGCCTGCAAGCTCCGCCTCCGCTGTATAATGGCCATAGAATACCTCAATGGTGTACTGGAAGTCCGCGTCCGGGGCAAAGAGCGCCGCGTTGGAGCTCCACAGCACAGCGGCGGCGGCGTTCTGCCGGGCCACGATGGTGGAGGCCCCCTCGGGGATCACCAGGGCCAGAGAGTCCCCCGCCGTTACGGTGTAGGTCTGGGAGGTACCGGTCACGGCGCTGTTTTCAGTGGTGGTGAAGGTAAAGGTCACCGTGCCCACCTTCCGTCCGGTGAGCGTTACCGTGCCGGAGTAGTTGTCCGGGTCGGTGGTGATGGCGGCGATTTCCTCATCGCTGCTGGACCAGGTGCCGCTCTGGCTGCTGGCCAGGGTGATACCATCGCTGCCGTATACTTTGGCCGTCAGGGTGGGGCGGACGGGATCCGCCAAAGAGAGTTCATAGTCTCCGCTGCTGTCATCGGTGACGGTCACGCTGGCGGCCGGCACCAGCGCCCCCACGGTAAAGGCAGCTTTCAGGCCGCTGTTGTAGGACAGGTCCACCCAGTTCGGCTCAGCCCGCGTGCCCTCGTTGGCCTGAAGGGTGACGGTGTAGGTCACTTCACTCGTCAGCGCCGCCACGTCAAAGGGCTGGGTGGAGAAGGTGTCGTCCTCGTTCAGATAGACCTGCTCTGCCGCGAACACGTCCCCGCTCCCGTCGGTCACCACCGCCCGATAGGGGACCTCCCTGGCCTCGCCGCCAGTGGGCGTATGGTAGTTAAGGTACACATTCCGGTATTGAGCCTCATCCGTCAGGCTTACGGTCACGGTGGCCTGCCCGGCCGCCGCGTCGTAGCTGGCGGACACGCCGGTGGCCGCGTCCCGAAGCAGGACGCTCTCCATCTCCGCGCCCCCGGCGGTCTGGCCGCTGATCTCCGCCTCGTTGCCGAAGACGTCGGTGACGCCGGTGAAGGAGGTGATGGTCACCTGGGCGCCGTCCGCCTTCTGCACCGGGTACCAGAAGATCAGCTGGTTGCCTGCCTTGCTCATGTGGAGCTCATCGGCGGTGAACTGCTTGTCGTTGATGGTGATGCTGGCGTCGTCGTTCACATACACCAGCTCGTCAAAGGTGAGGACCACCGGCACCAGCTGGCCGGGGCGGTAGGTGCTGCTGGGGGCGGCGGCGGATTTCAGGGTGGGGGCTTTTCCGTCGTCTATCAGCTCCACCGCGGTGTCTTTCAGCATTCCGTAATTGTATGCCTCCGCGTTAAACCCAATCCCAGGAATATATATGCCGCCCCGCTCCCCACCTTGCACCTCCAGCCTTGCTGGTACGGCATTCGTTCCCAGTTTTGTAGAGGCGTCGAATTGCAGGGGTGTTGTCTCCTGGGCAATATTATTGACATTGATATGAAGAAACGAATAATTCATGCCATAGTTGGGAGTTTGCAGGTCGATCCGGTCGACATTGGCATCCTCTTCTTCCGGCAGGAAGAACATATTCGAAGGGCCGTATTCGCCGGCATCCCAAGCGTTCGCCCTTATGGTATAGATACAATACGCAGACAAGTTCCCAACCGTAAGCCTGAACTGCACAGCGTCGTTACCAACGTCCTCGACACTGGTATATCCCTTCGCCCCCTGGAGAAACCGGATAAACGCATTGATTGTCTCTCTGGTGGCGGTTGGCGCATCATTTGTAATACCCAGTGCCTCGTTGGAGCTGCTGGTCACATACGTCAGAAACTCAAAGTAGACATCTTTGCTCTTGTGATTATTCTGATTTTCAATAGTGTCAGAGTATAGACTTTCCGGCGACGTCCAATCAGTCTGCATCCACTTGGTGGACAGGTCGGGCACATCCACGGTTTGGGTCAGGCGCAGGGTGTGGGCGTCGTAATACTGGCCGCCGCTCTCGAACACGAACCCCTGGGAGTTCGAGAAGTGGACCGCCGCGGCCAGCTCGCCGTAGGCGTAGTCGGGTACGGTCGGAGTACTGAATACGTTAACCGTTAACGGCGCACCATCGTAAACCGATTGATCATTTAAGTTTGCCGTGTATGTCAGTGTAGCCTCAGGGTTGTCTTCGTTTAGTTGGGCAGTTGCCGGTGTCGTAATCCCAGTCATGGTCGAGCCCAGGGTCACTTCGACCGTGATCCCTTCCAGCAGTCCCGGGTCCAGCGCGACAGTCACGGAAAATTGCTGATTCACCCTGGCCGGGATATATACAGTCGCGCGCCCGCTGTTTGCAGAAATTTCTGTGAAATTATCCACATCGAGGACCGACACATTGTCGAGGGTATCTCCCACCCCCGCGCTCTGGAGGGTGATGCCGGCGGTCTGGAGCTGATTCATCAGGCTGTTCAGGTTGGCCAGAGACTCCCCGTCAAAGGCCTTCCCGGAGAAGTAGGTCTTCTGGATGCGCTGCAGCTCCCGCTCGATGGCGATGATAGTCCGCAGATCCCCCAGGGCGATGGGCACCCCGTCCACATAGCCCACCCGGCTCAGGTCGGTGCCCGGGCCGTCCAGAAGGGCCTCGATCTCTTCCAGGGTGTACTCCACCCCGTCCAGCTCCACGGTCTGGTCAATGTCCAGATTGCCGTCCTCGTCCAGCAGGCCGTACTGCTCCAGCAGGGCCTGGGCCGCTTCGGCGTCGTATCCGGTGAGGGCGCCCAGCTGCTCCAGCAGCGCCTGGTTTTCCGCCGGGCTGTTGCGCAGCAGGCCGCCCACAGCGGCGTAAACCGTGGACGGCAGGAGCGACAATGTCATACAAGCCGCCAGAAACAGACCAAACAGCCGTTTGCCAAAATGTCTCATGTTTCATCTCCTCCTTTTTCTACCCGATCGTCGTTTGTTTTTTGCTTTTCTTCCGGAAGCGAGTCCATACTGCCGTAAAGACTACCGCCGCAGAAAAAGCAAGCACTCCAACCAACACATATGGCCTGGATGACCCGGAGCTGACGGTGACCGTGGATTACACCAGCGAGGACGAGAATGGCGAGACCCTCTCGGACACCTTGATTCTTCATATCAGCCGGGATCCCCAGGAGCGCGCCGCCGCGGAGGAGACGGACAGCAGCGGCACGGATGGGGAGGACACGGAAGAGGAGGAAATCACCGCCTACGCCAGAGTGGGGGAGTCCCAGATTGTCTACCAGATCTCCGGCGACGACTACAAGGCGCTGACGGCGGCCTCCTATGACGACCTGCGGCACCGGGAGGTGCTGTGGGCGGACTTTGCGGACATTACCCAGCTGGATATCGCGCTGGAGGGCGCAGACTATACCATCACAGTCCAGGGGGATCCGGATGAGCGCACCTACTGGTATCAGGAGGAGGAAGTGGAGATCGGCGACCTTCAGGACGCCCTGGAGTCCCTGGAGGCGGAGGAGTTCACCAGCCAGTCCCCCACCCAGCAGGAGGAGATCAGCCTGACCGTCCATCTGGACAATGAGAACTTCCCCCAGGTGCAGATTCAGCTCTACCGCTGGGACGGCACCTGCTGCCTGGCCGTGGTGGACGGCGAACCGGTGTCGCTGGTTCCGCGCACCCAGGCGGTGGATCTGATGGAGGCGGTGCGCGCCATCGTCCTGAATTAAGGGCAGGATAAAACCAGGCGGTACCATAAGAAGCGGAAACGGCGGAAAGCCCCGAACAGCGGGCTTTCCGCCGTTTTGTCCCCGCCCTGTTTTATGCGCCGTGCCCTGGGGGGTACTCAAATTCAAAGGCGGCGTCCGCCGCCTCCAGAGAGAGCAGGGGGCGGCCGCCCCTGGACAGCTGATAAAAGGCGCGGCAGGAGACATTTTCCCGGATGGTCCGGGTCATGGCCCCGCCGGTGGGCGCGGCGAGGGGGTGGGCCTGCCGCTCCAGCAGGCGGGCGGTGAGGGTCAGAGCACCCTGCCGCACCACAATTTCGCCGCCGGAGAGCTTTTCCGCCCTGGCTCCCAGATAGGTGGCCAGACGGTATTCCCGCCCGTTCAGCTGCACCACGCCGATGACGCCGGTGAAGCAGACGGGACCCAGAGGGATTTCTGCCGCCGCCAGCATCAGAGATCCGCCGGGAAAGCAGCACTGGGTCCATGCGTACTGCCTGGGAAAGGAGCGGCCCCGGTCCCCCTCGATATAGCCCGTGCTGTCGGAAAAGCAGTAGTCCCGGCCATTGATCCGCAGGATGCCTTCCACCTGATGGCGCATGCTGAAGACGCTGTGCCGGCACTCCAGAAATGGAATGCGGCAGAACGGGCCCATGATGTCGTACCGGATGGGGGAGAGGCCGCGAAAGCGCAGAGAGCCCACGGCGGAGAGGGCCGGGGTGTGCAGGTCCAGCCGGACGCCGCCGGGAGAGAAGGAGCACCCGCCCAGCCGGGCCCGGGGCAGGTTCCCGTCAACCCGGCACTGGCTGGCGGGGAAGGACACGCTCCAGTGCTCCCGGCCGCTGATAAACTGTAAGGAGCCCGACCGGACCCCGCCGACGCAGTGGACGGCGGGGATCAGCGCCAGAGATTCTCCCTGGGCCTGACACCGGAAGTACCAGCCGCAAAAGGAATTACCCATGGGCAATGTCCTCCTGAGCCGGGCCGGAGACCCGCCGCCCCCGGCAGTCAAACCGGGAGCCGTGACAGGGGCAGTCCCAGCTCCTCTCCTCCGGATTCCACTCCAGCTGACAGCCCAGGTGGGGACAGCGGGCCTTCACCGGGTGGGGCGCACCCTCCCGGTCCCGGTAAACGCCGGATTTTTTGCCGCCCCAAAAGGCGATGCCGCCCTGTCCCGCCGGGATATCCGACGCCGGCTGCCCGGGAATTTGGAACAGGCACTTGGCCAGCCCCTTGGCCGCGTGGCCGCTCTCCGCCAGTATCCCGGCGGCCGCCTTCGGGGAGAGCCGCCCGGGATCGAACACGTCCGCCCAGGCGGGCGCGGAGGAGCAGATCAGATCCCGCAGCAGCAGAGCGGCCACCATGGAGGAGGTCATGCCCCACTTTTGAAAGCCGGTGGCCACATACCAGTATGGGCGGCCGGCGGCATAGCGCCCGATATAGGGCACGCCATCTGCGGTCATGCAGTCCTGGGCCGACCAGCAGGCCGCCTCCTGACAGCCGGGGAACCAGACCCGCGCCTTCCGGCGCAGGCGGTCGTAGCAGCCGCCCTGGGGATTTTCCCCGGTGCGGTGGCCCTCGCCCCCAAGCAGGAGGAACCCCCCGCAGCTGCGCAGGGAGACGCCCCCCGGATCCGCGCCCAAAAACATGCCCTCTGACACGGACGCTCCGCGCAGGGCCAGCACATAGGACCGCTCCTGGTGCATCCGGGCAAAGTACAGACCGGGGACGTTGACAAAGGGGAAGTGGCAGGCAAACACAATATGCTCCGCCCTCACCCGGCCGCGCCGGGTGAGGACGGTATGCCCCTTCACGGCCAGAACCGGGGTGTCTTCAAAGACGGTGAGCTTGTCCGAGATGGCCTTGAGAAATTTCAGGGGATGGAACTGGGCCTGGTGCTGGAATTCCACCGCCCCTGCCGCGGGAAAGGGGAGGGAGAAGCGGGTGGTAAAGCGGGCGGGCAGGCCCAGGGAGGCTGCTGCCTGGGCCTCGGACCGGAGCTGCTCCGCGTTGCTGCCATAGAGATAGGCGCTGCGCTCCTCCCAGCCGCAGGAGATGCCCTGCTCCTGTACCAGGCGCCGGTATGTCCGGACGGCGGCCTCGTTGGCCTGGGCATAGTGCCCGGCCCGCTCCCGGCCGAATGTGGAAATCAGGTTTTGATAGATCAGACCGTGCTGGGAGGTGATTTTAGCCGTGGTGTTCCGGGTCTGGCCGCCGCCGATCCGGTCGGCCTCCAGCACGACTGTCCTGCAGCCGGCCTGCTGCAGAGCGGCTGCAATTAAAATGCCGGCCATGCCGGCGCCGATCACGGCGGCGTCGCAGACAAGATCTCCCGGAAGGCTGTCGCGGCGCGGGATCTGGCAGGTCTCAGACCAGATGGAATTCATAGGCACAGGCTCCTTATCTTTTGGGGCTGGGCGGTATAGACCGCCTTACTCCTGTTATAAATTCCCAGCAGAGCCCTGCTTTATACGGCTTCCAGCTCTGGAATTCTGATGTACCGCCGCCCGGGTGGGCGGCGGGCGGCGGCTTCAGATGGTGGTCACGATGTCGCAGCAGCGGAAATCCGTATCGATGGTGTTGGCAATCAGGCGGGCCTTGAAGCTGCGCCGGTCACACATGGCCTGTGTGCTTCCGCCCGAGACATCCAGATCCTCGGGCACGACAAATTTGATGCACCGGACCTGTACATCCCGGCAGGAGGGAGCGTTGTGGGCCGGAATGGTGACGGTTTTCATCCCGCGCTGGTGCTCCTCGCCGTGTTCGTCCACCTCCGTGAGGATGACGGCCAGCGCCACCCGCTTTCCGGGGCAGACATTTTTGATGGTGGCGTCCACCTGGATGATACGGCCCAGGGATTCCTGATAGACATCCCCCAGGTTTACCTGCACGGAATCCTGGCACCCCTCCGTCGTGAAGTCCACCGGCGTGGGGCAGGGCTCGGGGGTCACCACCACGCCGCAGTCCACCTCCACGGTGGGCGCGGGGAAGGAGACCGTGTTGCCCTCGTTGTCGGAGTAGGTGATGGACTGATTGACCAGCTTGACACCGGAGGTCTGGGCGGTGTGCTGGATGATAAATTCCAGAATCGCGCTCTCCGAGGCGGTGGTGCCCAGCTCCGGGATGTTCCACCGCAGCGTGTTGGTGCCCAGCGTGGTCACGGTGCCCTTGCTGGGAGCCAGGACGCTGGTGATGACGAAGTCGGGGTTGACCGTCTCGTTGATCACAATGTCGGCGGCGCCCGGCTTGGAGATGTTGGCGGCCAGCTGGGCAAACAGCGCCTCCAGGTCGGCGGCGTCCGGAGTGACCGCCACATGGGAGGCGTCCGGGTCGGTGGCCCACTCGTTCAGTGCGCTGACATCCACGCCGTCAGAGCCCACCAGGCCGATGGCATAGATGATGATCCCCTGGGATCTGGCCAGAGCGGCCACAGGGGCGGGGGGCGCGCCGGTGGTGGTGTTGCCGTCGGTGAACATGACGATAACCTTTGCGTTGCCGGAGGCGGGCTCAAAGAGCTGAATGGCCTTGGTAAAGGCGTCCGCGTGGTTGGTGTTCCCGCCGGCGCTGAGATCGTCCACGGCGTTTTTCAGCGTGTCCACGGAGGTGATCAGCTGCGTATCCGCGGTGGCGGTGGCGGCAAAGCTGACGATGCCGATGCGGTTGCCCGAGCCGATCAGGCCGTCCGCCGCGCCGCCGGTGGCCTCGGAGATGATGTCGATGAAGGTTTTGGCGCCCTCCTTCATGCTGGCCAGCGGCGCACCGCTCATGCTGCCGGACCGATCCAGCACCAGCGCAATGTCGGTGGGATTGGTGAGAATATCGGGAGCGGCTGTCAGCGCCAGCGTAACGCGCACCGAACCGTCGCAGCCGGTTTGGGTCATGTTGATAACTTTATTGGAATTTGCAACACCCATTGTGTTACCTCCTTCTGGGGAGGTGCCCCGATTCCATGGTATGCGCGGGCCGGGATACCTGACACCGGGGGACTGCGCCGCCGCAGATCAAAGGGTTAATCCCCGAGCTCGGGCGGGGAAAGAAGCACAGAAAAAGAGCGGGCAGGAAGGAATGTTACAGGGAATCCTTCTTGTCATTTGGACAGGCATACAGTATAATAAAAACAGCAGCAGCCCATCGCTGCATGGTCAGCCGCATGGAGCGCCTTCCTCCATGCGGCTGTTTTTACAGCCGGCAGAAAAGAGAATTTGTGGGGGCCGTATGCGCATGGGTCTGGACGTCCCGGAAGGCCGGAAGGGTCCGGGGGGGAGGGATGAGGTATGAAAACGACTGTAAATCATACAGGGGAATCGAAGGGGAAGAGAGAAGTTCACATGTCGCTGTATCGGGCGTCCCTTGCGCTGCGGAAGCACATGCTGCGGTATCGCCATACACCGGACCCCGGGCAGAAAACCACGGAAGAGGAACTGACGAGAATGTTTCTGCGGGAGCTGGCCGCAAACCGCCGCATGCTGAGCTACTCCTTCAGCCGCAAAGAGGAGGCAAAAAACGGAGCGGACTGGATCTGGATTTTTCTGACGGAATTCGGAATGTTTCGCTTTCTGGTTCAGGCGAAATACCTGCGGAAGGGGAAAACGCAGATCGAGCGTGCCCAGGTGCGCTTCAAAAGCCATTCCGGTGCTTTTCAGGCACAAAGCCTGCTGTCCTGCGCCAAAAAAATCCGGGCGACCGCCATCTATGTGATTTATACGGAGGAGAAATCCACATTTTTTTGCCGGGACAGAGAGCTGGACACAGAGGAAGGGGTGTTTTTTGATTCTGCGGCGAACCTGGCTCGGGCCGCTTTCTCCGGCCATGGAAGCAAAATACCCCAGACCCGGCATATGCCCATCTCCTGCCTGACCGCCTGCTATGCCAAGCACTGCCGGTATAGACAGAAGAACGGGAAAGGTATGTGTATGATCTGCCGTCACGACGGATGCCGGTATCTGAGACGGTGCAGGGGGAAGCAAGGAGAAAAGCGGAGGGAGAGAGCTTCCTGCAGAATGCCGTTTCAGCATCTGATACACGGCCTGTTTGGAGACACCTGCACGGCGCTGAACCTGACGGACGACGCCCTGGCGGTGATGTTTGCCCCGTCAGTCCTGGCGCAGCGGGCGGAGCTGGAACAGCAGTGTCTGAGCAGGCTGGCGGAGGATGCGCGGAATTTTGTGGATCGGGTTTTGATTACGGATTATGTGAACCGGCATGGGAGCAGCTATCTCAGCGCCCTCCTTGGCCGTGGGTTTGAGGCGGAGACCCAGACCGTCCGGACCCGGGAGGAGATCACCGCCGCCGTCCGGGAGGCCTGGCAGGACTGCCCTTTTCTGCTGCGGGTAGGCCTGTTCGGTTCCTATGCCAGAGGAGAGGCTGGGCCGGCCAGCGATGTGGATCTGGCGCTGATCTATGACAGCGGGAAAATCTGCGGCCAGGAGGACCTGCAGGCGCTGGCGGCCTTTTTTCGCAAAGTGTGCCTGGGGCTGAAGAAAAATGTGGACTTTGTAGACTATGCCGCACAGACACGGACAGATCCGGAGTTTGTGGAGTGTATTGGCCGGGACATGATCTGGCTGGCCCGGGAATAGAAAAGGAGGGGTTCTGTGATTGAATTTTCGACGGAGGAGAAGTGCCGGGCCTTTGACGAACTGGCCGGACGGTTTTTTAATCGGAATTTTTCTCTGGCCTCCAAGGGAGAAATTGAGCTGATCATGTTCCATCACTACATGAAAAAGAAAAAGAGTGAACATACCGGGCAGGACGGGAGGGTGGAGTATGCCGCCATTTCGGACTATTCCATCAGTAAGGAACTGGGTATTTCTCAGCAGCGGGTGCGGAACCTGCGGGTAAAGGAGCAGCTGTTTTATCCGGAGAATCTGAATGCGGAGGAAGAATTTGCCGGCCTGCTCAAACATGCGCGCTATGACAAGGCTGCAGGGAAAATTATGGTCAGCATCCCCGACCCGAATATTTATATTGAAGTGCAGAATCTGATTGAGGAAAAGGGCGGATTTATCGAGCGGCAGTTAAATTCCAGACTTCTGATTATGCGGGTGGAGTATTTCCTGGAGCTGGTGTCCGCACTGGAAAGCGAAGAGAACCAGAAACAGATTCGCAGGATTATTAAAAATGCGGGCAAAAAGGACGGCGCCTTTGAAAATGTGAACATTGGAAAGCTGATGCTCACGCTGGGAGTGGACATTTCCACGATTGCGGCCAACCTTTCCGCCATTATTTCGCCGCAGAACGCTTTGGGAATGGCCTTGTTGAATTTGATTTCCTCCAAGGGGTAAACGGGAGAACGCCGCCGGCCCTCTGTAACATCACAAATTAAAGAAGTAAACGGCCGCCAAAGGCGGCCGTTTCTTTTGTGAACGGGCATTGGGAACTTATCCGGGCCGGCGCAGCTTGGCCTTTCCGGTGACCTCCTCCATGGAGATGCGCCAGACGGAGGTGACCTTCAGGCTTTTGGAGACGGCGGCGTCAAAGCCGTCCATGCGGTCCGGGGTCAGCTTCCGGCACAGGGCCCGCAGGGCGGCAATTTTCTCCGCCTCGCCGGTCACCTCCTGTGCGGTGCCGGTGACAATGGCGGACTGAAAGTAGGTGGAGTACATGGCTGGCTCCAAAAAGACGGGGGTGTCCTCCCCCACAAAGGTGACGCACACCCGGGGATTGCGCCGCAGCAGGTCAAGTTTCCGGCCCGCGCGGGCGCAGTGGAAGTAGAGGGCGTCCTCCACCCGCACCAGGGACAGGGGCAGGCAATAGGGGGTGTCCTCGCCGGAGGAGATAGCCACAACGCCATGGCTGCAGCGGTCAATCAGGTCCAGGGCAAAAGCCCGATCCTGCTGCCGGTCGGCGCGTCTCATAGGGATTCCTCCTGTTCTTTGGAAAGAATTTGAATGATTTGGTGGTAACAGGCGGCGGGATCCTCCCGGAAGCGCCGGCTCATGGCCGCCGCCCGCTCCTGATTGGGGACCAGCAGGCTCAGACGGAGCAGGGGGCTGGTCGCATCGTTGAATTCCAGATGGAGGGTACAGGTGCCGTCGCCGTTGTCCTGGGTGTGGGTCTGAATCTGGGCGTCCCGCCGCAGGGCGTCGTTGACCCGGGCCAGATTTTCGTCGCAGTGCATCCGCACGGAGTAGGGCAGGCTGCTCTGACAGATTTCACTGTTGCGCCGCCCCTTTTCCGTAATGGTGTAGCGCTCCCCCTCCTTGGACAGCTGGCCGGTTTCAACCATGTGATCCACCGCCTGGGACAGGGAGAAATAGTCCACACCGGCGTCGCACAGGGCCAGATCCAGCAGCTGGAGGAAGGTGATGGGCCCTGCGGTGCGGGCCATAATATAGAGGATTAAAAGCTTCAGGTCCAATTCACTTTGAATAAAACCGACGGGCGGCATGGGGACACATCCTTTCTGATTCCAGAGACACAGCGGGGGTTGAGGACTCTGCCCCCCTATTATAGCCGGAAAGGGAAAAAAGAGCAAGCCCGTCCGGGGAAGAGAAGGTGGGCGCACCAAACGACGGGCGTCTCATAAGATGGAGTGTAAGCCAAACCCAAGCGGGCAGGCATTCCCGCCCGCGTTATCACCACCCAAATCTAGGAGGGAACTCATATGCCTGAAAAGGTCGTGCCCGGCCCCATCTGCGAAGAGCGCAGTATCCGGGAGGCCGTGTGCATACACACGAAAAAGATTTTTGACTCCTGCAAGGAGAAGGACCTTGCGGCTTTGATACCCGGGGAGCCGACCGAAAAAGCGCCCATAAGCGAGTGCCAGACAAAAAAGGCGCTGATTCCGGCGGCTATGCGTCGGAATCGGCGCCTTCTGCTTGCCTTTTTGGCAAGCGGCCTCCGGGCCTACAGGGCCCGGAGGACAAAGGAGAGCTGAAAGTCGGCGGGTTTGGTTTTCTTTTCCTTGCGGTACCAGACAGCTTCCAGGACGGATTTGAACAGGGCGTTTTTTCCCGCCGGGTCAGAGGCCTCGTAGACATCCAGAACAGTGCGGATTCGAACGGCCAGCCGGGCGGGGTCGGGGCGCTGAGAGGCCTGGATGGCACGCAGCAGTTCGGCCTCCTTCCGCTCCAGAGCCGTCCGCTTCTCCTGAAGAGCTTCCATCCGCGCCTGGAACAGGGGGAGGTCGTATGCCCCGATCTCCAGCAGCTCGTACAGGCGGTCCCTCTGGCGGTCCGCGCCGGCCAGCTCGCGCCTCACGGCGGCCAGCGCGGTCTCCGGCAGGCTGACGTCCCGGCCCGGGATATGCTGGGGCTGCTGCACGGTCAGCCGGGTCAGGGTATCGGACAAAAAGTCCAGAATCTGCGCCTCCACCAGCTGAAAGCGGGCGGAGGCGCAGCAGCTGGGCCGGGTACAGACCAGATAGGGGATTCCCTTCAGCATCACGCGCTGCATGTTCTGCCCGCAGTTGGCGCACCTGACCACCCCGGCCAGCGGGCTGCGCACGGTGCCGTCGTTTCGGGGCGGGCGGTACCGCCCGTCCATAATGGCCTGCACCTGATCAAAGAGCGCCCGGTCCACAATGGCGGGGTGGAGGCCGTCGGTGATGATCCACTGGTCCCGGGGCTGATAAACGGTGACGTGCCTGGGGCTGCCCTGGGTGCCCTGGCGCACATGCTTTCTTTGATTCCAGACAATTTTCCCAATATAGGTGGGGCTGCGCAGAATTTTGGCCACGCTGTTCCGGGAGAACGACTCGGAGCGGTGGGGGCGGGCGCCCAGGGCGTTGACATGGCGGGCCACCCAGGTGCAGCCATAGCCCTGGGCATAGAGCTGGAACATCATACGGACAAATTGGGCCTCGGGCTCGCAGATCTCCAGCGTGGGCCTGCGGTCCACCACGGTTTTCCGGTAGCCGTAGGGGGCGTTGGCCACATAGCAGCCCTCCTGAATGGACATCTGGAGCCCCCGGCGCAGACGCTTGGTAATAATCTTGTATTCCCGGCGGGAGAGGAAGGTCTTCAGCTCCGCATACTCCTCGTCGATCTCATCGGACAGGTTGTAGATCTTCTCCGGGGTGATGATCAGGGTGTTGGAGTCCCGGAAGGCGTCCAGGATGATGCCCTGGTCCTTCATCCGCCCGCGGGAGAGCCGGTCCAGGTCCATGCACAGCACGGCGTCGTAGCATCCCTCCTCCACATCCTGGAGCAGGCGGAGCATCTGGGGCCGGGCATAGAGAGATTCGCCGCTGACCACCTCGGGGTATTCCCGGACAATGCGGATGCCGCGGGCGGCGGCAAAGTCCCGCAGAGTCTTCTGGTGCTTGGAGAGCACCTCGTCGGTGGCCAGGCCCTCCTCCATCCGGGACTTGCGGAGGTAGACAGCCGCCTTCAGCGTGGAGAGGTCGGTTGTGTTTTTGTGGTCCATGTCAGCTACCTCCCGCAGCAGGTTGGAGCGGCGGGGCCTTCTGTCTGCCGCGCCGCCCGGTACACAGTTTTATGAGGTGGGCTGGAAAATTATTTCTGATCCCGCCAGAGCCCTGGGAATCCAGGCGGGCCGCCCGAAACCGCCTCATAGGGGACAGGCCCCGGGGAATACACTGATGAGGGAGGCGGTAGCGTGGGACGGGTGGAAAAATTTGAGCATCAGAATATGGCCTGCTGGCGGGCGGAGCTGGCGGAGGATCCGGTGGAGCTTACGGAGGAGCGCAGGCCCGCGCCGTACGGCGGCGGGGAGTATACCCGGGTGCTCAGGCGGTGGCGGGGGCGGCACCGCCTGAGCCTGGGCGGCGCGGAATACGACGTGGACGAGTCGCTGCTGACCGACTGCGGCCCCGGGCTGGGGATTTCCGTGGCCTATACCCCGCACCGGGCGGAGCCCTTCCCGGAGGAGATGCGGCAGGCGGGGCGCCAGCGGGTGGCGGAGGAGGCGGCGCAGCGGATGGTTCAGATGGGAATCTGGTAGGCGGGGCCCGTGAGACGGGGAGGAGGGGCTTGTGATGAACAAAAAAGCGCCTGCGGCAGGCCGCAGGCAGGTGACGGATGCGCTGGAGAACCGGTTTGGACCCGCAGAGCTGTGGCAGGTGGAGCAGCTGAGCCGGCATATTTTCCGGGCGTGGCTGCGCAGCGGCCGGGTGGCTGTGGCGTTTATCCAGACCGATGGCTCTCTGGAGATTCGGGAGCTGGAGGAGGACGTGTGAAGCAGAGCACAGATGTCCCGGCGGCCGGGGCATGCCGGGTCTAAAGGGCCCGGATCACGCCGCAGGCAATCCGGGGACCGGCGTGGCCGGCGGGCTGGGAGGCAAAATCGTCCGGCTCTCCGTGGATGACCACGGTGCGTCCGATGATCTCAGGGATGGAGAACCGGTCTGTCAGGACGCTCATGCGGGCCTCGCCGCGGCACCCAAAGAGGGGCGGCAGATCCCCCGCGTGATAGGGGGGGCAGTCGGCCGGATTCAGATGTCCGCCGGCGTCGTGAAAATCCGGAGGGGTGCAGGAGGAACCGTCGTGGATATGAAACCCGAAGATCCGGGCGGAGCAGGGGGCGTCCTCATAGGGGAGCCCGTGGATCTGTGCGGTGACCAGGGTGCCCAGCTCGTGGGGGAAGAACGCGACAAGCCCGGAGACAGGGGAGTCCGGCCCGCCGGAGACATGGGCGAGGGCGGCGGGTTCGCCCGGAGGAGACAGCGTCAATGGGATCACCTCTTGTAATGATTTGGTCCGGACGGGAGGGGGTAAGTAGGGCCCGCCGGGGGCGGGCCCGCAGAAGTCAGCAGCAGCCTGCGCGGGAAATGCAGATGGCGCTGATTTGCGGCGGAAGGCTCATGGTCATGGCGCCGCTGAATTCGATTTGAACCAGGTCTCCGCAGGAGAAGCAGCAGGCCTGATCGGTGTGAACCAGAATCTCCTGCCGGGTGTCACAGTCACAGACCCGCAGACAGGCGCCCTGCCGCCCCATGACCCGGGCGCAGAGTGTGGTGTTCATGGCTGAATGTTCCAAAGGGTATCCCTCCAATCCAATGGCATTGTATGCCGCGGCGCGGCGGCTGGTGCAGGGGGGATGGGATAGGAAGCGCGGTGCGTCAGAAGGGGCCGGTTCAGCTTCGTGCTGAACCGGCCCCTTGAATAATGCACAGTGGGATTATGACTGCATTCGCTTGCTCTCTTCGATAATGCGAAGCTGGGATCCCTTGGGGGGCGGTGTCACCAGGCTGACCACGAAGAAGACCGCCAGACCCACCAGGGTGGCGAGCAGGTTGGAGGGCATCCCCAGAAGCCCCTGTACCTGTCCCGAGAGGAAGTATTCGGAATAAAGGCCCACTACTATGGAGGAGATAATGGCGGCCAAGGCTGCCTGGGCCGTCCCGCGCTTCCAGTAGAGAGCCATGACCATGGGAATAAATACCGCTGTGCCGTAAAACAGTCCGCCCACATACATCATCTGTACGATACTGTCGGAGACGAGGGACACACCGATGCCCAGCACACAGATGAGGAGGGTTACAATACGGGAGGTGCTCAGCACCTTCTTGTCGTCAGTGACCTTCCCCTTACAGATATAGGGCTCGTAAATGTCATTGATAAACAGCTGGGAGGCAGCCATGATTTTGGAGTCGGCCGTGGACATGGCGGCAGCGAACAACCCACCCAGCGCGATGCCGGAGATTCCGGGAGGCAGGATGTCCTTGACGATCAGAGCATATGCATTGCTGGGGTTATCCAGATTGGGGTATAGGGCATAGGCGATCACGCCGATGAAAGCAACGGCCAAGCCGAATATAACATATACAGCGCTGGAGAAACCAAAGGCAAAGCGGGCGGTGCTGGAGTCCTTGGCGGCGAATACCCGCTGAAGGATATGCTGGTTTGTGGCATAATCAAACATATACAGCAGGCCCAGTGACATAGGGGCCAGGAAACCTTGAGAGAAGATATCAAAGTAGCCGGCGGGAACCTTCTGAATCAGCTCGTCCATGCCGCCTGCCGCACTGAGCGAGCAGGGAATAATAAGGACGATGGCAAGGCAGATGACGACAAACTGGAATACATCGGTGTTGACCACAGCCAGAAGTCCGCCGCCGATGGTGTAGGCAACTACCACTACCACAGTCACAACCAGACACAGAGTATAGTCCAGTCCGCTGATAGTGGAGACAGCGGAGGCAGCTACGGTGAACTGAATGCCCAAAGTGGCCCCGATGGCCAGAATGTGCGCAATGACGGCGATGAGGCGGGCGGCGCTGTTATAGCGTGCGCCCAGCAGTTCGGGAACCGAGGAGACAGAACTGTTACGTAAACGCTTCGCTAGGAAAATAGCCAGCAAAAACATGGGCACGACTGCGCCCCAGTTGTACCAAGCTCCGCCCAGGCCGCAGCCATAGGCATAAGCTACTGCCCCTACCACGGCATTGCCGCCGATATCGGTAGCCGCCATGCTGAAGCCCGCCTGAATCTTGCCTAGAGAGCGATTTGCCATCAGAAAATCTTCCGTGGTTTTAGTCTGCTTGGTAGCCCTCCAGCCGATGTAAAGAACAGCGAGAAAAACGAATGCGATCCCTAAAATATCCAATATACTCATAACGTACCTCCTAAATCGTTTCAATCATATTTGGAAGTCAAATAGTCGGATCGGCGTATTTCCTTGTTTCGCTCATTTAAAATTTTATGTTCGGGATAAAACAACTTCTTTTTTCAGTCTAGTCAGAGAAGCAGGGGAGAAAGGGGGCTGCCTGCCAACTTCCAACGCGTTTGAATTGAGAGGCCTGCGCCGGATGTAGGTTTTATCCGTCGGATTTCCCTTCCTGGTGCTCCTGAAGCCACTGGATCGCACAGCCCGCCAATGCGGCGGAGCCCCGCCACAAAACCGCCTCGTTGAGGCAAAACCGTGGACTGTGGAGCGGGACACTCTCTGTTTCTCCGCCAAAGCCGCAGCCCAGATGGAGGTAAGAGCCGGGACAGAAGGAGAAAAATTCAGAAATGTCGTCGCTGGCCATCAGGTTGGAGGTAATCTCGGTACAGCCCTCCTCCGAAAACAGCCCGAGAAGCGCCCGCACGGCACACTCGGTGACCTGGGTGTCGTTGTCCACAATCTGATTGGATTCCAAAATCTCCAGCTCCCACCGGCATCCGCTCTCTGCTGCAGCCTGACAGGCTGCCTGCCTGAGCTCGTCCAGAATTTTCTGGCGGGCCTGGGCATTTTTTGTGCGCACCGACCCCAGAAGCCTGGCACGCTCCGGGACAACATTGCTTTTTTCGCCCGCGGAGATCGCCCCGACTGCCACCACGGAGGGAACCGGCTGCGCCTGCCAGAATTTCGACAGCTGTTCAACACGGAGGACAGCTCTGGCCGCCGCGTAGAGGGGGTTGTGCACATGCTCCGGCTCTGAGATATGGCCGCCCCGGCCGAAGAAGGTAATGGAGAAGGAGTCGCTCCCCGCCATAAGCGGTCCCTTCTTAAAGCCAATCACACCGGGCCCCAGCTCCGGCACAGATCCGGTCACATGCAGGCCGAACATGGCCTGTACAGGAGGATGTTCCAGCACGCCCTCCTGTATCATGGCGTGTGCTCCGCCGCAGCCCTCCTCGCCCGGCTGGAAAATACACTTGACGGTTCCCGGCAGCGCCTGGCGGCGGGCTTGAAGCAGTGCCACCGCACCCAGCAGCATCGCCATGTGGCCGTCATGTCCGCACGCATGCATGCAGCCGTTTTGGGAGGCGAAGGGGAGACCGGTCTCTTCCTTCAGCGGGAGGGCGTCCATATCGGCGCGCAGGGCCACGACGCCGCCCGGACCGCCCTGAATCAGAACCTCGATCCCGGAAGTTCCCCGGTGAAGCCGGTACGAGGCCCCCATGCTGTCCAAAATGCTGCAAAGCGCCTCCCGGGTTTTGGGCAGATGGATGCCAACCTCCGGAATTTGATGCAATTGCCGCCGCCATGTGACAATTTGGTCTTCAAGCGCTTTTGCATCCAGCAGAAGCATCATACCAGCTTCCTTTCCCATAGAATTCCTGTCGACCGCAGCAGGTCGTGGACACGCTCCATATCCGCCCCCAGATCCCGGTTGTCCTCCTGCAGGAAGGGGATCTCCTTCCGAAGCGCGTCGTAGGCAAATTTGGTGCCGGCGCCCGTGAAGGGGCGGCCGCTGACATCCGCGGCCTGGGCCGCGTACATCCCTTCAATTCCCAGCAGATACCACAGCAGGTTCAAAATTTCTTTTGTCTTCCGCATTACCTGGGGCGTGTTGCAGCCGTGGTCCTCTGTGTCATTTCCTGTGGGCATATAGTCCAGAGAGGTGGGATTTGCCAGATGGCGGATCTCCCCGTCCAGGGCGCTGACAGTTTTTTCCACGGTTGCGTATCCAATAACCTGGGTTTCGGGCCGCAGGAAACGGGACAGGCCGGAAAACCGTTCGTCCCCCATCCGCATAATGCGGTGGGCGCTCAGACGGGCCACGTGTGCAAGGGCCAGATCCAGCATCTCGAAGGCCAGCGCAAGACTGGTGATGATGAAGTGGGAGGTGGAGATAATTTCGCGCTCCTCTGTCAGCACCATCGGGCAGTCGTCTGTCGCGTTGAGGTATTGGGGCAGCAGCTTTTGCACATAGGCCAGGGCCTCTCGGGCCGCCCCGTGGATGGCGCAGCTGCTCTTGTAGCTCAGGGCGCCCGCCAGGGACTCGCTCCCCTGCTGCCACAGGTCGCTTCCCGTCAGACAGCTGCGCACATAGCTCAGGCTGCTGTGCTGTCCCTCCAGCTTCCTGCCGCGTTCAGCGCGCATGTCCAAAAACATGGGGTTATACCGCTGGGCCTCAAACCCCATGGCGTACACCACATCGGCGGTTTCCAGAATGCGCGCGCTCTCCTCCCACAGCAAAACCGCCTGGGCGACGGAAAAGGCGTTGCTGCTCACCAGGGGGAGTCCGTCCTTCGGCCCCAGGACCAGCGGGGAAAGGCCGCACTGGGCCAATGCCTCCCGCGCCGGACAGGCCTGACCCTTGTACTCCACCGTCCCCTCCCCGATCATGGCCAGTCCGACATAGGCCATGTTGCCCAGGTCGGACATGCCGACGGAGCCGCGCTGGGGGATTCGGGGATGAATCCCGTGGTTCAGCATGTCACACAGCAGCTGAAGGATCTCCACCTGCACCCCGGCTACGCTGCATAAAAAGCCGTTGAGCCGGCACAGCATCGTGGCCCGCACTACCTCCCGGTCGGCAAAGGGGGGCAGGGCGATGCTGTGGGAATAGAGGATTCGCCGGTTGAACGCCTGATATGCCTCGGGGGTGATGTGGTTGTCCTTGTTTGCCCCGACGCCTGTGTTCAGCCCGTATATCTGTTTGGTGGACTTGGTCAGCTCCCAGACCACAGCCCGCGAAGCCCGGCAGCGCTCCAGCGCCTCCTCAGAAAGAGCGATCCGTTTTCCCTCCCGTGATACCTGGACCACATCCTGAAACGTCAGGCTCCGTCCGTCCAATACCAAACTTTCTCCCAAGGAAAACACCTCCCTTTTTTGATATATTCATTGTAATAGAAATCGTTCTGCGGCGGAAATCCCAACTTTTTGTATCCCTATTGATATTTTTTATTACTTTAATGAAATGTCGTGAAAGAGCTTCTTGCTTTTTGAAGGGAAGTAATTTAGTATTATCATACAGCTTGTCAAAAAAGCCCTCCTGCAAGGAGTTCCGCCGTCCGCAGACGGCGGAATAAAATAAAATCCAGTCATTTCCAAGGACATGCGCCTGGGAAATGACACCTCTCACGAAATTTTGGGCGACAATTTCGCAAGAAATCGAGCCTGAAATTTCGTGCGGCCTACTCGAAAAAGTGGCATTCGCCACTTTTTCGACAGTCTCATCATAATGGGGGGAGATCTGCGCATGAAAATCCAGTATCTGCAATATGCCCTGACGGTAGCGGAGACAAAATCCATCAGCAAGGCGGCGGAAAAGCTGCTGCTTTCCCAGCCGAATGTGAGCAGCGCCCTGAAGAATATGGAGGAGGAGCTGGGCTTTGCCATCTTCTACCGGACCAACAAGGGCGTGGTCCCAACGGCAAAGGGCCGCGAGTTTCTTCAGAGCGCCCGAAAAATTTTAACAGAGTACGATCATATGACCGCGCTGGGGACGCGGGATGTTCAGCATCAATTTCACCTGTCGGCCGGATATCACTCTGTCGTTGACGAGGCATTTGCGCGTCTGTGCGCCAAATATCAGAGCAGCGATCGGCTTAACTTTTCCATCGTCAACACGGATCCGGAGCAGATTATTGAAAACGTCTACGATAACGCCAGCGATCTGGGGGTCCTGCTTCTGCCGGACAGTGCGCCGGAGAAGCTGCAAAGCCTCTGCGAGAAAAAGGATTTGCAGATTATCCCGGTGCGCCGGCTGTGTTTTCATGTCAATCTGCGCAGCGGGCACCCCCTTTTGGAGGAGGAGCCCTTCGATTTTCAAAAGCTGCGGGACTATCCCTTCGTGGACTACGCGCAGAAAATTCTCTCCTCAAGCTCCGATTTGATTCAGGCGGGCATCGTGGACCCGGACAAGCGCATCCTGGTGGACAACCTGGATACCCGGTGTCATATCGTCCTGGTGTCCGATGCCTTCAGTGTGGGCTGTGACCTGCCGCTTCGCATCCGGGACCGGTACCAGCGGGTCTGCATCCCCATTCCCAGCATGACCTATCAGATGGTTGCCGTCCACCGGCGGGACCAGCCCCTGAGCGAGGAGGCCCGGTGCTATCTGGAATTTCTGTTCAGCGAAATTGCGGAGATGTGATTCCCGCTGCGCCCGGCGGCAGACCGGCAGGCGGGTATCAAAGGCGCTGTGTCTTCCGACCAGGACTGTATGGAGGATCTGCGGGTCTATCCCACCCGCTGCTCCCAGGAAGTGATTGACCGGGCCGTGTCGGTCAAGGCCGGAACCGCTGAGCTGCTGTGCGCGTACATCGACGTGGAGCCGGTGGGATATAACCGGGGCTTTTACACCGTGGACGTGCGCTACTTCTATCGCATCACGGCGGATGCCTTTGTGGGCGCCGCCCGTCCGGTTGAGATTACCGGGCTGGTGGTGTTTGACAAGCGGGTCATCCTCTTCGGCAGCGAGGGCGGCGCGAAAGTGTTCAGCTCCGCCGACCATGGGGACTGCGACGCCCATGGCCTGTCTAAGGTGGGCGCCCCCACCGCCGTGGTGGAGGCGGTTGACCCGCTGATTCTGGGCATGAAGCTGGTGGACGTGTGCCAGTGCCAGCCCTGCGACTGCGGCTGCAGCGAAATTCCGGGGCCGGTGGCCGCCTGTTTCCAGGAGGACCTGATTACCGGCGGCGATGTTCACCGCCTGTATGTTACCCTGGGCCAGTTCTCCATCATCCGGCTGGAGCGGGACACCCAGTTGCTGATCCCTGCCTATGATTACTGCATGCCCGACAAGGAGTGCACCTGCGGCGGCGACTGCCAGGAGGATCCCTGCGAGCTGTTCCGCCGGGTGCAGTTCCCTGTGGGCGAGTTCTTCCCGCCCAACGCCCTGAGCCCCAGGGGCGAGAGCTATCAGGAGATGCGCTCCACCGGCTGCTGCTGCAGCTGAGCGCAGAGCTGCGGCCGGGCAGACCGGCAGCATTTCACAAAAAGCACAAGGCAGGCGGGCCGCTTCCATCAGAAGCGGCCCGCCTGCCTGTGGGCAAAACGGAGGCCCGTCGAAATGGCGGGGTGGGAAGAGCGGCAGAGCGCGGCCCCTCAGCTGAAAGCTGAGGGGCCGCGCTCTGTTCAGAATGGAAGGAGGGATTGTGAAAGAAAGAAGCTTTTTGGTCGGGTGAGCGCTGCGGCGGTCCGCAAACGGGCCGGAGAGCGGGCTCAGATTCCCTCGTAGGCCTGGGAAAAGACCTCGATGATCTGTTCCTTGGTGGCGGTCCGGGGATTGGTAAGGCTGCACACGTCCTTCTGGGCGTTTTCCGCCATGGTGGCGAAGTCCGCGGGGTTGACGCCCAAGTCCTTCAGGCTGTGGGGAATGCCCAGCTGCCGGCCCATGGTCTGGACGGCTGCGATGCCGCGCTCGGCGGCCTCGCACACGGACAGACCCTCGTCCCGCACACCGACAGCCACGGCGATCTTCTGGAAGCGGGCCATGTTGCCGATGAGGTTAAACCGCATCACATAGGGGAGGAGGACCGCGTTGCACACGCCGTGGGGCAGGTTATAAAAGCCGCCCAGCTGGTGCGCCATGGCGTGGACATAGCCCAGCGAGGCGTTGTTGAAGGCGATGCCGGCCAGATACTGGGCATAGGCCATCTTGTCCCGGGCCTTCATGTAATTGCCGTTGGCCACCGCCTTGGGCAGATAGTGGGTGATCATCTGAATCGCCATAATGGCCGCCGCATCGGTCAGCGGATTGGAGTCGGTGGAGACATAGGCCTCGATGGCGTGGGTCAGGGCGTCCATGCCGGTGGCGGCGGTGAGGGAGGGCGGCATGCCCTTCATCAGCTCGGGATCGTTGATGGCGATCTGGGGGGTGACGCGCCAGTCCACAATGGACATCTTGACCTTTCGGGCCGTGTCGGTGATGATGCAGAACCGGGTAATCTCAGAGGCGGTTCCGGCGGTGGTGTTCACTGCCATCAGGGGCATCAGGGGGCGGTTGGAGCGGTCGATGCCCTCATAGTCGTGGATGCGTCCGCCGTTGGCGGCCACCATGCCGATGCCTTTGGCACAGTCGTGGGAGGAGCCGCCGCCCAGAGAGAGGATGGAGTCGCAGCCGTTTTCCTGAAAAGCGGCCACGCCGGCCTCCACGTTCTTGTCGGTGGGGTTGGGCTCGGCGCCGTCGAAGATGGCGCTGTCCACGCCGGACTGGCTCAAAATGGACTGGATCTGAGCGGCCATTCCGCTCTGGGCCAAAAACTTGTCCGTGACGATCATGGTTTTGTGTCCGCCCAGACTTTTCATCAGCTCGCCGGCCTCCTTGGAGGCCCCCATTCCAAAGACGTTTCGGGTGGGCAGGAAGTAATACGTTGACATGATAATGACCCCCTTATTCATAAACACGCATGCTCAAAAATGAAAGATTTATTTTTTAAAATTTCAAAAATTGAGGTTGGCGTTATTATAGAAATAAAAGACGCGTTTGTCAAGACGAAAAAACAACTCTTTTCAGAAAAAAATTTATTAGCCTGAAGGGATAGAAGGAAAAAGAAAATGAATGATATTACTTTAAAAAATTCAAAACGAGGTGTGAGGCGTGCCGGGCTGAAACACGGAGCGGGCGGGGGCGGCACGGGGCCGGACATGAAAAACCGCCCCCGGACAGGCGGCAGGGCCGGTCCGAAGGCGGTCTCTTTGATGCGGGAATAAACACGCAGGCGGGGCGCAGGAATTTTTCGTTAAGAAGCGCTCCCGTTTTTGGAGAAATAGTCGCACCAGGGGCGCAGGGTGCAGCTCTGGCACTGGGGCCGGCGGGCGATGCACACGGCCCGGCCGTGGAGAACCATCCGGTGACAAAAGTCGTTGGATTCCTCCGGCGGCAGGACGGCGCGCAGCTGCTGCTCCACCTTGGCCGGGTCCTTGGAACCGTCGGTGAGGCCCAGCAGCCCGGTGATGCGGATGCAGTGGGTATCGGCCACCACTACCCCGGGCACGTGGTACACATCGCCCAAAATCAGGTTGGCGGTCTTGCGCCCCACCCCGGGCAGCTTCAGCAGATCCTCCATGGTGTTGGGGACCTTGCCGCCGTAGTCCCGCAGCAGCATCTGGGAGGCCAGGACGATGTCCCGGGCCTTGGCCCGGAAAAAGCCGGTGGAGTGGATGTACTGCTCCACCTCGCTGATGTCGGCCTGGGCCAGGGCCTCCAGCGTGGGATACCGGGCGAAGAGGGCCGGGGTCACCTGGTTGACCCGCTCGTCGGTGCACTGGGCGGCCAGCCGGACGGAGAAGAGAAGCTCATAGTCCTTCTGATATTCCAGCGAGCAGATGCCGTCCGGATACAGGGCCTTCAGCTCCTGAATAATGGCCAGCACGGCCTGTCTGTCCTTGCTCATGTCGATCAAACCTCCCGGGGCTCCGGCTCTGTGTCCGGCGGCCCGCGCTATTTCTGTCTATCATATCATATTTTTCGGGAAAAAACGATGAAATTTTTAGGCCGGGGCGGATTGTGTTTTTTGGAAGCTATGCTATAATGTAAAACTATACCGGATTAAAGTAAAAAAGCGGAAAGGAGCCGATTCCCATGATTCTGGAAGCCATGGAGTATCTCACTGCTCAGGACCCGGAGGTGGGCCGGGCGGTCCGCGCAGAGTATGACCGCCAGCAGCAGAATATTGAGCTGATCGCCTCGGAAAACATTGTCAGCCCCGCAGTTCTGGCGGCGGCCGGCACCGTGCTGACCAACAAATATGCGGAGGGGTATCCCCACAAGCGCTATTACGGCGGCTGCCAGTGTGTGGACGTGGTGGAGGAGATCGCCATCCGCCGGGCCAAGGAGCTGTTCGGCGCCCAGTATGCCAATGTGCAGCCCCACTCCGGGGCCCAGGCCAACTATGCGGTGTATCAGGCCCTGTGCCAGCTGGGGGATACGGTGATGGGCATGAGCCTGGACAACGGCGGGCATCTGACCCACGGATCCCCGGTGAATTTTTCCGGACGGAACTACAAGATGGTGGCCTACGGCGTGGATCAGAGGGGCTATATCGACTATGATCAGGTGCGGGATCTGGCCAAAAAGCACCGCCCCCGGATGATCCTGGCTGGCGCCTCCGCCTATCCCCGGATCATCGACTTCAAGGCCTTTGCCGACATTGCCCACGAGGTGGGGGCCTACCTGTTTGTGGACATGGCCCACATCGCCGGCCTTGTGGCCGCAGGGGAGCACCCCTCCCCCATCCCCTATGCCGACGTGGTGTCCACCACCACCCACAAGACCCTGCGGGGGCCCCGGGGCGGCATGCTGCTGTGCAGCGACCCGGAGATCGCCAAAAAGCTCAACTCCGCCATTTTCCCCGGCTCCCAGGGCGGCCCGCTGGAGCACATCATCGCCGCCAAGGCGGTGGCCCTGGGCGAGGCGCTCAAGCCGGAGTTCAAAACCTATCAGCACCAGATTGTGGTCAATGCCAGGGTACTGGCCCGGGCCATTCTGGACGGCGGGCTGAATCTGGTGTCCGGCGGCACGGACAACCATCTGATGCTGGTGGATCTGCGCCCGGCCCACCTCACCGGCAAGGAGATGGAGCGCCGGCTGGATGCGGTCTATATCACCGCCAATAAAAACGCCATTCCCAACGACCCGGAGAAGCCCTTTGTCACCTCGGGCATCCGGGTGGGCACCCCGGCCGTCACCGCCCGTGGCTTCCGGGAGGCGGAGATGAAAACGGTGGGCGAGCTGATCTGCGCCGCCGCCCGGGACGACTTTGAAGAGAAAGCGGAGGAGCTGCGCGCCCGGGTGAAGGCACTGACGGGCCGCTTCCCCCTGTATGAGGGATAAGTATGGAGCGCTATACCAGAAGAGAGGGGGACCGGATTGCGGTGCCCCAGGAGCGGCTGGAGGAGGCCCTGGCCCGGCTGGCCCAATTGGAGGATATGATGCAGGACCTGGCGGCGCAGCAGGAGGAGATTCCCCGCCGCCTGCAGGAGCTGCGAAGCCAGGGCAGGGAGAAAACGGTGCAGTTCCGGGAGCTGCTGGCCCAAAAGCTGGTCAACCAGAATCTGTGCCTGCTGATGGAGCGGTATGGCCTGCGCCCCTGAAGGGGCCGGGGCCGTCGAAAAAGGGGCGTGCCACTTTCACAAAGCGGCACGCCCCTTTTTTTGCGCCGGAAAATGTGTTAGAATAACTCCAATCGTGAAAGGAGGGGAGCACCATGCTGAAGCTGATTCTGGGCCGGGCAGGTTCAGGCAAAACCACGGCAGTTCTGCAGCGCCTGTGCCGGGCGGGGCAGGAACGCCCCCAGGTGCTGATGGTGCCCGAGCAGCAGTCCCACGAGGCGGAGCGGGCCCTGTGCCGGGCGGGCGGGGACCAGGTGTCCCTGTATGCCGAGGTGCTCTCCTTCAGCCGGCTGGCCAACCGGATTTTCCAGGCCGCGGGCGGACTGGGGGAGGAGGAGCTGGACGCGGGCGGACGGCTGCTGCTGATGCACCGGGCGGTAAAGGAGACGGTGTCCCAGCTGACGGTGTACGCCCGGCCCTCCCAGCGGCCGGCGTTCCTGCGCTCCCTGCTGGAGACGGCGGACGAGCTGAAAAGCTGCTGTGTCCCGCCGGAGCAGCTGATTCGCGCCGGCCGGGAGACGGGCGGCCCGGAGGGGGACAAGCTGCGGGATCTGGGACTGATCTGCGGGGCCTATGATGCCCTTACCGCCCAGACCGCCCTGGATCCCCGGGACCGGCTGACCCGGGCGGCGGAAAAGCTGAAGGGCTGTCCCTGGGCCCGGGGAAAGGACCTGTGGCTGGACGGCTTTACCGACTTCACCCCCCAGCAGCGAGAGGTGCTGCGCCTGCTGCTGGCGCAGGCGGAGACGGTCACCGTCACCCTGACCTGCGGCGGGATGGATGAGCCGGGGGAGGAGGACATCTTTGCCGCCGCCCGACGCACCGCCCTGTGGCTGCGGCGGCTGGCGGAGGAGGAGCACGTGGGGTGGCAGACGGAATACCTGTCCGGAGACACCCCGGGAAAAACGCAGCTGCTGCGCCATCTGGAAGAGAATCTGTTTTCCGACCAGCCAGCCGCCCCCATCTCCTGCGGCGGGGAGGTGGAGCTGTTCCAGGCCTCCTCCCTGCGCTCGGAGGTGGAGTGGACGGCGGCCCGTATCCGCGCCCTGGCCCGGGAGGAGGGCCTGCGCTTCCGGGACATCGGCGTGGTGGCCCGGGACTATGGGGCCTATCGGGATCTGGTGGAGTCGGTCTTTCCCCGGTATGGGGTGGAGGTTTTCTCCTCCGCCATGACGGATATTCTGGAAAAGCCGGTGCTGGCGCTGGTCACCGCTGCCCTGGAAACGGTGGCGGGGGGCTACCGCTATGACGACGTGTTCCGCTATCTGAAGACCGGTCTGACCGATCTGCCCCAGGACGACCGGGATGTGCTGGAAAATTATGTTTTGAAATGGAACCTTCGGGGCAGCCGCTGGACCCAGGAGCGGAACTGGGACTGGCACCCCAAGGGCTACGGCCTTCCGCTGGAAGAGGCGGACCGGGAACTGCTGGCCCGGGTGGACCGGGCCCGGCGGCAGGTGGCCGCCCCCCTGGAGGGGCTGCGCCGGAATCCGGATCACACCGGCCGGGGACAGGCGGCGGCCCTGTACGCCTTTTTGGAGGAGATTGGCCTGCCCCAGCGGCTGGAGGAGCGGGTGGACACCCTGCGCCGCCGGGGCCAGCCGGCCCTGGCGGAGGAGTACCGCCAGCTGTGGGAGATTTTGTGCCGGGCTCTGGAGCAGTGCGCCGCCCTGCTGGGGGAGCTGCCCATGGAGCTGGAGGAGTTTGCCCGGCTGTTCCGGCTGGTGCTCTCTCAGTACGACGTGGGGACCATCCCTGTCTCCCTGGACCGGGTGACGGCGGGGGAGACCACCCGCCAGACCGGCCATCCGGTGCAGGTGCTGTTCTTCCTGGGGGCGGACGACGGCTCGCTGCCCCAGGTGAGCGATTCCCCCGGCCTGCTCTCAGACGAGGACCGCTCCCTGCTGGCCGCCTATGGCCTGGAGCTCAACCAGTCCCAGCGGGAGCTGCTCTACCGGGAGATGACCACCATCTACCTCACCTGCGCCCGGCCCAGCCGAAAGCTGGTGGTGTCCTGGCCCGCCCAGGGCCCGGGGGGAGAGGAGCGCCGCCCCAGCTTTCTGGTGCGTCGGCTGGAGCTGCTGTTTGACGACTTGGTCATCCGGCGGGAGGAGGACTGCCGGGGGCGCTTCCGGCTCACCGCGCCCCTGCCCGCCCTGGAACAGGCCGGCCGGGATCGGGCGGTCCGCCGCTGCTTGGAGGAGATCCCCGAATACGCGCCGCAAGCGGCGCGGCTGGAGCGGGCGGAGCACTGGGAGCGGGGCAGCCTGTCTGCCGGAGCGGCCCGGCGGCTCTACGGCGGCAAGGTGGCCATGTCCGCCTCCCGGATGGACAAGTATAAATCCTGTCACTTCTCCTATTTCATGCGCTATGGGCTGAAGGCCGAGCCGAGGAAGCCGGCGGGCTTCACGGCCCCGGAGTACGGCACCTTTGTCCACTATGTGCTGGAGCACGTGCTCCAGGACGAGCTGTTTCAGCAGACCGCCCTGCCCGGCATGGAGCCCGAGTTCGGGGACCGGGAGCGGCAGCGCCTGCACCAGCTGACCCGCCAGGCGGTGGAGCGCTATGTCCGGGAGGAGCTGGGCGGTCTGGAGGGGCAGAGCGACCGCTTCCGCTACCTCTTCGCCCGGCTGCTGCGGCCGGTGCAGGCGGTGGTGGACAACGTGGCCCAGGAGCTGCTCCAGTCCCGCTTCAAGCCCATCTCCTTTGAGCTGGGCTTTGGCCGGGGGGAGGATCTGCCCCCGGTGGAGCTGACGGCGGGGGGCGTGACCATCAGCGTCTCCGGCTTTGTGGACCGGGTGGACGGCTGGGTCCACGACGGCCGGCTCTATCTGCGGGTGGTGGACTATAAGACGGGGCGCAAGTCCTTTGACCTGACCGAGGTGTGGAACGGCCTGGGCCTGCAGATGCTGCTGTACCTGTTCACTCTGGAAGAGCGGGGGGAGCAGCTGTACGGCCTGCCGGTGGAGGGGGCGGGGGTGCTCTACCTGCCCGCCCGGGACGCGGTGGTGCGGGGCAGCCGCACCATGCCGGAGGAGACCCGCCGGAAGCTGATGGACAAGGAGCTGGTGCGCAGCGGCCTGGTGCTGGACGACCCGGCGGTGCTGGAGGCCATGGAGCCGGCGGGGGAGGCGGGCTACCGCTTCCTGCCCCTGAAGGTGTCCAAGTCCACCGGAGCCATCACCGGGGACGCCCTGGCCAGCGCCGAGCGGCTGGGCCGCCTGGGCCGGCACATCCAGCGGGTGCTGGAGGATATCTGCCGGGAGCTGGCGGCGGGGAATATTGCCGCCGACCCCTTCTGGCGGGGGCCGGAGAAAAACGCCTGCCGCTGGTGCGACTACGCCGCCGCCTGCCACTTTGAGGAGGGGCGCGGAGGCGACTGCCGCCGCTGGCTGCCCAGTGTGGGCGCCCAGGAGTTCTGGGAGCGGATAGAGGAGGAGAAGGATGGAAAGCAGCCTGTATAAGCTGGAGATATTTGTGCCGGAGGACTTCTTTCCGGCGGTGCGTCAGGCGCTGTGGTCGGCGGACGCCGGGCATATCGGGGCCTATGACCGCTGCCTGTCCTGGAGCGTGGTGAACAGCTGCTGGCGTCCGCTGGAGGGGAGCAGCCCCTTTGACGGCACGCCGGGGGCGCTGACCCAGGCCCGGGAGGTAAAGGTGGAGGTGTGCTGCCGGGGGGAGCGGCTGGGTGAGACCCTGGCCGCCGTCAAGGCGGCCCACCCCTATGAGGAGCCGGTGATCAATGTGCTGCCCCTGGCGGGGACGGGCCTGTAAGCGGGGAGGCAAGAGAATGGACATTCAGCTCCGCTATATGGAGAAGGGATCGGGCTTTCCCCTGGTCCTGCTCCACGGCAATGGGGAGGACCACACCTATTTTGAACACCAGATGGGGCCCTTTGGAGCGCGGTACCGGGTGATCGCCGTGGACACCCGGGGCCACGGCGCCTCCCCGCGGGGGACGGCCCCCTTTACCCTGGACCAGTTTGCCCGGGATCTGAAGGAGCTGCTGGACGAACTGGGCATCGGGCGGTGTCACCTGCTGGGCTTCTCCGACGGGGGCAATACGGCCCTGCTCTTTGCCCTGCGGTATCCCCAGTATGTGGAGAAGCTGGTGCTCAACGGGGCCAATCTGGACCCCTCCGGCGTCAAATGGACCGTCCAGCTGCCCATCGTGCTGGGCTGGGGCCTGTGCCGGCTGTTTGTCCCCTTCAGCCGTCAGGCCCGGCACAACTGGGAGCTGCTGAATCTGATGGTGACCCAGCCCCATATTGACCCCGCCGCCCTCTCCCGGCTGACCATGCCCGTGCTGGTGGCGGCGGGGGAGCGGGATATGATTCGGGAAAAACATACCCGGGCCATCGCCGCGGCCATCCCGGGCAGTACGCTGGCTATTCTGCCCGGGGATCACTTTGCAGCCCGGGAGAACTGGCAGGACTTCAACCGCGCTGTTTTGGAATTTCTCCTGGGGGAAACCCGCCCGGGAGAGGAATAAGAAAAGAGGAGAGTCACCGTTGGAGAACAGCAAGAATATTTTGATTATCAACGACATGCCCGGCTATGGCAAGGTGGCGCTGGCGGCCATGCTGCCGGTACTGTCCAACCTGGGGCACAGCGTCTATAACCTGCCCACCGCCCTGGTGTCCAACACCCTGGACTATGGAAAATTCACCATTCTGGACACCACCGACTATATGGTGCAGGCTATCGCGGTGTGGAAGCAGCTGGGCTTTCAGTTTGACTGCATTACCACCGGCTTTCTGGCCTCGGCGGCCCAGGTGGGCATCATCCGGGACTTTATCGCCAGCCAGAAGAAGGAGGGGCTGCTGGTGATGACCGACCCCATCATGGCCGACGACGGCAAGCTGTATAACGGGGTTACGGAGGAGACGGTGGACAACATGCGCCGCCTTATCGGGGTGGCCGACGTGATCGTCCCCAACCTGACCGAGGCAGAGTTTTTAACCGGGATCTGTCCAGGGGAAGGGGCGCTGAGCCGGGAGGAGGCCCGCCGGGTGGTGGACGGCCTGCTGGCCTACGGTCCCCGCAGCGTGGTGATCACCAGCGGCGTGGAGCAGGAGACGGGGGGGCACGTTGTCTGGGGCTATGACCACCAGACGGGGGAGTATTTCACCCTGCCCTACCGCTTTATCCAGGTCCACTTCCCGGGGACGGGGGATCTGTTTTCCGCCGTGCTGGTGGGGGAGCTGCTGGAAAAAAAGCCGCTGATGCCCTCGGTGCGCCGGGCCATGGACCTGCTGGAGAAGCTGATTTTCCTGGAGCAGGACGAGATTGAGAAGAACAAGGGAATTCGGATTGAAAAGTTCCTCAGCGTGCTGAAGGAGTAACGGCACGGCGCACGGAACAATTTGAAGAGGAGGGCCGCACATGGCGTTTCCCCTGACACAGGAGCAAAGAAAAATCGTGGACGACCGGGGAGGGGAGCTGCTGGTGTCCGCCGCCGCCGGGTCGGGCAAGACCCGGGTGCTGGTGGAGCGGCTGCTGGACCGGGTGGACGGCGAGGGGCTGGACATTGACCGCTTTCTGGTCATCACCTATACCAAGGCCGCCGCCGCCGAGCTGCGGGCCCGCATCTCCCAGGAGCTGGCCCAGCGCATGGCCGCCGCCCCCGGGAACCGGCACCTGCGCCGCCAGACCACCCTGGTGTACAAGGCCCGGATCTCCACCATCCACGCCTTCTGCTCGTCCCTGCTTCGGGAGAGCGGCCATCTGCTGGACCTGGATCCGGACTTTCGGCTGTGCGACGAGGGGGAGGCCCAGGTGCTGATGGCCCAGACCCTGGAGGAGGTGCTGGACCGGCGGTATGAGGGGCTGGACCCGGACAGCCCCTTTGCCCAGCTGGCCGACACCCTGGGGGCCGGGCGGGATGACAGCCGCCTGGTGCAGATTGTGCTGGACATCTTCGGCCGGGTGCAGAGCCACCCGGATCCCGGCCGCTGGCTGGAGGAGCAGAAGCAGCTGTGGGAGCTGGAGGGGGTGACGGACATGGCCCGGACCCCCTGGGGCGCGCTGCTGCTGGAGGACGGGAAGCGGCAGGCCCGCTGGTGCCGGGAGCGGCTGTCCCAGGCCCTCGCCCTGGCGGAGGGGGATGAGCTGCTCCAGATCAACTATGTCCCCGGCCTGTCCGCCGTTCTGGAACAGCTGGACAGCCTGCTGTCCGCCCGGAGCTGGGACCAGGCGGCGTCCTGTCTGCCCGTGACCTTCCCGGCGGCGGGGCGGAAAAAGAAGCGAACCCTGGAAATCAGCCCCATGGAGGAGGAGCGGGCGGCCCGGGCCGGAGAGCGTGTGAAGGCCATTCGGACCCGGTGCAAAAAGGTGCTGGACAAGACCGCCCAGAGCCTGGAGGGGGACAGCGCCGCCCTGCTGGAGGAGCTGGCCCTGTCCCGCCCGGCGGTGCGGGCGCTGATGGACCTGGTATTGGATTTCCAGCGGGCCTACGCCCAGGAGAAGGCCCGGCGGGGCCTGCTGGACTTCTCCGATCTGGAGCACTTTGCCGTCAAGCTCCTGCTGGATGGAGGGGGGGAGCCCACCCCCCTGGCCCGCAGCTGGTCGGCCCACTTTGACGAGGTGCTGGTGGACGAGTATCAGGACACCAACCAGGTGCAGAACGCCATCTTTTCCGCCCTGTCAGACGGGGGGCGGAAGCTGTTCCAGGTGGGGGACGTCAAACAGTCCATCTACCGCTTCCGGCTGGCCGATCCCACCATCTTTCTGGACAAATACCGCCGCTTCCCGGACGGGGACGAGGCGGGGGAGGGGGAGCCCCGGCGGCGGGTGCTCTCCCGGAATTTCCGCTCCCGGCCCCAGGTGCTGCTGGGCTGCAACGACCTGTTCCGCAATATCATGTCCACAGAGTTCGGGGAGCTGGACTACACCGAGGACCAGGCCCTGGTGCCCGGGGCCCAGTTCCCGCCGGGAGAGGGCTATGCGCTGGAGCTGAACTGCCTGGACCTGTCCTTCCTGGGGGAGCAGGAGGGGGAAAAGGCGGAGAAGGACCTGCTGGAGGCCCGCTTTGCCGCCCGGCGCATCCGGGCGCTGCTGAGCGCCCCCCTGATGGTGACCGAGGGGGACGGCCTGCGGCCCGTGCGCCCCTCTGATATCATGATTTTGCTGCGCAGTCCCGGGTCGGTGCTGCGCCACTACATCCGCGCCCTGGGGGAGGAGGGCATCCCCTGGGAGGCCGACGGAGGGGAGGACTTCTTTTCCACCACGGAGGTAAATACGGCGCTGGCCATCCTCCAGGTGGTGGACAACCCCCGCCAGGACGTGCCCCTGATCGCCGCCCTGCGCTCGCCGGTCTATGGCTTTGACGGGGACAAGCTGGCCCTGATCCGGGCCGGCGCCCAGGGGGACTTCTATTCCGCGCTGGTGCAGCGGGCGGAGGAGGGGGACCCGGAGTGCCGGAGCTTTCTGGAGGAGCTGGAGGAGCTGCGCTTCGGAGCGGGAGACCGCTCCTGCCGCCAGCTCATCTGGCACGTCTATGAGCGGACCAATCTGCTGGGGATCTTTGGCGCCATGGAGCGGGGGGGCGAGCGGCAGAACAACCTGCTGGCCCTCTATGCCCTGGCCGGATCCCTGGAGCAGGCGGGCTGCCGCTCCCTGTTCCAGTTCCTGCTGCGGCTGGACCGCCTTCAGGCGGCGGGGAACCGCATCACGGCCGCCCCGCCGGGCCGGGAGGGGGAGGGCGTGAGCATCCTGTCCATTCACCGTTCCAAGGGGCTGGAGAAGCCGGTGGTGCTGGTGTGCGGCCTGTCCCGCCGGCTGAACCGGGAGGATCTCATGCGCCCGGTGCTCTTCCACCCCAAGCTGGGGGTGGGACCCAAGGGGCTGGACCGGGAGCGGATGGTGGAATACCCCACCCTGGCCCGCCGGGCGGTGGAGCGGCAGCTGGAGCGGGAGGGGATGGCCGAGGAGCTGCGGCTTTTGTATGTGGCCATGACCCGGGCCCGGGACAAGCTGATTTTGACCCTGACCCTTACCGACGGGGTGCGGGCGCTGGAGCGGCTGGGGGACAGCCTGTCCGCCCCGGTCTCCCCCATGGCCCTGGAGCAGCAGCAGAGCGTGGGGCAGTGGGTGCTGCTGCACGCCCTCACCCGGCCGGAGGCGGCTCCCCTGCGGGAGCTGGCCGGCCTGCCCCAGGTGGAGGCCGGCCAGCTGGGGCCCGCCTGGGATATCCGGTGGGTGGAGGGCCTGTCCCTGGCCCAGCCTTCGGAGGGAGAGGCGGGGCGGTTTGCCGATGCCCCCGAGGAGGAGTCCCCCGGGGCGCTGCTGGAATCCCTGGCCTGGCAGTATCCCTTCCGGCAGTATGCCGACCTGCCCTCCAAGCTCACCGCCACCCAGATCAAGGGGCGGCCCCTGGACCAGGAGGCGGCGGAGGAGGCGGCCGGCACGGCGCGGCCCGAACAACCATCCGCCCCCATCTATCGCCCCGATTTTATTGCCCGGGAGCGGGGGCTGACCCCCGCCCAGCGGGGCACAGCCCTCCACCTGGCCATGCAGTACCTGCAGCTGGACGGTCCGGGAGATGTCCGGGCGGTGACGGCTCAGCTGGAACGGCTGGAAGCGGACGGCTTCCTTACCCGCCTCCAGCGGCATGCGGTGGAGCCGGCGCGGCTGTCCGCCTTCCTGTGCAGTCCCCTGGGGCGGGAGATGGCCCGGGCCCCGGAGTGCCGCCGGGAGTTCAAATTCTCCCTGCTGGTGCCCGCGGAGGAGTACTTCCCCGGGGCCGGGGAGGAGACGGTGCTGCTCCAGGGCGTGGTGGACGCCTGGTATGGGGACGAGCGCGGCGTCACCGTGGTGGATTTTAAAAGTGACCGCATCCGGCCCGGGGACGAGAAGAGCCGGGCAGAGGAGTACCGCCCCCAGCTGGAGGCCTATGGCCGGGCCCTGTCCGCCATTCTGGGCCGGCCGGTGCGGCGGATGGTCCTGTGGTTCTTCGCCACCGATACCCCCTGGACCCTGTGAGGCAGACGTGCTACCGGCGATGGGGCGAGAGGGGGCGGGGCTCCTGCTCCACCAGGATAATGTCCTCGCCGAAGCGGCGCACCGATCCCCAGGGGATGTACAGGTCCTCCTCCCGGCCCAGCAGGCCGAACAGCCTGCGGCGGCCGGGGACCACCAGTGCCCGGACCTGGCCGCTCTCCAGATCCAGCTCCAAATCGCCGATGTAGCCAAAGCGGCTGCCGTCGGCGATGCTGATCACCTCTTTATATTTCAGCTGCGCGATGCGCATATCCAAGCCCCCTTTTCTGCGTGGCTGTGCTGCCCTTCCCCAGGAGCATATGAGCCTGAAGGGATGTCCCATGCCCCCTCGGAGGAGAAGGACGCCTGCCGGGCGCGAAGTTTAAAAAAGACTTTAGGAAATCTTAATCCTTCCCTCACTCTGTCCTTAACAAAGCTTTGCTACAATAGCGGCAGAATTGACAGGAGGAGGGAATCCCATGACACATTGGCTGATTCTGACTGCTGCGGGGCTGACGGGCCTGTTCGGCCTGGCGCTGACGATATGGGGATGCTGGTATCTGGCGACGGGGGCGATGTCCTGGCGCCGGCCCATGGACTATGGCTGGCACCCGGCCCATACCCGGTTTGCCGTGCTGATTGCCGCACGGAACGAGGAGCTGGTGATCGGCCCGCTGATCAACAGCCTGCTGACCCAGGACTACCCCCCGGAGCTGTATGACATCTGGGTGCTCCCCAACAACTGTACGGACAATACCGCCCTGGCAGCCCGCCAGTTCGGGGCGCAGGTGCTGGAGTGTACCGTCCCGGTGAAGAGCAAGGGCGAGGTGCTGCGGTTTGCTTACCAATGTCTCAAGGGGCGGGGCTATGATGCCTACTGCGTCTTTGATGCGGATAACGTGGTGGCCCCCGGCTTCCTGAAGGAGATGAACAACGCCCATATGGCGGGGGCGCGGGCCGCCCAGGGCTATCGGGACAGCAAAAATCCCTATGACACGGCGCTGTCCGGCTGCTGCTCCATCTATTACTGGATGATGGACCGCTTTTATAACACCGGAAAGGCGGGCATGGGGCTGTCCGCCCTGATTAACGGCACCGGCTTTATGGTGTCCTCCGACCTGCTGGACAAGCTGGGGGGCTGGAACAGCCGCACCATCAGCGAGGACCTGGAGCTGACGGCCCAGTGCGTCCTGGCGGGACAGCGGGTGCACTGGGTGCCCAAGGCGGTTACTTATGACGAGCAGCCCCTGTCCTGGAGCCAGTCCATCGCCCAGCGCCGGCGCTGGACCAGCGGGACGCTGCAGGTGGCCGAGTGTTATCTGGGCCGGACGGGGCGCGCGCTGCGCAGCCGGCCAGGCCTGTCCCTGGTGGATTTGGTCTCCACACTGGCAATCCCGTTTTATCAGGTGGCGGCGCTGGCCGGAGCGGTGCTGTCCGGCGCGGCAGCGGCGCTGAGCTGTCCCGAGGCGGAGCAGGCGGGGGCGGCTTTCCTGGCGACTGTGGCCCTGAATCTGGTGATGGCGGCGATGACCTCCACCCTGGCGGCTCTGCTGGTGGTGTCGGTGGAGGGAAAGCGGGACAAGCGGCTTTGGAAGGCGCTGGCCCTGTACTGGCTGTTCCTCCTGTCCTGGGTTCCCATTACCATTGGAAGCCTGGCCAAGAAAACGACCGTGTGGGAGGAGATCCGCCATACCCGAAACGTGATGCCCACGGCTCTGGCGCGGGAGAGCGGTCTTTGATACATCCCCGCGGACAGGCCTGGGGAGGTCTGAGCGGTAAGGCCGAAATAAAAAGGAAGTGCCCATGGCGTCAGCCATGGGCACTCCCTTTTTAGAGCTTTATCGGGGTTGAGAGGGAATCCTGTGTAAAACTCAGGCGTTCTCCTCCCGCTTCTTGCCGGAGATGACCAGCCAGGCCAGGCCGATGCCGGACAGAAGCGCCACGGCGGCCCAAATCAGAGAGGCGTCGCCCGTCTCGGGCACCTCAGCGGTGGGCACGTCGGGGTCCTCCAGATCCGTGCCGCCGCCGGGCTGGGTGGGGTCAGTGGGATCGGTGGGCAGCTCGCCCTCGGGCACCTCGGGGTCGGGGATGTCCTCGCCCTCGGCGGTGTAGTACAGGTCAACGACCTTGTCCTCCCGGATGTTGGTGCCGGAGAGGGGGTCGCCCTCTTCGCCCTCAGCCTGGGTGCGGACCGTTCCGGTCAGCTCGAAGGCGCCGCCGTTGGTGCTGGTGTAGTACTCATGGACCACGGTGTAGCCGGTGTCGGCGGGGATCTTCGCATAGACGGTGTTGGCAGGCAGCGTAATGTGATCCATGGCGTAATCGGCCTGGGCCTCGGCCCAGACAAGACCCAGGGGATCGTTTCCGAATTCCTCTTTCCAATCGGCGAAGCCGCCGACAAACATCTCCGCGATTCCGCGGGTGCTGGCGATTTGCTTATGGTCAATGGCCCCGGTGATGACGCCGGTGGTGGCCACCGTGCCGGTATAGCCGGCCGGGAGCTGCGCAAAGGCGACCTCCAGGCTGATCTCCTCCTGAAGCTCCCCTGCTGTATACGCCCCCGTACGCCACTGCACCGGGATGGTGAAGGAGGGGACGACGGTGCCGTCTTCCTCGGTCAGATCAGCAACCGGAACGGTAAAGGTGTACGAGCTGTCCTCGGTGACATAATCATAGGTTTTGCTGGTGTCGCCGATTTTGATTTCGCCGGTGGGCTCCAGGAAGGTGCAGGTAAAGGTAAAGCTCACATTGCCGTTGTCATCCAGCAGGATTTTTCATCATTCCGGTCTGGCGGCCCTCCGGCCGCCGGGAACAGGTCTGCCTGACCTCAAGGTCAGGCAGAGACGCGGTCGACCGCGTCTCTGAATCGATTCGCCACCGGAGTCAAAAACGATTCCGGGGCATATTGCAGTTTCCCCATGCACCCTCCTCTCTCAGGCGGGCCGCGGGCCCGCTGTCCGATTTTGCCGCGGAAGGGCGGAAACAGACGGTTCGTCTCTGGCCCCTCCAATTTTGTATTTCTATTCACAGTATAGCACACGCCGGTTACAAAACCGGTTACATTTCCCATAAATTCGTTCAGAGAAATGAAAAATACTGCACAAAAATTCAAAGAAATTTTTGTGCAGTATTTCCAATGCTATGCAGTCAGCTTAGCGGGAAACGAAGCTCAGCCCTTGACCAGAGCGGCCGTATCCACGGCGATCATCAGCTCCTCGTTGGTGGGAATCACCAGCACGCGGACCTTGGAGTCGTCGGCGGCCACGTCGACCTCTTTCCCACGGGTGTTGTTCTTCTCCGCATCCAGCTTGACACCCATGTACTCCAGACCGGAGACAGCGGCGGCCCGAGTGTCGGGGCCGTTCTCACCCACGCCGGCGGTGAAGATGATGGCATCCACGCCGCCCATGGCCGCGGCGTAAGAGCCGATGTACTTCTTCACGCTGTAACAGAAGGCATCCAGAGCCAGCTGGGCCCGCTGATCGCTCTGGGCGGCAGCGGCCTCCAGATCCCGGAAGTCGGAGGACACGCCGGAAATGCCCAGCACGCCGGACTTCTTGTTCAGGACGCTCAGCATCTCCTTGATGTCATAGCCGTGCTTGTTCATCAGGTACTCCAGAATGCCCGCGTCGATGTCGCCGCAGCGGGTGCCCATGGGCAGGCCGGCCAGGGGGGTGAAGCCCATGGAGGTGTCCACGCTCTTGCCGCCGTCGATGGCGGTGATGGAGGAGCCGTTGCCCAGGTGGCAGGAGATCAGCTTCAGCTGCTCGATGGGCTTGCCCAGCATGGCGGCCGCCCGCTGGGAGACATATTTGTGGCTGGTGCCGTGGAAGCCATAGCGGCGGACCTTGTCCTGCGCATAGAACTCATAGGGCAGGGCATAGGTGTAGGCCACCGGGGGCATGGTCTGGTGGAAGGCAGTGTCAAACACGGCCACCTGGGGCACGTTGGGGCCCATCACGGCCACACAGGCCTTGATGCCGGTGATGTTGGCGGGGTTGTGGAGGGGGGCCAGGGGGATGCACTCCTCCAGAGCGGCCATCACCTTTTCATCAATCAGCACCGAGCCGGAGAACGCCTCGCCGCCGTGGACCACCCGGTGGCCCACCGCGTCGATCTCCTGCATGGTGGAAATGACGCCGTTTTTCTCATCCACCAGGGCGTTGAGCACCGCCTGGATGGCCTCGGAGTGGGTAGGCATGGGCACGTCGGCCTCTTTGATGGGCTCCTTGCCCTCGGGCTTGTAAGTAAATTTGCCGTCAATGCCAATCCGCTCGCACAGGCCCTTGGCCAGTACCTGCTGGGTATCGGGGTTGAGCAGCTGGTACTTCAGGGATGAGCTGCCGGCGTTGATTACCAGAATGTTCATGGGACTTGTTCTCCTTCACCAATCAATTTTTCCTTGCAACGGGTTGCCTTGCGCCGGAAAATACACTACAATAGTAGGGTCCTGCCGACGGGTATGTCTATTGTACCCCTTTTTATACGGGAGGACAACCATTTTTTATGGAAAATTGATCATGTTCTACCGAGAGGAGGCGGCGGGGGCTTGCAGTGGGCGGGAATCGTGGCAGAATATAACCCCTTTCACACCGGACATGCCTACCAGATTCAGCAGACCAGGCGGGCGCTTGGGGGCGAGGCGGGCATTGCGGCCGTGATGAGCGGCAACTGGGTGCAGTCGGCCGACTGCGCCATTGCCGACAAGTGGACCCGGGCCCGCCTGGCCCTGATGGGGGACGCGGATCTGGTGCTGGAGCTGCCCACGGTGTGGGCGATGTCCTCGGCGGAGTCCTTTGCCCGGGGGGCGGTGGAGCTGCTGGCCGCCGCCGGCGCAGTGGACGTGCTCTCCTTCGGCAGTGAGTGCGGGGACGCGGAGCGCCTGGAGCAGGTGGCCGCCTGTCTGGACAGCCCCGCCTGCCAGCAGGCGCTGCGCCGCCTTGTGGACGGGGGCGCACCCTTTGCCGCCTGCCGTCAGGCGGCGGTGGGAGAGGTGCTGGGGGAGGAGCTGGCCGGCCTGCTGGCCAGGCCCAACAACAATCTGGGGGTGGAGTATATCCGCGCCCTCCGTGCCCTGAAAAGCGGCATCCGCCCCATGACCGTTTTGCGCCGGGGCGCGCCCCACAACGGAGTGGTGTTCCGGCACGGGGCGCAGTCCGCCCCCTCCGATCCGGCTTTTATGGCAATGCCCCAGTTTATGTCCGCCACCCAGATCCGGATGGACCTGATGGCAGGGGACTGGGACCAGGCGGAGCCCTATCTGCTCCCCGGCAGCCGGGTGCTGCTGGAACGGAATATGATGACGGGCCGGCCCGGACTGCGCCGGGTGGAGCGGGCGGTTCTGGCCCGGGTGCGGACCATGACGGCAGAGGACTGGGCCCGCCTGCCGGACAGCGGGGCGGCGGAGGGCCTGCCCCGGCGGCTGGAGCGGGCGGGGCGGCAGTGCCGCAGCCTGGAGGAGTTTTTCGATTTGGCCAAGACCAGGCGCTTTCCCCACGCCCGGCTGCGGCGGCTGCTGCTGTGGGCCTATCTGGGGCTTGCCCGGGCGGATCGGCCGGAGCACCCCCCCTATTTGCGGGTGCTGGGCTTCAATGGCAGGGGGCGGGAGCTGCTGCGAACCATGAAGGAGCGGGCGGCTTTGCCGGTTTTGACCAAGCCCGCCCACGCCCGCACCCTGGACGAGGCGGGGCGGCGGCTGTTTGAGCTGGAGGCCCGGTGCACAGATCTGTACGATTTGTGCCTGGAGACGGTTCCCGCCCCCGGCCGGGAGTGGACAACCGGGCCGGTTGTGCTGGAATAAGGGGCGCGTCTGAACCGGCGGCCCGCAGAGCGGAAAAGAGGACACTATGGAAACCAAGAAGAAGCAGAGGAGCGGAAAGCTGACATGGGGCCTGGCCCTGGGGCTGCCGCTGATTTTGACGGCGCTGTTTCTGGTGCTGCGGGGAAACAAGGCCCTGATGGAGCGCTGGGTCATGGGGGTTATGGATCCGGTGGAGCAGTTCCTGGGCCGGCTGTGGTCGTGGGCCCCCTTCTCGGCGGCCGAGGTGCTCACCGCCCTGTTCCTGCTGGGGAGCGCGGCATGGCTGCTCCGCGCGGCGGTGCTGGCAGTCCGCCGGCGGGATGGCCGGGGGCTGCTGCGCCGTCTGCTGGCTTTTGCGGCGGCCCTTCTGTGGCTTTGGGCGGCCCTCAACTGGATGTGGAACGCCGGCTACTATGCCAGGTCCTTTCAGGAGCGCAGCGGTTTGGAGACGCAGCCCTATTCGGTGGAGAAGCTGGAGCAGGTGACCGCCCTGTTTGCCCAGCGGGCGGCGGAGTTTTCCACCCAGGTGCAGCGGGATGAAAACGGCCTGTTCGCCGAGGAGCGGGAGGATATTTTTGCCCGGGGCGTTTCCGTCTACCAGGAGATTGTCCGGGAATTTCCCTGCCTGGAGCTGGAGCCCTCTGTGCGGGCAAAGCCCCTGGTCTGCTCCCGCCTTCAGAGCATCCTGGGCTTTACCGGGGTGTACTTTCCCTTCACCGGAGAGGCCAACGTGAATGTGGACGCGCCGGCCTGCCTGCTGCCGGCCACCATCGCCCACGAGATGGCCCACCAGCGGATGGTGGCCCGGGAGCAGGAGGCCAACTTTGTGGGCATTGCCGCCGCCGTCACCAGCGCGGACCCGGTGTATCAGTATTCCGGCTATCTGATGGGGCTGATTCAGCTGTGCAATGCCCTGGCGCCGGTGGATCGGGAGGGGTGGAATGCCATTGTGCAGCAGTATTTTACCCCGGAGCTGGCCGCCGACTGGAACGACAACAACGCCTATTGGGCGCAGATGTCCTCCCCGGTGGAGGATGCGGCGGAGCAGGTGTATGACTCCTTTTTGAAGGGCAACGGCCAGGAGCTGGGCATCCGGTCCTATGGAGCCTGCGTGGATTTGCTGGTGGCCTATTTCGGCGGGCAGTGAGAGAACATAGGTGGCTTGTCACCGGAGGCGGTGACAAGCCGCTTTTTCAAACGGCGCGGGATGAGGGGATTTCCCCGCAGACCGGGCCGGGGCCGCAGGGCAGGGAAGCTGCGGCATCGGGACAGAAAATTTGGAGTGCAGTATGGAGTTTACACAATGGAAACAAGCGGCGGGCCTGCGTCTGGACCCCCAGCAGGATGCGGCGGTGCAGGCCGCCGACGGCCCGGTGCTGCTGCTGGCGGTGCCCGGCAGCGGGAAGACCACGGTGCTGGTGGCCCGGCTGGGGTATCTGCGCTATGTGCGGGGGGTTCCGCCGGAGCGCATCCTGACCATGACCTATACCGTGGCCGCCGCTGGGGATATGCGGCGGCGGTTTGCCGCCCTGTTTGGGGAACAGGAGAGCCGGCTGCTGGAGTTCCGGACCATCAACGGCGTGTGCAGCCGGATCATCCGGCTCTATGAGCGGACCATGGGCCGCACGGCCTTCCGCCTGATGGAGGACGGCGGGCAGAAGAGTGCGCTGCTGGGGGAGCTCTTCCGCGGCCTGACCGGTGAATTTGCCTCGGAGAGCACCCTGAAGAGCCTGGAAACCGCCCTGACCTACGCGAAAAACCAGATGCTCCGGGGCGAGCAGCTGGAGGAAGTAAAGGTGGAGGGGGTGGACTTTCCGGCCTTTTACCGGGCCTATGGCCGGGCCCTGCGGGAGCGGGAGCTGATGGACTATGACGACCAGATGGTCTACGCGCTGCAGATTTTGAGGCAGTACCCCCAGATTCTCCAGAAAGTTCAGGCGCGCTATTCCTATTTTTGCGTGGACGAGGCCCAGGACACCTCGAAGATCCAGCATGAAATCATCCGCCTGCTGGCCGGCCGGAGCCGGAACCTCTTCCTGGTGGGGGACGAGGACCAGAGCATCTATGGCTTCCGGGCCGCCTTTCCCCAGGCCCTGACCCAGTTTGACAAGGGCTATCCCGACGCCCGGGTGCTGTATCTGGAACAAAATTACCGCTCCACCCAGCCGATCGTGGCGGCAGCGGACCAGTTTATCCAGCGCAATCAGAACCGCCGCCCCAAGCATATGCGGGCAGTTAGGGGGGCGGGGCCCCAGGTGCAGGAGATCTCCGTGTACGACCGGCGGGAGCAGTACCGCTATCTGCGCGGGGTGGCGGCGGACAGCACCGTCCAGACCGCCGTGCTCTACCGGGATAACGACAGCGCTCTGCCGCTTGTGGATCTGCTGGACCGGGCCGGGATTCCCTACCGCTGCCGGCAGATGGAGTGCCTCTTTTTTACCAACCGGGTGGTGCGGGACCTGACGGATCTGATCCGCTTTGCCCGGGAGCCCTGGGACGGCGCGCGCTTTCTCAATCTCTATTACAAGCTGGGGGCCGGCATCAGCCGGGCCCTGGCCCAGGAGGCGGCGGCCGCGGCGGGCGGGGCGGGGGAGCCCATCCTGCCCTATATCGCCGCATCCCCTGCCGCCTCCCCCTGGACGAAGAAGCAGTGCCGCGCGCTGCAGACCCACCTGAACCGGCTGCTGGAGGAGCGGGCGGACAAGGCGGTTTACCGCATGGTGCACTTCATGGGCTATGGGGACTATCTGGAGGAGCGGGGCGGCGATCTGAGCAAGGCGGAAATTCTGGAGGCCCTGGGCGCGGAGGAGCCCACGCCGGAGCGGCTGCTGGCGCGGCTGGAGGAGCTGAGCGGCGTGGTGCGGGAAGGGAACGCCGATCCCGACTGCCCCTTTGTGCTCTCCACCATCCATTCCAGCAAGGGCCTGGAATATGACAGGGTGATCCTGATGGACGTGGCGGACGGCCTGCTGCCCAAGACCCTGCCGGGGCCGGGGGCCGCGCCGGAGGAGCTGGAGGCGTACGAGGAGGAGCGGCGGCTGTTTTATGTGGGCATGACCCGGGCGAAGGAGCGGCTGAGCGTCATCACCTTTCGAAAGGATACCCTGGCCTCCCGCTTTTCCGGGGAGCTGTTCCCCAAAAAGGAGCCGGACCAAGGGGCACGCCCGGGGAAGCGGTATCCCCTCGCCCCGGCAAAGACGCAGGGACAGGGCACAGAGGAGGCCGGGGACTATACGCCGGGGACACGGATTTCGCACCAGGTATTTGGCCCGGGAACCCTGACGTCCCGGACCGGCGACATTGCCACCGCGGCCTTTGACAGCGGCGCGGTGAAAAAGCTCTCCGTCTCCACCGCCCTTCGGGCGGGGCAGCTGCGGCGGGAGGGAGCGCTTTGAAAAAGCCCGGGGACAGTCTCAAAAGACGCCCCTTCCCTGCGGCCCGGAATGAATCACAAAGCCGTTTCCTTGACCGGAGGCGCGGATTGAAATTTGTATTGCCGCACGGCAAAATGCTGGGGATTTCTCCCCTTCCCGGTAAAAAAGCACACCGCAAGCCAATCTGTGGCTTGCGGTGTGCTTTTTCTGGAATGCCGTGTCAAATTTGAAGTCGTGCGGGCCGGCGAAAAAATGTGGGGAGGAAAAGAGGACAAAAGAGACCGGCGCGCACAAAGGGCCCCAATTACACCTTGACCTTTACCACGCACTTGCGGCAGGGCGCGGGGCTGTCCACCGCGATGGAGGGGGCGTGGGCGTCCCCAGGCCACAGTACGGCAAAGCGGTCCCCCGCGGTGAGGGTAATGTAATCCATGGGGCCGCGGTAAAACCAGATGTCGCCGTCCGGCCGGGCCTCCACCTCCTCGGACATATCTTCCAGAGGCGCGACCCCCATCTTTTCCCGCCCGGACACCAGAAACTGAATGTCGATATACTTGCGGTGGGCCTCGGGGGTGTCGTTGTCCGGCTTGGTCTCATAGGACTGGAGGAAAAAGAAGAGATTGTCCCCGTCCACCTCGTAGCGCTTGTCCTCCAGCTGGGAGAAGTCGGTGTCTCGGAGAATCTCCAGGGCGCGATACACGCCGGGGTGGATACCCTTATAAAATTCAATGTGCTTCAAGCTGTCATACAACATATCGTCCACTCCTTTTCTGCACCGTGTGCGGCTTTGAGACAAGAGTAAAAGAAAAACGGGAAGATGTCAAGGAGAATTCCGACTACTGCTCCATGGCGTCCCCGGGGCCGCCGGAGGACACAGACAGCCAATAGGCGGTGTAGGCCCCCTCCGGCTGATAGCCCAGCTTCTGGGCCAGGGCGGCGGAGCGCAGGTTGTGGGCGTCCCACCCGGGGTACAGGCCCCGGTCCAGGCACTCCAGAATCAGCCGGGCGGCACAGGCGCTGGCCAGCCCCCGACGCCGCATGTCCGGCCGGGTGTCGACTTCAATCTCGATGCCGGTGCTGCACACGGCATAAGAGGCGGCGCCCGCCGCCGGAACCCCCTGATACAGGGCGAGGAAACCCAGCCCGTCCCGCACAAAGTCCAGTTCGCCGGTGAAATTGCCGCACAGGTCCCGGGACCAGTCCTGGGACAGCAGGGCGGGGAGGTGGCCGGGACGGATGGGGGACAGGGAGAATCCGGCGGGCAGGCTGTCAGCCAGGCCGCTGAGCCGGGCGCGATCAAAGCCCGAAGGGGCCTCCCGGAGGGCATAGCGCTGAAAGGGGGCGGTCTGATCCCGCCAGACAGCGCGGATCAGAGGCTCCCAGTCCCGGGAGCAGGGGATCAGAATCGGGCGGCGGGCCTGCCGCACCAGGGCCGGATCGGGCCGGCCGGCCAGAAAACAGAAATCCCCGATGGTGCACAGGGCGCTGCGGGGCGGCGTTCCGCCATCGGTATGCACAGAGCCCATCCGGCCCTGGAGGCAGGCCAGGACCATGGGCTTTTCCCACCCCGCAAACAGGGCGCGCAGTTCCGCGGAATCATCCATGGCAAATCCTCCTTTCGCGCAGCGGCGCTGATGTTCCTGCATTATACCACATGGAGCGGATAGGTGAAAGACCCAAGACCTGGGGCGGGCTGGAAAAAAGGAGGGGTTGCCAAATGGGGGGAAACCGAGTATACTGGAATGACACAGGCAGTGAAAAAGAAAAGGAGCTGTTATTTTGTTATCCCTGTTAAAGCCGAAGAAGTGTGCCATGGCCCTGCTGGGCAGCGGGATACTGGCCTTCGGCCTGTACAACGTGCACGCACTGTCCGGAGTGACCGAGGGCGGCATTCTGGGTATGACGCTGTTTTTAAACCACTGGCTGAGTATCTCGCCCGCGGTGTCGGGATTTGTGATGAATGCGGTGTGCTATCTGGTGGGATGGCGGCTGCTGGGCAAGGAGTTCATTGCCTATTCCATTGTGGCGGGCGGCGGATTTTCCATTTTTTATGCCGTATGCGAGCAGATTGGCCCCCTGTGGCCCCAGCTGGCGGAGCATCCGCTGGCGGCCGCCCTTCTGGGTGCGGTCTTTGTGGGCGTGGGCGTGGGCCTGAGCGTGCGGGCCGGCGGTGCGCCGGGGGGAGATGACGCGCTGGCGATGAGCGTGTCATCCCTGACGGGATGGAAAATCCAGTGGTCCTATCTGGCCAGCGACCTGCTGGTGCTGGCACTGTCCGCCACCTATCTGGACTGGAGCCGTCTGGCCTGCTCCCTGCTGACGGTGATGCTCTCCGGGCAGATTATCGGCCTGGTGCAGTATGTGGGCCGCAGGGAGAGCGGGGCGCCGGCCCGGGCGGAGGAGACATAAGGGACTGAATTGTCCCGGCTGCCCCGTGTTTGAAAAGGAAAGTGAAGCACTGCCTGTTGAAAAGGGACAAATTCATTAAGCCGTTTTGGGCCGGAGAAGTCTTAGCCTTCTCCGGCCCTTTTGCGTCGAAAAAGAAGTGTATAAAATTGTCCCGCAGAGCCCCGGTCGGGGCCTGTGCGGGACAAAACTTGCCGGTATGAAACAAAACGGGGACAGGGGACTTACAGAACCTTGCTGAGAAACAGCTGGGTGCGGGGATGCTGGGGGTGGTCAAAGAACTCCTTGGGGGTGTTCTGCTCCAGAATGTGGCCGCCGTCCATAAACAAAACCCGGCTGCCCACCTCCCGGGCAAAGCCCATCTCGTGGGTGACCACTGCCATGGTCATCCCCTCGTTGGCCAGCTCCTTCATAACATCCAGAACCTCGCCCACCATCTCCGGGTCCAGGGCGGAGGTGGGCTCGTCAAAGAGCATCACCTTGGGCCGCATGGCCAGAGCCCGGACGATGGCAATGCGCTGCTTCTGACCGCCGGAGAGCTGGGCGGGATAGGCGTCCGCCTTGTCCTCCAGCCCTACCCGCTTGAGCAGGGTGCTGGCGGTGTCGTCGGCCTCCCCCTGACTCATCAGCTTGGTGCGCACCGGGGCCAGGGTGATGTTCCGGCGGATGGTCATGTTGGGGAACAGGTTGAAGTGCTGGAAGACCATCCCCATCTGCTGGCGGATCTTGTCGATGTTCACCTTGGGGTCGGTGATCTCCGTCCCCTGAAAGGTGATGGTGCCGGCGGTAGGGGTCTCCAGCAGGTTGAGACAGCGCAGGAAGGTGGACTTGCCCGAACCGGAAGGTCCGATGATGACCACCTTTTCCCCGGGGGAGATGTGCTCTGAGATGTCGTCCAGCACCAGGTGGCTGCCGAAAGACTTGGTCAGATTCTTAACGTCGATCACTTTGACGCAGCCTCCTTTCCAGCTTGCCCTGGAGCCAGGTGAAAATAAGCACCAGGATCAGATACATAACAGCGGTGATGAGGTAGGGGTACATGGGCTCATAGGTGTTGGTGATGATAGCCTGGGCGAAGTAGACAATCTCCTTGCCGCCGATGACATTGATCAGGGAGGTATCCTTCAGCAGAGTGATGAACTCGTTGCCCAGGGCAGGGAGAATGGCCTTGAAGGCCTGGGGGACAACAATAAAGCGCATGGTATCAAAGTAACCCAGGCCCAGGGAGCGCCCCGCCTCGGTCTGCCCCACGTCCAGGGACATCAGACCGCCCCGGATAATCTCGGCCACATAGGCCCCCGAGTTGATGCCCAGAGACAGCGCGCCGATCAGGGTCTTGTTCCGGTTGCTGGCGAAGATAACCAGACCCATAATCAGCAGCTGAACCATCATGGGGGTGCCCCGGATGACGGTGACGTACACCTTACAGACGAGATTTACCAGCCCCAGCAGGGGATTTTTTCTCCGCCCGGGGCGCTGCTGGTCATGGGCGGTGCGGATCAGGGCCACTACCACACCCAGAACGATACCGAGGATCAAAGCCATCACGGTGACTTCCACGGTGGTAATCAGGCCGTCGACATACATGGTCCACCGATCCTTATAAAACCAGGCCCGGTAGAACTTCATATAGGCGTCCTGCCAGAAGCTCGGATCCTCCAGGGCGTCAAATGCCTCATACAGTTGGGTGAAATCCATTTGTGTGATCTCCCTCTTTCTCCGTCATGAACAGGGCAAAAGGAGCGGCCATAAGCCGCTCCTTTTGCGGAAACCTGTGGAACTTACTCGGCGGTGATATACTTGTCAATGATAGTCTGGATGGTACCATCCTCAATCAGCTCGTTCAGGGCGGTGTTGATGGCATCCAGCAGGACAGTGTTGCCCTCGTCCACGGCGGCGCAGTAGGCCTCTTCCAACCAGGCGCCGTCCAGAATGGTCAGGCCGGCGTCAGCGTTGGCGGCCACAAACTCCTGAGCGGGAGCATTGTCGATGATAACGGCATCAATGGTGCCGTTGATCAGCTCCTGCACGGCGGTGGCGCCGTTATCATAGGCGATGACGTGATCCTCACCATAGCCGTCCTCTTCCACGGGGGCGGAGGCATAGATGTAGCCGGTCGTGCCGCGCTGGGTGCCGATCATGTACTCACCCAGATTATCCATGGTGACGCCAGAGCCCTCCTTGACGATGACCGACTGTACGCCGGTGGCGTAGGAGACGCTGAAGTCCATGACCTCGTCCCGCTCCTTGTCATAGGAAAGGCCGGCCAGCATCACGTCGGCGGCGTTGTTCTGCACCGCCATCTGGGCGGCGTCAAAGTCCATGTCGTCAATGACCAGCTCCAGGCCCAGCTTGTTGGCCAGGGCAACAGCGATCTCTACGTCGATGCCATCAAAGCCCTGGTACACGCCCTCGCCGTCGGCCACCATCTCATAGGGAGGGAAGGCGGCGTTGGTGGACATGATCAGCTTGCCGGGCTCCACCAGAGCGTCGGACAGGTCGACAGCCCCGCCGCCGGTGCTCTCATCGCCGGTGGAAGCGTCGCTCTGGGAGGCGGAGGAACCGCCGGTGGAGGCGGAACTGCCGGAGCTGCTGTTGCCGCAGGCGGCAAGTCCAAGGACCATGGCCATAGCCATGGTCAAAGCAAGAAACTTCTTCATCATTGCATTCTCCTTTTCAATAGGCGCCGGAATAATCCGGATCCGGTGCGTTGGTATGAGTATAACCCAGGAAATATTCATAGTCAATAGATAAATATGCGAAAATCACGAGGAACAGGGCCGCTTTTTGGTCAAAAGAGTGGGAAATCCCGGCGGAAGGCCCGGAAGAAACGGGACGGAGGATGCAAGACGTGTGAATATTTAGAAAAAGGGGGGCGGGCCGGATGTCCGGACGGCTCCCCTTCCGCGGCGGACAAAACAGGGGGCGGAGCCCTGCTTTATGGGCCGGCTGCGCTTTTGATGAAACTTTTTTGCCGGTTTTGCGTCTATGATAGAGAACGGCGGTTATCCTGAAAAATTTGTGAATCTTTTTCCAAACCTCTTGCATTTCAGCGGGGAGGGAGTATGCTATAACAATACGGCCCGTGCCGGTTTCAGTCGGAGGAATCGAATTCATGAGAGTGGTAAAAGCGCTGCTGTACAAAGATACATTTCCGCGCCTGGTGCGGGACATCCGGGACAATCCCGGGAAGTGGGGTTCCCGGGTGGTGCTTCTGCTGGGGCCCTGGGCCTGTCTGTGGATGGTGGAGATTTTAAATCAGAATGATGTGTTTCAGGACCTGTATGCCTGGCAGGTGCTGATGAATCTGATCTGGTATTATATTCTCTTCGCGGTGTGCCGGCTGATCCTGGGCCGGAACCGGCGGGCGGCGGCCCTGGCGGTGTCGCTGGCCTTTTTTATGGGGCTGGTCAACCACTATGTGCTCCGGTTCCGGGGGCGCATTCTGTTCCCCGCCGACGTGGCGGCCTGGCGCACCGCGGCCAATGTGGCCGACGGCTTTGACTACTCCATGGACTGGTACATGGTGCAGGCGGGCGTGCTGCTGGTGGCCTATCTGTTTCTGGTGTGGGCCTGCCCGGCCCAGAAAAAGCGGGCCCGGCTGGGACTGTGGAAGGGCGGCGCGCTGTGGGCGGTGATCGGGGTCTACTGCTATGTCTTTTTCTGCACCGGCGCTCTGCCCGCCCTGGGCATCTTTACCCAGCAGTGGGTCACCCAGCGCAACGGCTTCCTGCTGAATTTCACAGTGGCCCTGCGGTACAGCTCAGTGGAGAAGCCGGAGGGCTACTCGGAGGAGACCGTGCTGAAGCTGATGGAGGCGTATCCGTCGGTGGAGGGGGATGCGGACGCGGTCCGACCGGTGAACATTGTGGCCGTTATGAACGAGTCCTTTGCCGATTTTTCCGTCTTTGACACCTTCGAGGCCTCAGAGGACCCCACCCCCTTCCTCCACTCCCTGAAGGAGAATACGGTCAAGGGCTGGATGTACTCCCCGGTCACCGGAGGGGGCACCGCCACGGTGGAGTTTGAGTACCTCACCGGCTTCACCAGCCTGTTCCAGCCGCCCCACACCGTGGCCTATCAGCTGTATGTGGAGGAGGGCATGCCCTCCCTGGCAGCCCTGGCCGGGGCCCAGGGCTATGAGACCACCGCCTTCCACCCCTATAAATCCTCGGGCTGGAACCGGGTGCTGGCCTATCAGTATCTCAGCTTTGACCACCAGCTCTATCAGGAGGACGTGGAAAATCCCTGGTACATTCGCCACTATATCTCGGATCTCTCCGACTATGATACCATTTTCGACGTCACCCAGGCCCAGGACACCACCTTCCTGTTCAACGTGACCATGCAGAACCACAGCGGCTATGCCCAGGGGTGGAACAACCTGGAGCGCACCATCGACCTGCCCGCCGAGCTGACCCGGACCGATTCGTCGGCGGAGCAGTATTTCGCCCTGGCCCGGGAGAGCGACAACGCCCTGCGGGAGCTGATTACCTATTACAGCAACGTGGACGAGCCCACCCTAGTGGTCTTCTTCGGGGATCACCAGCCTCCGCTGAAAAACGCCTTTTACGAGGTGCTCTATGGAAAGAAACTGTCCGAGCGCACCACGGAAGAGGTGATGCAGCAGTATGCGGTGCCCTTCTTCATCTGGGCCAACTACGATATTGAGGAGCAGGAGGACGTGGTCATCAGTCCCAACTATCTGGGCGTGCTCACCGCCCAGATGGCGGGCCTGCCCCTGACGGGCTATATGAACTTCCTCTCCCAGATGTATGAGGTGCTGCCCGCCATTACCCCGGTGGGGTTTGTCACGGCGGACGGGCAGTTTGTAGAGGAAGAGGAGCTGAACGAGGAGCAGCAAGCGTGGCTGGATACCTATGAGATCCTCAACTACTGCGGTATGGTGGATCTGTTTGACGAGGCACGGCCCATGTTCTGCATGGACAGTGAAACAGAATAGTCCCCCAAATCCCCCCGGCGCCTGTGTGTGAACCGGACCAGTAAAAACGGACAATAGACAAAGTCCCCCCTGATGTAGGAAAATAAGACTACATCAGGGGGGATTCTATATTCTGAACAACACCAAGACAGGCCGGTACATCTATGCGGTGGGCGGCAATGAGCAGGCGGCCAAGGCCTCCGGCATCAAGTCCCACCGGGTCAAGATTTTCGTCTACATCTTCTCCGGCATTATGTCCGCCCTGGTGGGCATCATCATGAGCGCCCGCCTGAACTCCGCCTCTCCCATTCTGGGCGACGGCTACGAGCTGGACGCCATCGCCGCCGCGGTCATTGGCGGTACCAGCATGGACGGCGGCCGCGGCCGCGTCATCGGCACGCTGGTAGGCGCGCTGATCATCGGTACCATCACCAACGGACTGGATATCCTGAACGTATCTTCTTACTGGCAGCAGATTATCAAGGGCGCTATCATCCTGATCGCGGTTCTGGCGGACAAGAAGGACTAAGGAAGACTCCCAAGGCACCCGAGAGCGGGGCCTGGGTGTTGATACATCCCACAGGCAAAACAAGAAGGAGGAAATGAAAAATGAAAACACGTAAGGCACTGGCTCTGATTACCGGAGCCGCAATGGCTCTGTCCCTGCTGGCAGGCTGCGGCAGCGGAAGCGGCTCGTCCGCCTCCGGCGGCGGCTCTGCCTCCACCCCTGACGCCAGCACCGGCGGCAGCGGCTCCGCCGCCGGCGAGGAGATCGTCATCGGCTGCACCCTGCAGAACCTCTCCGAGGAGTTCATGACCATGCTGAAGGGCGCCATGGAGCTGAAGGTCGCCGAGTACGACAACGTGCGCCTGATTGTCAACGACGCTGAGAGCATGTCCGACAAGCAGGCCTCCCAGCTGGACAGCTTCATCACCCAGGGTGTGGACGCTGTCATCATCTCCCCCGTGGATGCGGACGCTCTGGCCCCCGCGGTGAAGTCCGTGGTTGACGCCGGCATCCCTGTTATCACCTGCTCCGCCGACGTCACCGGCGACCAGGGCCAGGTGTGGGTTGGCTCCGAGAACGAAAACGGCGGCGAGGTTCAGGCCCGCTATGTGGCCGAGCAGCTGGGCGGCGAGGGCAAGGTTGCCGTTCTCCGCGGCCCTCTGGGCGCCTTCGCGGAGCAGGGCCGGTTTGCCGGCTATGAGACCGCGTTTGCCGACTATCCCAACATTGAGATCGTCTTTGACCAGACTGCCAACTGGCAGCGCGAGGAGGCCATGTCCCTGGTGGAGAACCTGCTGACCTCCGGCACTGAGGTGGACGCCATCATGTGCCAGAACGACGCCATGGCTCTGGGCGCTCTGGAGGCCGTGAAGGCCGCCGGCAAGCAGGACGACATCATTGTCACCGGCATCGACGCCATCGAGGACGCGCTGGATTCCATCAAGGCCGGCGAGCTGGCTGCCACCTGCTTCCAGGACGCCATCGGCCAGGGCGAGACCGCCATTGAGATGGCCATGAAGGCCATCAACGGCGAGTCCATCGAGCGCACCAACATCCCCTTTGAGCTGGTCACCATCGACAACGTGGACGAGTACTACGACCGCATCAAGCTGCCGGAATAAGAAAAACCGGACAGAAACACAACGGAAAAGCGCGGCAGGCGGACCTTCCGCCTGCCGCGCTTTGTGAGAAAGGGAGCTGCAAGATCATGGAACTGACAAAAACCAGGTTTGGAGAGACCGGTTCGGGCGAGGCGGTGTACCAGTATACCCTGAAGGAGAACGGCGGCGAGGTCCAGATTCTGGACTACGGCTGCACGCTGCGCAGCATCCGGGTGCCGGATCGGACGGGACGGGCGGTGGACGTGTGCCTGGGTTACGACACTGTGGCGGAGTATGAGTCGCACGACGGCTATTTGGGCGCCGTCATCGGCCGTCACGCCAACCGGATCCAGGCGGGCCGCTTTTCCCTGGGCGGGAAAGAGTACCATCTGGCCTGCAACGACGGCCCCAACCACCTCCACGGCGGCCGGCGGGGCTTTGACAAATATGTCTGGCAGGCGGAGGCGCTCCCCAACGGCGTGTGCTTCCGGCACACCTTCCCGGACGGGGACGAGGGATATCCGGGAAAGCTGGAGGTCTGCGTGCGGTACACCTGGGAGGAGGGGCGCCGGCTTCGGCTGCACTATGAGGCGGTGAGCGACCAGGACACGGTGCTGAACATGACCAATCACTGCTATTTCAACCTCTCCGGCGGCGGCACTATCCGGGGACACGAGCTGTGCCTGCACGCCTCCCGATTTACCGAGAACGACGACCACTGTCTGCCCACTGGCCGGATTCTCCCGGTGGAGGGGGGCGTGTTTGACTTCAGAAGCCCCAAGACCGTGGGGCGGGATTTGGACCAGCCGGACCAGCAGCTGCTGCGGGGCCAGGGCTATGACCACAACTTTATTCTGGACGATCCGGCTCCCATGAAGCAGGCCGGCTGGCTCCGGTCGCCGGATACGGGCATCCGCATGGAGGTGGAGACCACCCAGCCCGGCATCCAGCTCTATACCGGCAATGTGCTGACCGATCGGACGGGAAAGGGCGGGGCCCGGTACGGCAAAAACGGCGCCTTGTGCCTGGAGACCCAGCATTTCCCCAACAGCATGGCCCACCCGGAATTTCCGTCGGTGGTTCTGCCCCGGGGCGTGCAGTACTGTCAGGAGACTGTGTATACCTTCTCCGTGGAGGAGTGAGGGAATCGAAAAAAGACGGCTGGGGAAAAGCTTGCCTGCCGGGCGGCGCGGAAGCGCCGCAGAGGTACCGGGACCGGACCGCTGCGGACTGTCTGTATGGGACGACAGCACGGGTATGCAAAACAGGGACATCAGGAGGGAAAAGTACCTCCCGGATGTCCCTGCTTCTGTTTTGAATGAGATGGGTGAAAAGCCCCTTTTGTCCGCGCGCCGCATGGCCGTGCGGCTCCGCGTTTACCAACAGGCACGGCTGACGCCGCCCAAAGAAACCGCGAATCAGGCCCAGGCAAACCGATCTTTTCCGGCTCCCAGCTCGAAATGGTATTTGGCAATGCCCAGATCGATTTTGGAGTAGAAGCCCATTCCGGCTGTGGCAGATACCTGGCTGCCGCTCAGGCGGAAACAAAACTTCTGCTGATTCATCGCCGTGGGGGCCAGCAGTGCAGCTTCCACACCGGATCGGAACCAGTCGGGCAGCGGCCCGTCGGCCTTGGAGACCTGCTCCACAGACTTGGATTTGTGCGGGATGCCCTGCGTCTGGCCATATCCCAGCGCAATTACAATGCAGAGCTTCTCTCCGCTGTTAACGGTAAAGGCGGACTTGATTTTCCGATAGGTCATGGCGACCCAACAGGTGTTCAGGCCCAGCTGCTGCGCCTTCAGAACCAGGCGCTCCCCATAATAGCCGCACTTCTCGTCCAGGTCGGCCCCCTGCTTCCCAACCATGGCAATATAGTTGGTGACGCCGCTGAATTTCCCATAGTGGGCCATGAAGCTGTCAAAAGCCTTTGGCTCGTGGGTGACAAGCTGGATATGCAGTCCGCTCTCCTGATTGCACAGTGCGATCTCGTCCCGCAGCGCGGAGCAGAGCTCTTCGGGCAGCGGGATATCCTGATACTGGCGGACGCTGTGGCGCGCCGACATTGCTTCCATTAGGTCCATAAAAATTCCTCCGTTTCAATTCGACTGGGAAGACACGGCCTGCCGGGGTTCAACAGGAGTATGCCGTGTCCGGGGATCGGGCGGGCTGTTCCAACGCGGTGCGCCCCATACAGAAATATGCAGCGCGCATTAATCGCTGCATTCGTCCCGATCCGGCAGACGCTCCATAATGGATTTTGCATGGGCAAGCATGTGCAGCAGCTGATCCATGGCGGCGTCCGCAGCAAAATAATAGTAATTTTTTGTCCCCTCCCTGCGCCGACGCAAAAGACCGGCGGCCTTCAGAATTTGAATGTGGTGGGAGACGGCCGGGCGGGAGAGATGGGTCTTCTCGGCGATGGTCCCGACGCGGACCCCGCCGCACTGTCCCATGCGCATCAGCTCCAGAATCAGATGCTGGCGGTTCTCGTCGCCGAGGGCGAGCAGGATCTGCCGGCAGCTGCTGAACTCCTCGGCAAGCCGGGCGATATCATCCTGATGGTCTGACATAGACACCCCTCCGGAATGGTTTATTTGCTTGAACTATTATACCATATAGTTTGGCCCCCGCCACATTGAGAAAGAAAATCAAGACGGTTCAAAACCGTCTCAACCCTGCTGACTCTCGATAAATATATTTCTAAGGCTTGATTTCTGAAGTGATTTTTGGTATGCTTATAAACGCCCCGCACTGCCATGACACAGTGGCGGCGCATGAAAGCGGCTGCGGCGGAGCGGAGTGCAAACCGCTGCGGCGCGGGAAACGGGGCAAACGGTCCAATTTTATATGCAGCGGTATCGAAGTGGTCATAACGGGGCTGACTCGAAATCATGTTTC
>JAHYYS010000010.1 GCA_019424865.1 bacterium
CGGCGGCGTGTACGTCGGAAAGGACACCTCTCACGAAAGACAGTCCGACTTTTTCCCGGGCTCCCGCAAAAACCACGGTTTCCCTTGGGCCCCCAGGGAAACCGTGGTTTTTGTGGGAGAGGAGGAGCAGCGGAGGGAACGAGTATCCGGGTTTACACGGATACAAGCGATCCGCAGCTTGTGACGACGACATCGAGGACTGTCTTTCGTGCTGCCTTTCTCGAAAAAGCGGCTTGTCAATTTCTATCAATTGACAAGCCGCTTTTGCGACAGACTCTGGCAGGTCGCCGAAGGCGCCCGCCTTCTTCAGCATATCGATATGGGTCTTGGATACCTTCGGGCAGGCGGCGGATATTCCCATGGGACGTCCGGTGGGCGTCCCATGGGGACCCTTTGTTTGAAATCCTCGGGCGAACTGAATTCGCCCTGCGGAAATTCTCCGGGCCTGCGGCCCTCTGAATTTACGGCCTGCCGGCCGCCCCGCCGTGCGGGGCCCCGGTCTCCGCCGCCTAGCCGAACATGGCAAACAGATCCAGCTGGCTGGTCTCCGGCAGGTCGCCGAAGGCGCCCGCCTTCTTCAGCATATCGATATGGGTCTTGGATACCTTCGGGCAGGCGGCGGAGACCTCCTCAATGGAGATAAACCGCTTTCCCTTGCGCTGCTCCGCCAGGGAGATCGCTGCCGTCTCCCCCAGTCCCGCCACCGACACAAAGGGGGGAATCAGGGCGTTGTGCTCCTCGTCCATCTTGAACATCAGCGCCTCGGACTCATAGATGTCCATCCGCCGGAAGGTGAAGCCCCGCAGGTAGAACTCATAGCACACCTCCAGGGTGGTGAGCATGTCCTGCTCCACGGCGGAGGCCTCCTTGTCCTTGGCAATGATCTCCCGCATTTTCCGCTGGCACTCGTCCATGCCCCGGCACATGTACTGCTCGTCAAAGGCCTTGGCCCGGATGGAGAAATAGGCGGCGTAAAAAGCCAGAGGCCGGTGAACCTTGAACCAGGCGATACGGAAGGCCATCATCACGTAAGCCACCGCGTGGGCCTTGGGGAACAGGTAGGCGATCTTCTTGCAGGAACCGATGTACCAGTCTGGTACGCCGGCGGCCTTCATCTCCTCCTCCGCCCCGTCCGGAAGGCCGCGGCCCTTTCGCACGGACTCCATAATTTTAAAGGAGCGCTTGGGGGGCATCCCCTTGGAGATCAGAAACAGCATAATGTCGTCGCGGCAGCCGATGGCCTGGCTGACCGGGACGCCCTGCTGCAAAATCAGGTCCCGGGCGTTTCCCAGCCACACGTCGGTGCCGTGGGAGAAGCCGGACAGCCGCACCAGAATATCAAACTGGCTGGGCTGGGTCTCCTCCAGCATGCCCCGGACGAAGGAGGTACCGAACTCCGGAATGGCGGTGCCCCCGGTGGGCCCCAGAATCTTGTCGTTTTCATAGCCCAGCACCTTGGAGGACTGGAAAATGGACATGGTGTCCTTGTCGTCCAGGGGGATGTCCGTGCGGGCGTTCACCCCGGTCAGGTCCTCCAGCATGCGGATCATGGTGGGATCATCGTGTCCCAGCATGTCCAGCTTCAGGAGGTTCGACTCCATGGAGTGATATTCAAAGTGGGTGGTGATGATGTCGCTGTTGGGGTCGTCGGCGGGGTGCTGGACGGGACAGAAGTCATAGATCTCCTTGTCCTGGGGGATAACCACCATGCCGCCGGGGTGCTGCCCCGTGGTGCGCTTGACGCCGGTGCAGCCGATGGCCAGCCGGTTCTCCTCCGCCTTGGAGACTGTTCTCCCCTTCTCCTCCAGGTATTTCTTCACATAGCCGAAGGCGGTCTTTTCCGCCACCGTGCCGATGGTGCCCGCACGGAACACGTGGGTCTGTCCGAAAAGCTCGAAGGTATAGCGGTGGGCGTTGGCCTGGTACTCGCCGGAGAAGTTCAGGTCGATATCGGGCACCTTGTCGCCTCCAAAGCCCAGGAAGGTCTCGAAGGGGATGTTGAAGCCGTCCTTCACATACTTGGTGCCGCACACCGGGCAACAGGCGTCGGGCATGTCCGCCCCGCAGCCATAGGGGTGCTCCGGATCCTGGGCGTAATCAAAGTCGGTGTGCTTGCACTTGGGGCAGCGGTAGTGGGCGGGCAGGGAGTTCACCTCGGTAATCCCCGACATGAAGGCCACCAGAGAGGAGCCCACCGAGCCTCGGGAGCCCACCAGGTAGCCGTGCTCCAGGGAGTTCTGCACCAATTTCTGGGCGGACATGTAGATCACGTCGTACTTACAGCGGATGATGTCGCCCAGCTCCACCTCGATGCGGTCGGTGACAATTTTCGGGGGATTTTCTCCATAGAGCTCGTGGGCCTTGCCCCAGACTAACCGCTTCAGCTCCCCGTCGGAGTCCTCCAGCTTTGGGGCGAACAGCCCCTGGGGCAGCGGCTCGATGGGGTCGCACCAGTCGGCGATGAGGTTGGTGTTTTTGACCACCACCTCATGGGCCTTCTCCTTCCCCAGGTAGGAGAACTCCTGAAGCATCTCGTCGGTGGTCTTGAAGTAGATGGGCAGGGCCTCGTCCGCGTCCTCAAAGCCCTTGGAGGCGAGCAGGATGTGGCGGTAGATCTCGTCCTCCGGGTCCAGGAAGTGGACGTCCCCGGTGGCGCACACCGGCTTGCCCAGCTCCTCCCCCAGCTTGACAATGGTGCGGTTGAAGTCCCGCAGCTCCTCCTCGCTGCGGACCATGCCCTTGCGCAGCATAAACATGTTGTTGCAGATGGGCTGAATCTCCAGATAGTCATACCAGGAGGCAATGCGCTTGAGCTCCTCCCAGTCCTTTCCGTCCACCACCGCCCGGAACAGCTCCCCCGCCTCGCAGGCCGAGCCGATAATCAGGCCCTCCCGGTTCTCGTTGATCAGGGACTTGGGCATGGTGGGCACCCGCTTAAAGTGCTCCAGGTGGGACAGGGAGATGAGCTTATACAGGTTGCGCAGCCCCGTCTGGTTCTTGGCCAGAATAATCAGGTGCTTGGGCTGGCGCTTGGCCTTGCCCCCCCGGCGCAGCTTTGGCATATAGGGATTGATCTCCTTCAGGTTATGAAGGCCCAGCTCCTCCAGCATCCGGAAGAGGGGGGGCAGCATATAGGCCACCGTGGCCGCGTCGTCGCTGGCCCGGTGGTGGTTGAAGGCAGGCAGGTGGAGGTGCTCGGCCACAATGTCCAGCTTGTATTTGCCCAGGTCGGGCAGCAGATTCTGGGCCAGAATCAGGCTGTCGATGGACGCGTTATGAAAGGGGATCCCGTATTTCCGGCAGCCGGCGGAGATAAAGCCCATGTCGAATTCCGCATTGTGGGCGGCCAGGGGCCGGTCCCCGGCGAAGGCCAGAAAGGCCCGCAGGGCCTCCTCCTGGGAGGGGGCCCCCTCCAGCATCTCGTCGGTGATGCCGGTGAGGCGGATAATCTCCGGGGAGAGGATGCGCCCCGGGGCGACAAAGGTGTTGAACCGGTCGGTGATCTCCCCGTTTTTCAGCACCACAGCGCCGATCTCGATGATGACCTCGTACTTTTTATTCAGGCCGGTGGTCTCAATATCAAAGCAGACGATCTCCCCGTCAAAGGGCTGGTCCACCGCCCCGTGGACCACCACCCGGTCATCCACGTCGTTGAGGAAGTAGGCCTCCACCCCGTAGAGCAGCTTGATCTTTTTGGCCGAGTGCCAAGCATCGGGGAAAGCCTGGGCCACCCCGTGGTCGGTGATGGCGATGGCCGGGTGGCCCCAGGCCTCCGCCCGTTTGATCACGTTCCTGTCCGGGCCCAGCTTGGGCCCCACCGCCGTCAGGGCGTCCATGGAGGACATGGTGGTGTGGAGATGGAGCTCCACCCGCTTCTCCGGGGCGGTGTCCTGCTTCATGGGCTTGTCCGCCGCCATGACGGCCACCGGCTCCAGCACCATGTCGCCATAAAACCGGTCCATGTTCAGCCGGCCCTGCACCTTCAGGTGCAGCCCCTTTCGGACGGCATCCACCAGGGGCTTGCCCTCGTCCCCGGGGAAGAATTTATTCACCCGGATGGAGCCGGTGTAGTCCGTTATGTCGAAGGCCACCACCCAGGCCCCCCGCTTTTTCAGCTCCCGGTTGTCCACGGCGAACACGTCGCCCTCGACAACCACCATCCCCATGTCCAGCTCCAGCTCCCCAATGGGGGTGGGCGCCTTGGAGATGGACTTGCCGAAGATGGAGCGGCCTGCCGGCTTCTTGTCCCCCTTTGGCTTGACGGGGTGTGCCGCCTGCTTCATCGCGGCCTTTCGAATGGCCTCCGCCCGGGCAAAGGCGTCCTGGGGCTCCCGGGCCGGGGCTGCGGCAGGCTGGGCCTGCTCTGCCGGGGCGGCTTTCGCCGTCTCCGCAGGCGCGGGGGCCGGGGCCGGGCTGCTGTCCGGCGCCGGTTCAATCCTGACCGCGTTCAGGCCGTAGGCCCGGCACACCGCCTCCTCCGCCTCCCGGATCAGGTTGGGCCCCGCCCCGGCGGCCCCTTCCGCCTGGATGCGGGCGCTGCGGCTGGCCTTGTCGATGGCCGCGGTCACGATTACCCAGCCCTCCACCGCCTGGGCCAGTTCGCTCCAGCGGCGCAGGGCGGAGAACATCTGTAAAAATGGGATCTTCTGGGACATGGAATAATGCTCCTTTTGAAAACAAGACATGGTTTCGGTGGTGTTGGCGGCAGAGGGACTGCCTGCCGTCCACTGTCTGCGGTGTATGTTCGGGAACTTAGGCGCAGGTGGTAAACGGCGGGCGCACAATGTGCGCCCCTGCGAAAGCCGGGACACCGAGCCGACGGAGGAAACGTCCCCCAACCACCGTTTCCGGACATTCCTTGGCAGGCCGGTCTGGGACCGGCCCCTACGAAGGGGATACAACCGGAAAGGCGGGCGGATGATATCCGCCCCTATGAGGGGCCTCCCAGGCTGGCGGCGGGGAGGCCGAACAGGCACAGATCAAAACCAGACCGGAGACTCCTCCCGGAAGCGGGGCGGGTCCCCGTCCCGGTAGGGGTCATAGTTGCGGGTGTTGCAGCCAAATTCCCGGAGGAAGGCGATGCGGCCCGCCTCGTCCCATTGAACCAGGGAGAGGCCGTCAAACTCCTCCACACGCCCGTCATTCATCTCGTTGCGGAAGGACCACTCCACGATGGTCTGATCCCCCTTGTGGAAAAACTGACGGATGTCCCAGCGGACCACCCGGCCCCGGGTGTTCCACTCCTGAAACCAGTGGGCCACCTTATCCCGCCCCACATACCGCGGGCCCCAGCTCTCCACATAGACGCAGTCGGGGGCAAAAATTTCTTCCATTCCCAGGTCCCGGGCCTGAAGCCACATGTCAAACCACAGGCGGATGCGCTGTTCTCTTTGCTGTTCCATCAGTTCCATCATTCCGGCTGCTCCTTTGTCACCTCTGCCCGGGGCTCGTGGGCGCAAAAGCAGTCAATCAGGTCCCGGTCCAGACTTACCAGCTCCGTCAGGCTGGAGTCCGCGGCAAAAATCATAAATGCGGCGCCCGTCCGTTCAAACTGCCCGCGCACCCCCCAGCTCTCCTCGTCGGGCGGGCCCGGCGGACACAGGGCGCGCACCCGCCGCAATCTCTCCGCCCGGCAGCCGCCCCCGGGAAAAGCCAGAAGCGCGCCCCAGATCCACTGGAAGTCCTCTGTCTCCGCCATGTGGGTCAGCTCTGACCCGCTGAGCCAGCATGGGGTCTGATTGACGGCCTCAAATTCCTTATGTTCCCGGGGACAGGCCTCCACCCCCAGCAGCAGGAAGTCGAAGTTCAGCTGCCGCCCCTCCAGGGCGGCAAAAACCCGCTTCAGGAAGGTATGGGACCGCCCGTCCCCCGCCAGGCGGGCACTCCAGACTGCCATACGGCCCTCCTTACAGCGTGTCGATGAGGGCGAACAGCTCGTCCACCAGCTGGTCCTGGGGGACCTTTTTAACGATCTGTCCCTTTTTGAACAGCAGGCCCTCCCCCACGCCGCCGGCGATGCCGCAGTCGGCGGCGGAGGCCTCGCCGGGGCCGTTGACCACGCAGCCCATGACGGCCACCGTAATGGGCTTGTCCACGGTTTTCAGCCGCTTCTCCACCTGGTTGGCCAGGGCGATCAGGTCGATGCGGGTGCGGCCGCAGGTGGGACAGGACACCAGTTCGGCCCCCTCCCGCCGGATTCCGGCGGCCTTCAAAATGTCCCGGGCGGCGTACACCTCTTCCACCGGGTCGGCGGACAGGGACACCCGCATGGTGTCCCCGATGCCCAGGGCCAGCAGCCCCCCGATGCCCACCGCGGATTTCAGCGTCCCCATGCGGACTGTGCCCGCCTCGGTAACGCCGATATGTAAAGGATAATCACTTTCCTGACTCATCAGCTGATAGGCTTTCATGGTGATAGGCACGCTGGAGGACTTCAGGGACACGCAGATGTCATCAAAGTCAAACTTGTTCAGCAGCCGGATATGGCCGAAGGCGGATTCCACCATGGCCTCCGGGCATACCCGGCCGTATTTGGCCAGGATGTTTTTCTCCAGAGAGCCCCCGTTCACTCCGATGCGGATGGGGACGCCCCTTTGGCGGCAGGCGTCGGCCACCGCCTTCACCCGGTCCTCTCCCCCGATGTTGCCGGGGTTGATGCGCACCTTGTCCGCCCCGGCGGCCACCGCCTCCAGGGCCAGCTTGTAGTCAAAGTGGATATCCACCACCAGCGGCAGGGGACACGCCTCCTTGATTTTCCCCACCGCCCGGGCGGCGGCCATATCGGGCACAGCCACCCGGACAATGTCGCACCCGGCGGCGGCCAGGGCCCGAATCTGGGCCAGAGTGGCCTCCACGTCATCCGTGCGGGTGTTTGTCATAGATTGAATGGTGACCGGCGCGCCGCCGCCGATGGCGGTACCGCCCACCTGAATTTGTCTGGTCACGGTCTTTCGCTCCCCCTAAAGTCCAAACAGTTTGCCCACATCGCTGAGGGTCACCACCAGCATCAGCACCATCAGGGCCGCCAGACCCGCCAGGTGCACATACCCCTCGTACTTGGCATCAATCTTTTTGCGGAACAGGGCGTACAGCACCCCGTTGAGCAGCAGGAAGAACACCCGTCCCCCGTCCAGGGCGGGCAGCGGGAGCAGATTCATCACCGCCAGGTTGACCGCAATAAGGGCGGCCAGATAGGCCAGGTTCCAGACTGCGTCGGCTGCGGTAGGCGAACTGCTGCCCACGTCGGTCATCATATCTACAATGCCCACCGGCCCAGACAGATCCCGCAGGCCCACCGCCCCCTGAATCAGATCGCCCAAGGTACTCCACACAATCTTCACCATGTCCGCGGCGCCGTACCAGCCGTACAGCAGGCGCTCACCAAATCCAGCCTCATAACCCGCCAGCCCGATGGACAATCCCCGCAGGTTGGTGACGGTCCCGTCCTCCGCTGTCCGCTCCTGCCGGGGCATGGACACGTTCTCCAGGGTAATCCGCTCTTCTCCCCTCACAATGACCAAATCCACGGTGTCCCCTGCCTGGTCCAGGGCCTCCATCGCAACATCAATGCCATAAAGGCTGAAGGTACTCCGCCCATTTACTGACAGGATCACATCCCCCACCCGCAGGCCGCAGTCCTCCAGGCCATAGCCCTCGGTAAAGCTGGCGACAGCCGGCATGGGCACCACAGCCAGCTGGAACATAAGGACAGCCAGAATAACCAGCCCGGTGACAAAATTCATGGCCGCGCCGGCACAGAGAATAACGATTTTTTTCCAGCCTGCCGCCCGGCCGAAGGCCCGGGGGTTATCCGACTCCTCGTCCTCCCCCTCCATGGCGCAGTAGCCGCCGATGGGAAGGGCCCGCAGACTGTACAGGGTCTCCCCCTTCTCACGGCTCCACAGGGCCGGGCCCATGCCCACGGAAAACTCGTTCACCTGCACGCCCAGCAGCTTGGCCGTGAGGAAATGGCCCAGCTCGTGGGTGGCAATGAGCAGGCCGAAAATCAAAATGGCAATCAGAATGTAGACAACGCCCATAGAACCTCCAAATTATACCGCACTGTGCCAAACGGCCTCCCGGGCCGCCTGGTCGGCCTGAAGCACGTCCTCCAGAGAGGGCGTCTCCACCACGGGGACCTGCTCCATGGCCCCCTCCACCCGGTCGGCAATGTCCAGAAAACCAATTTTGTCCGCCAGAAACAGGGCCACGGCGGCCTCGTTGGCCCCATTGAGGATGGCCCCCGCCGTGCCGCCCCGCCGCGCCGCCTTCAGGGCCAGGTCCAGACAGCGGAAGGTCTCCAGGTCGGGCCGTCCGAAGGTCAGGGGGCCGCAGTCCCACAGATCCAGGGGACGGGCGGGCCCGGGCGCCCGGCTGGGCCAGGTGAGGGCGTACTGGATGGGCAGTCGCATGTCCGGCGTGCCCAGCTGGGCTATCATGGCATTATCACAGTATTCCACCAGGGAGTGAATGATACTCTCCCGGTGGATGACAATTGAAATTTTTTCCGGCGGCATGTGGTACAGGTGCATGGCCTCGATAAATTCCAGGCCCTTGTTCATCAGGGTGGCCGAATCCACCGTAATCTTGGCCCCCATGGACCAGTTGGGATGCTGTAAAGCCTCTTTCCTTGTCATATTTTGCAGCTCTGAGGCTTTCTTCCCGTAAAAGGGCCCGCCCGAGCAGGTGAGGATCAGCCGCTTCACCTCGCCCCGGTCCCGGCACCCCTCCAGGGATTGAAACAGGGCCGAGTGCTCCGAATCCACCGGCAGAATTTCCGCACCCTGCTCCCGGGCCGCCCTCATCACCAGCTCTCCGGCGCACACCAGCGTCTCCTTGTTGGCAAAGGCGATGCGCTTGCCCGCCTGGATGGCGGCCAGAGTGGGCCGCAGGCCCACCATCCCCACCACCGCAGTCAACACCGTGTCGGCACTGGGGAGGGTGGCCGCCTCGATCAGGCCATCCATGCCGGACAGCACCCGGATATCCGTGTCGGCCAGGCGGACGCGCAGGTCCGCCGCAGCCCCCTCGTCCATCATAACCGCCGTCTCCGGGTGAAACTGCCGGCACTGCTCCTCCAGCAGCCTGCTGTTGGAGTGGGCCGTCAGGGCGGCCGCAGTCATGCCGCAGGCGGCAATCACCTCCAGTGACTGCCGCCCGATAGACCCTGTGGAACCTAAAATGGAAATACGCTTGCTCATTTTGTGTTTCTCCTTCATCTTCTTTTCCCGAATGAAAAGAAGCAAAAGACCTTTGAAGCATAAGGTGCAAAGAACTCCGCACCCGTTTTCTCTCCGGAACGTCGCTCAGAAGGGCGGGAGCAGCTTCACCAGCAGCAGCAGGGTGGGTGCGGCAAACACCATGGAATCAAAGCGATCCAGCATGCCTCCATGGCCGGGCAGCAGGTGCCCATAGTCCTTCACGCCAAACTGGCGCTTGATCAGGGAGAAGGACAGATCCCCCAGCTCCGTCACCGCACTGCCCAGCAGGCCATAGAGGGCCAGCACAGGCAGGGACACATCCAGTCCCGCAAACTGCTCCAGCAGCAGGCCGTAGATCAGCAGAAAAACCGCTCCCGCCAGAATGCCTCCGATATATCCCTCCAGGGATTTGTTGGGGCTGACCCGGGTAATGCCCCGGTGCCTGCCCAAAAACACGCCGGCAAAGTAGGCCCCCCCGTCAGTCAGGAAGGCACAGATGACCGGCAGCAGCACCAGAAAGCGTCCATGCTCCATCCCCTTGAGCTGCACCAGGGCAGAAAGGAATTCCGGGATCATCAGGCCGGCAAAAAAGCAGATCAGCACATCTTCAAAGCGCACGGCCCGCTCCCGGTCATACAGCCGGATGGCAACCCAAAAGACAACCACCATCAACAGCAGGGCTGCTGTCCGGACAGTCAACGCACCCTGCCCCAGCCAGGTCCCAATGGGGATGGCGGCGGCGGAAAGGGCGGTGACAACATACATGCCGTTGTGGTGGGGCACCTTGGTAGCCCGCAGCAGCTCAAAGGAAGCAAGCGCGCAGATAGCCGCCATCAGCACCGCCAGCACCACCGGCTCCAGGAAAAACAGCACCACGAAAAAAAGCGGGGCCAGAACCACTGCCACCAGAATCCGCTTCAGCAAATCAGACACCTCCGTACCGGCGCTGCCGTCCCTGGAAGGAGGCAATGGCCCGGTGGAGCTCCTCCTTGGAGAAGTCGGGCCACAGCACGTCGGTAAAGTAAAATTCCGCATAAGCAGACTGCCACAGCAGGAAATTGGACAGCCTCAGCTCGCCGCTGGGCCGAATCACCAAATCGGGATCAGGTATGCCCCTGGAAAACAGATAGCCGCCAAACTGCTCCTGGGTCAGATGGTTGGGGTCGGCCTTTCCCTCCAGGCAGTCCTGGGCATAGGCCCGGGCGGCCCGCAGCAGCTCGTCCCGCCCGCCGTAATTGAGGCAGATGTTGACCTGGCACCCATCGTAGTGGCGGGAGATCTCCCGTGTGCGCTCACACAGCTGCCGCAGCTCCGGGGTCAGGGGGGACAGGTCTCCGAAAAATTCCATCTTTACCCGGTCCCGCTCCATGCGGCCGATGGCCTCCAGAAGATACTTCTTCAGCAGGCCCATGATGGCGGAGACCTCCTCCGCCGGGCGCTTCCAGTTCTCAGTGGAAAAGGCATACACCGTCAGATAGTCCAGTCCGATGTCCTTGCAGTAGGTGGCGATGGTGCGGAAATTTTCCGCCCCCGCCGCATGGCCCGCTGTCCGGGGCAGGCCGCGCTTTTTTGCCCACCGGCCGTTGCCGTCCATAATGATGGCGATATGCCTGGGCAGATGGTCGAAATCCACCTGGGTCTGCGGGCTGTCTTTGCCCCGGAAAAAAGCCATATCCGACACTCCTACTCACGTTTTAAAACTCTTTGTCTGCGCCGCGGGGACCCGGCGACATTCGGCCTGGCCCCGCTATGACATACAAAATGCAGAATGGACGTATATGGTACATTCTGCATTTTGTTGTCTGTCTTTATTATACCGCCATCAGTTCCTTTTCCTTTTTGGCGGTCAGCTCGTCAATCTCCTTGCAGCGCTTGTCGGTCTGATCCTGAAGCTCCTTCTCCAGATTCTTCTGGTCATCCTCGGTCAGCTCGGACTTTTTGGTTTTCTTCTTAATCTCGTCCATGGCGTCCCGGCGGATGTTCCGCACCGCCACCTTGCCCTCCTCGCCATATTTGCGCACCTGCTTGGTCAGCTCCTTGCGGCGCTCCTCGGTGAGCTGGGGGAAGGTCAGACGGATGACCCGGCCGTCGTTCTGGGGGTTGATGCCCAGGTCGGAGGTCTGGATGGCCTTTTCAATGGCCCGGAGCAGGGTGCCGTCCCAGGGCTGAATCATCAGCGTGCGGGGATCCGGGGAAGAGATGGCGGCCACCTGGTTCAGGGGGGTGGGGGTGCCGTAGTACTCCACCGTGATGCGATCCAGTACGCCGGCATTGGCCCGGCCGGCCCGGACGGAGGCAAAGTTTGCCTTGACTACCTCGATGGTCTTGAGCATTTTTTCATCATACAGTTTAATTTCGGGGCTCATGGTCCTGACATCCTTTCCTTGCCTGATTGATATTTCAGCAATTACAAACTTGCGGCGCGCTCCGGTTCAGCCGCCCACAATGGTGCCGATTTTCTCGCCCATAACGGCGCGGAAAATATTCTCCGGATCCTTCAGAGCAAACAGCAGCACCGGAATCTTGTTGTCCATGGACAGGGAGGTGGCGGTGGAATCCATCACCTTCAGGTGCTGGGCCAGCACGTCGTCATAGGTGATGGCGTCATACTTCACCGCCGCCGGGTCCAGCTTGGGATCGGCGGAATACACGCCGTCGATGTTCTTGGCCAGCAAAATCACGTCGGCGTCAATTTCCGCCGCACGCAGCACAGCCGCCGTGTCGGTGGAAAAGAACGGGTTCCCCGTTCCGCAGCCAAAAATCACCACGCGCCCCTTTTCCAGATGGCGGATGGCCCGGGAGCGGATGTACGGCTCCGCCACGGAGCGCATCTCAATAGCGGTCTGAACCCGGACGGGCACCCCCTTCTGCTCCAGCACGTCGGCCACGGCCAGGGCATTGATGGCCGTGGCCAGCATGCCCATGTGGTCGGCCCGCACCCGCTCCATCTGGTCGCCGCCATCCTTGACGCCGCGCCAGAAGTTGCCGCCGCCCACCACGACGCCCACCTGGACGCCCAGCGCCACGCAGCGCTTTACTACATCGCACACCTGACCAATTACATGAAAGTCCAGGCCCCGGGACGCCTCGCCCGCCAGAGCCTCTCCGCTGATTTTCAAAAGGACACGCTTAAACTTAGGCTGCTCCATGAAACCACTCCTTTGCTTGTTTCGCAATTCTTGTTCTCCCTATTTTAATATAATTCTTGCCGTTTGCAAAGGGGGAAAGTCAAAGTTTTTCAAATTGTTCCAAATCTGCCGCCGGAAAGGCCGGCGCGGCGGCCTCCCTCCGCTTGCACCGCGCCCCCGTCTGTGCTACACTGGATTTTGGCAAAAGCCGCACTCACACGCGGGAGAGCAGGGCCTCCCGCCCTATCCCAAACCGGAAAGGGGCTGGCATCCATGACAAAAAGGCGCGCTGCCGCAGCGGCGGGGCTTATTGCCGCCGCGCTTCTGGCGGGTACACTGTTTCATTTCCGCTATCTCCTTCTGGGCACCAGCAGTGCCCCGGTCCGGGCCAAGGAAAACGCCGACTTTCAGATAGCCGATCTCCACAGTCAGGTGGACATGGACGGGGACGGCATTGACGACCAGACGGATATTCTTCAGGGGGCGCGGGACTATATTGCCACCCGCCCCGTCTATCAAAGCAAATACTACGCCTCCGGCTACCCCGACGATCAATATGGCGTGTGCACCGATGTGGTGGCCCGCGCCCTGCTCAGCGCAGGATACGACCTGAAGGAGCTGGTCCGGGCGGACATCGCCGCGGCCCCCCAGGCCTATGACATCCAGACCCCGGACGCCAACATCGACTTTCGCCGGGTGGGCAATCTGGCCGTCTATTTTTCCCGGCACGCCATCCCGCTCACCACCGACGTCCACGACATCAGCCAGTGGCAGGGAGGCGACATCGTAGTGTTTGAACGCCATATCGGCATCGTCTCTGACAAGCGCAGCGACAGCGGCGTGGCCTATGTCATCCACCACAGCGGCCCCTTTCAGCCGTCCTATGAGGAGGACATTCTGGAGGACCGGGACGACATCATCGGGCACTACCGCGTCAGCCAGTAGAGTGCCCCGCGCCGGCGGTCTGGCGGAGGGCGAAAAATTCTGCTTGCATTCTGTGTCCGTCCGGTATATAATAAGGTCCGGACAACTGAATCCAATGTCTTCAGGGCGGGGTGAAATTCCCCACTGGCGGTACAGTCCGCGACCGGGCCTGGAAACAGGTCCGCTGACTCGGTGCAACTCCGGGACCAACGGTTACAGTCCGGATGGAAGAAGATGTGTGTAAAACAATTTACACGCAATTTTTGCGTGTGTGCGCACCTCCTTTGATTGTTTTGACACCTGGAAGGCATGGGGCTTTTCAGGGGGTCCAAACAAGAATAAGGAGTTGTTTTTTTATGTCTCAGCCCACTGTCAATCAAGCGCGGCCCGCGGCCGCACCCATTCCCCAGGGCGCCTCTGCCCTGGCCCAGGCGGCCCCCGGCGCTCCGATGATTCGGACCTCCGCCCGCTCCAGAATGGACACCAAAACTATGGTGAGCATCGCCATGCTCACCGCCATCGCCTATGTGGTGATGCTGCTGTCCAAGAGCATGCCCAGCGTGATGTTCCTGGACTTTGATTTCAAGGACGTGGTCATCTGCATCGGCGGGTTCACCTTCGGCCCCATGATGGCCGCCATTATCTCCATCCTGGTGGCCTTTATTGAGATGATCACCATCAGCGATACCTTCCTTTGGGGCTTTCTGATGAACGCCCTGGCCACCTGCTCCTTCTGCTGCACCGCCTCCTTCCTCTACAAAAAGATGCACACCAAGAAGGGCGCTGTGCTGGGACTGGCCTGCGGCGTGGTGTGTCTGGTCGGCGTGATGCTGCTGTGGAACTATCTGGTCACCCCCTTCTATATGGGACAGCCCCGCGAGGCCATTGCCGCCATGCTTCTGCCGGTTTTCCTCCCCTTTAATCTGGCCAAGGGCGGCATGAATATGGCAGCCACCCTGCTGCTCTATGCGCCTGTGGTGGCCGCCCTGCGCAAGGCCGGCGTGGTTCCTCCCTCTCAGAGCAGCCAGGGTAAAAAGTTCAGCGCGGGCTTTCTGCTGTTCTCCCTGGCCCTGATGGTCACCTTTGTCCTCTTCGCCCTGGTGCTGGCCGGCGTTCTGTAAGCCGCTTTTGGAAGGTTTACACCCCGTTCACAAATCGCCTCTTGACATCAATTTCAAAATTGAATATAATATCACTGTTAAAGCCATAAACATGGCCCTTTCGTGGACGGGGGACGCCCCGCCGCGCCGGAGGGAGGGAAATATAAATGTCGGAAATCCGTGTAAGAGAAAACGAGTCTCTGGAGAGCGCGCTGAAGCGCTTTAAGCGCAGCTGTGCCAAGTCCGGTGTGCTGGCCGAGGTCCGTAAGCGTGAGCATTACGAGAGCCCCAGCGTCAAGCGCCGCAAGAAGTCCGAGGCCGCCCGCAAGAACCGCAAAAAGTACTACTAAGTCCCAACAAACCGCCGCAGCAATCTGCTGCGGCGGTTTTATTTTGCTGCTTTGACTTGTCCAAAGGGGATCCGTTCGGATCCTCTCTTCCGCACGCCGGGGCCATGACGGCCATTAATCCCTATGCCGCCCGGGGTTCAAACAGCACAGGGTGCGAAAACGGAGGCCGTACGGCCTCCGTTGAGACTGTCGAAAAAGTGGCTTGTCAATTGATAGAAATTGACAAGCCACTTTTTCGAGTAGGCCGCACGAAATTTCAGGCTCGATTTCTTGCGAAATTGTCGCCCAAAATTTCGTGAGAGGTGTCATTTCCCAGGCACATGTCCTTGGAAATGACTGGATTTCATTTTATTCCGCCGTCTACGGACGGCGGAACTCCTTGCAGGAGGGCTTTTTTGACACGCTGAACGGAGGCCCTACGGCCTCCGTTTTTGAATTTTGGAACCTGGGCGGCGGTTCGCCTTACAAAAGGCCGAACCGGCTGGGGGGCCACAGGCCCAGAACCACCTTGCCCAGAAGGTAGCCCTCGTCCACACAGCCCACGCCGCTGTCCCGGCTGTCGGTGGATCCGTTGCGGTTATCCCCCATGACAAAGATGGAGCCCTCCGGAACCTCCCAATGGGTCTCCTGCATGGTGGGGTAGCCCGGACGGTACATGGTCTCTTTGATATAGGGCTCGTCCAGGGCCTCCCCGTCCACATAGACGGTTCCCGTATCATAATCGATATCCACGGTCTGGCCGCCGGTGGCAATGACCCGCTTGACAATGGCCTTGCCCCCCAGCGTGGGAGAAATCGTTTTGTTCAGCACCACGATGTCCCCCTGCTGCGGCTCGTAGCCCAGGGACCACACCAGCATCATCTCACCGTCGTTCAGCGTGTTATCCATGGAATGCCCATCCACCCTGGTCAGGCGGATAAAGCCGTTAAACAGCACCACTGCCACCAGCACGCAGCCCATAATCATCTGCAGCCATTCAAACAAATCCTGTCCCGGCAGGCGGGGTTCCTCCTGCTCTCCCTCCCGGCGCACAGCGTCCGTCTGCTTCGCCAAAGCGGTTCCTCCTTTCCCGCCGGACCCATCCGCCGGCGGAGGCGCGGTCCGTCCGCGCCGCGTTGATCTGGAAGCTATTATATCCGCTTTCGCCGAAAAATGCAACCTCCCCGCCGGGCAGTTTATACCCCGCAGTTTACGCCGCTCAACTTTTTGGAACTTCCGCCGAAGCGTCAGACCGGCTACAATGGTTCCATACAGAAAGAAGGTAGGATTGTATGCTCTCCCTTTCCAAAGTTCTCTCCCTTCTGCTGGCCCTCTCCATGGAGCTGAGTCTGGCCGCCTGCGGAAGCGCGGCGCCCCCTGCCTCCGGGCCGGCGTCCTCCGCCCCGCCTGTGGACGATGGCTCCTCTGTCACCCCCGGCACCAGGACCGATCGGGGATTTGTTCTGGACAACGTCCTCCATTCGCCGGAACACAGGGATATCCACTATAACGTTTTCATTCCGGACAGCTATGACGGCAGCGAGCCTTACGCCGTGTTTTTTACGCTGCCGGGGTATGAGGGTCTCTATTTTCAGGGCGTGGGCGCCAACCTGCAGGAGGCCTTCGGATTTGAGGCGCAGCGCTACAACGACAAAATGATTGTGGTGGCTCCCCAGCTCAGCGATTGGGGCGACACCTCCGCCGACCAGACCATCGCACTGGTGGAATATTTTCTGACCCATTACAACATTGATCCCGATCAGGTCTATGCCAACGGCTACTCCGGCGGAGGGGAAACCATGTCCCGCGCCCTAGGCAAGCGGCCCGTTCTGTTCACCGCCTACCTCCATTGCAGTTCCCAGTGGGACGGGGACTATCAGCCGGTGGCAGACAGCCGCACGCCGGTCTATCTGGTTGTGGGCGAAAGCGATGAGTACTACGGCGCCCAGCCCACCCGGGAAGCCTATGAGCAGCTGCGCCAGCTGTATGAACAGCAGGGCCTCTCCCAGGAGGAAATCAGCCAGCTTCTGGTTCTGGATATCAAGGATGCGGACTACTTCCGCTCCGGCGGCGCCCCCAGTCAGCACGGGGGCGGCAGCCTGTTCGCCCAGGATCCGGATATCATGGGATGGCTGTTCAGTAAATAGGACAAGAACAGCCGCCCCACCGGACGCGGCCCGCCCGGCTGAACTCTGCCACCTCCGGCTCTCCTACAGCTCCGATGCAGCGAGCAGGGCGTCCGACGCTCTCTTCAGGTAGTTCCAGTAGAAAACTAAACTCGCAAGGCTGTAAAGCAGAGACAGAAGCAGCACCAGTCCGAGACCCATATTCTCCAGCACTGCCCCCAGCGGAAGCATTTCCAGCAGGATAGTCAACACCGTTTCCGTCCAGCTCAGAATCCAGACGAGCCGGCCGCGCGCCGATACGTCTCCCCTTCCCACCGCCTCCATCAGCCCGTTTGTGCCCTGAAGCGTGAACCAGATAGCTATCAGATTCAGTACTGTACGGCCCAGATACAGCAGACGGAAAGCCGCGGACCCCTCTGCGGTCAGCTCTGACAGCGGCGACAGCACCAGTGCAATCACCAAACACAGGAAGGCCGTACGGTACTCCTTTCGAATCGGCCGCAGGCCATACAGTCCCACCAAATGCAGGACGACACCTACCAGTGACGCCAGCGAGCCCATCAGCACGAGAAACATCAGAAACATACTCCCGCCGTACGACATATTCAGAAGAGCTTTGTCAATCGACAGCAGCGCCAGCACCAGACAGAGAAGGAGGAGCAGCAAGGAAACCAGTATTGCAGTGTAGCCCGTCCACATCAGTTTCAGCTTTCTGCCGGCCAGCATTCTTTGTTCTGTTTGCACCATAATTTCCGTCCTCTTTTTCTTATTTTATTGCATTTTTACTATATCTCATTCCCCTCCCTTTGTCAATTGTCCTGCACAATCTCGGGCAGCTCCGCTTATTCCCCCAGTGCGGACACCCGCTCTGAGCTTTGTCCCTCTCTATAACAATATACAAAAGCAGCCGCCCTCCCGGGCGGCTGCTTCAGCGTGTCAAAAAAGCCCTCCTGCAAGGAGTTCCGCCGTCCGCAGACGGCGGAATAAAATGAAATCCAGTCATTTCCAAGGACATGTGCCTGGGAAATGACACCTCTCACGAAATTTCGGGCGACAATTTCCCAAGAAATCGAGCCTGAAATTTCGTGCGGCCTACTCGAAAAAGTGGCTTGTCAATTTTTATCAATTGACAAGCCACTTTTTCGACAGTCTCAAGCAGCCGCCCTCCCGGGCGGCTGCTTTTGCAGTTCTTCTGATACAGGGCGCTTACTCGTTGGCAGGCACGTGGATAATGCCCACCGGGCACTCCTTCACGCACAGCTGACAGCCCACGCACTTCTCCTGGTCGATGCGGGCCAGATTGTTCTCCACCGTGATGGCCTCCTTGGGGCAGGCCTTGGCGCACTTCATGCAGCCGATACAGCCGGCGGTGCAGGCCTTCCGGGTCTGGGCCCCCTTGTCCTGGTTCTGACACAGGACCACGGGCTTGCGCTTGTGCTCGGGCACAATGGAGATCACGTGGTTGGGGCAGGCGGCGGCGCAGGCGCCGCAGCCGGTACACTTGGCCCGGTCCACCTTGGCGATGCCGTCCGCAATATGGATGGCGTCAAACATACAGGCCCGGGTACAGTCCCCGTAGCCCAGGCAGCCATACTGGCACATGCCGTCGCCGCCGTACAGCCCTTTTACGGCCTGGCAGCTCTGAATTCCCTCAAACTGATAGCGCTTGGAGGTCTTCTCGCAGGTGCCGGAGCAGGCCACCACCGCCTTCATAGGGGTGACGCTTCCGGCCTCCACGCCCATGATTTCTGCAATGGCCGCGGCCGTCTTTGCTCCGCCCGGAGTACATTTGTTAATGGCGTTGCCATCTTCCACGATGCTCTTGGCATAGTCGGCGCAGCCGGCGCAGCCGCAGGCACCGCAGTTGGCGCCCGCCAGCACACCGGTAATCTGCTCCACCCGCTCATCCACCGGCACATACATAAAGATGGAGGCGGCCACCAGAATTACCGCGCCGATAATCCCGATCACTGTAACCAGGATCACCGCCATTACGATCATATCAACATTCAGTACCATAGCGACTTCTTCCCCCTCCTGTCAGACGCCGAAAATGTTCTCGACGATGCCGCCGAAGCCCATAAAGGACAGGGACACCATTGCCGCAGCCACCAGGGTAATGGGCAGGTCCCGGAAGCACTTGGGGGGCATAGCCGCCTCCACCCGGCGGCGCACGCCGGAAAACAGCACCATGGCCACCAGATAGCCAATGCCGGCGCCGGCGGCACAGACAATGCTCTCCATAAAGTCATAGCCGTTGTCAATGTTCAGCACGGTAACGCCCAAAATGGTGCAGTTGGTGGTGATCAGGGGCAGGTATACGCCCAGAGCCTTGTACAGGGCGGGGATGTACTTTTTCAGGATGCTCTCCAGCAGCTGCACCAGAATGGCGATAATCAGGATAAACACAATGGTCTGCAGATAGCCCAGATCCCACTTCAAGGTACCGTCCGCGTTGGCGGGGGTCAGCAGGAAGGTCTGAATGGGCCAGGTGGCCGCAGTGGCCAGCACCATGACGAAGGTGACGGCCAGGGACATACCCACGGCGCTGTCCAGCCGCTTGGACACCCCCAGGAAGGGGCAGATGCCCAAAAACTGAACCAGCACGTAGTTGTCCACCAGAATCATGGAGAAGAAGATAACGGCAAGCTGAACGGAATACTCAGACATTACGCGTTCCCTCCTTCCGCAGCCTCAGCAGGGACAGAGGTCTTCCCCTTCTTGGGGCGGGTGGTCAGCCAGGTGGCAGCCGCCATCATCACACCAAAGACAAAGAAGCCGCCGGGGGCGCTGGTCATAATGGTGAAGGGGTCAACAGACTCGGGCAGAACCTGAATGGCAAAGCCCTCGGGCAGGAAGGGGAACAGGCCGTCCAGCCCCGCCATCCAGGTGCCGGAGCCCAGGATCTCCCGGATGGAGCCCATGATGGTCAGGGTGAGCATAAAGCCGATGCCCATGCCCAGGCCGTCCAGAGCGGAATCCACAATGCCGTTCTTGGAGGCGAACATCTCCGCCCGGCCCAGAATGATGCAGTTGACCACGATCAGGGGCAGGTACACGCCCAGAGCCGTATCCAGGGCGGGGACAAAGGCCTTGACCAGCATCTGCACCACCGACACAAAGCCGGCGATGACGGTGATATAGCAGGGAATCCGCACCTGGTTGGGAATGACCTTTCGCAGGGCGGAGATTACGATGTTGGAGCACACCAGCACAAAGGTTGCCGCCAGGCCCATGCCGATGCCGTTGGAGGCCATGGTAGAGGTGGCCAGGGTGGGACAGGTGCCCAGCACCAGCACCAGCACGGGGTTCTCATTCAAAATGCCGTTGGCAAACACATTCCATTTCTTATGATTGCTCATCTCGGTACACCGCCTTTCAAGGAATCTGGTTGTAGGCGGCGATGGCGGCGTTGACCGCCTCGATCACCGCGTTGCTGGAGCGGGTGGCGCCGGTATAGGCATCCACGTCCACGCCCAGTGTCAGGGGCTGAGCCGGAAGGCCGGCATACTGGGCCAGATACTCCGCGCTGTCCACCACGTTGCTTCCGATGCCCTGGGTCTCCTTGTGGTTGGTCACGGTAATGGCCTGGATAGTCCCGTCGGCATGAAAGCCCACCATCACCGTCACGTCGCCGCCGTAGCCCCGCGCGGAAGCGGTGACAACAGCGCCGGCGCCATTGTTGGCGGTGTACACAGAGGCGACATTTTCCACAGACACACCATCCACAGCGGTAAAGTCGTCCGCATCCGGCAGAACCTTGAAGCGGGCAGCGTTCTCAGCAGCAGCGGTGGCCGCCTGGATAATGGGAGCGGTCACCTCGTTGGTGACGGCCAGGGCTCCGGTTACCACCACACAGATCAATGCAAGCACCACAATGGGCTTTCCAATACGATTCCAGTTGTTCATTTCCCGGCGCCCTCCTTGTGCTTCTTGGCCTTGGCGATGCCCAGGCGATCCTGACGGGTGAGAACCTCGATATAGGGGACAAGGAAGTTCATCATCAGGATGGAGAAGGAGACGCCCTCTGCCATAGTGCCCAGGAACCGAATGCCGCAGGTGATGATGCCCAGGCCGATGCCGAAGATCAGCTTTCCCTTCCGGGTGGTGGGAGAGGTGACATAGTCGGTCGCCATAAAGAAGGCGCCCAGCATCAGGCCGCCGGACAGCAGCTGTACGATGGGATCCTGTCCCGCTGCCAGACTCAGCACCGCCACCGTGGCCAGATAGGTCACGGGGATGACGGGGCTGATGACCTTGGTCCAGATCAGATACAGGCCGCCCGCCAGAATGGTGATGGCGCAGGTCTCACCCAGCACGCCGCCGTGGGTGCCCAGCAGCAGGGTGGCATAGCTGTCCGGGCCCAGCTGGCCGGCCACGGCCAGAGGGGTGGCGGAGGCAAGCGCGTCAATCCCGCTTTCGGGATGGGGATAGGTGGACATGGCCCCGGCAAAGCCCATGGCCATGGCGATACGGCCCACAATGGCGGGGTTGGCAATGTTATAGCCCAGGCCGCCGAAGAGCTGCTTGACCACCACGATGGCGATAAACGCGCCCACCAGTGCCATCCACCAGGGGAGCGAGGCGGGCATGTTGAAGGCCAGCAGCATGCCGGTGACCACGGCGGAGAAGTCGCCGACGGGGACCTCCCGGTGGACCAGCCTGCAGTAGGCCCACTCGAAGAACACGCAGGCCGCAACCGTAACCGCGGTGAGGATCAGGGCGTCAATCCCAAAAATCAGAACGGACGCAATCAGGGTGGGGCACAAAGCCAGACACACCCGCTGCATAATCTTCTGGGTGCTGTCCGCACTGGTAATGTGGGGCGCAGCGGTGACAATCAATTTGTTGGCCATTACTTCTTGCCTCCATTCTTCATCATAATCTTCGCCAGAGCAATGGAGGGGGCCAGCGGCCGCTTGGCGGGGCAGACAAAGGAGCAGGTGCCGCAGCTCATGCACAGATCGGCGTTGAGCTCCTGCAGCAGCTCCACATTGCCGGCGTTATAGGCCTGGACAATCTCCTTGGCGGACAGGCCCAGAGGGCAGGCGTTGGTGCAGCGCCCGCAGTGGATGCAGTTGGTGCTCTTGGGGATGTGGGCCCACTTCTTGGAGAAGGCCAGCACCGCGTTGTTGTTCTTCAGCACGGGCTGGGACAGGTCGGCGAGGCAGGTGCCCATCATGGGGCCGCCGTAGAGCACCTTGCCCGGCTCCTCCGTCAGGCCGCCGCAGAAGTCCAGCAGCTCCTGCACAGAGGTGCCGATGATCACTTCCACATTCTTGGGCTCCTTGACAATATCGCCGTCCACCGTCAGGCGCTTGGTCACCAGAGGCATGCCGGTCTCCAGGTACTTGCCCACAAAGGCGGTGGAGGTGACATTCATCACGATGACCCCCACGTCGGCGGGCAGGCCGGGGAAGGGCACCTCCCGGCCGGTACAGTTCTCAATGAGCACTTTCTCCGCGCCCTGGGGGTAGCTGCAGGGCAGGGTCTTTACCTCAATGCCGGGCACATCAATGGCATCCTTCATCTTGGCAATGGCGTCGGGCTTGTTCCCCTCGATGCCGATGATGCACTTGGGAATCTCTAAGTACTTCATAACCGCCTTGATGCCGCTGAGGATAAAATGGGTGTCCTCCATCATGCAGCGGTTGTCCGAGGTGATATAGGGCTCGCACTCGGCGCCGTTGATGATCAGCGTGTCAATCTCGTCCAGGTTCTTGGGGGCCAGCTTCACCGCCGTGGGGAAGCCCGCGCCACCCAGACCGACCAGGCCGCTGGCGCGCACCGCATCCTGGAAGGACTTCAGATCGGTGACCTGCGGGGGCGCAATGGACGGGTCCACCTTCTGCTCTCCGTCGGGAATAATCACCACGGCGGTCTGGGGCGCCCCGTTGGCGGCAACGGTGGTAATAATGCTGTCCACCGTGCCAGACACGCCGGAGTGGATGTCAGAGGAGACAAAGCCCCCCGCCTTGCCCACCACGGTGCCCACATACACCTGATCGCCCTTGGCCACCACCGGGGACGCCGGGGCGCCGATATGCTGCCCCATGGGCAGCACAATCCTGGACGGCAGGGGCATCACTGCTGTCTCAAGGCTGGAAGTCCGCTTCTCATGCGGAACCTGCGCTCCCAGGGCGGAGCGCTTGAGAAATTTGCTCATTCAGATTTCGACCTCCCTACTACTGCAATCGCTGGAAACAGGATTCGCTTTCTCTTGATTTCCTGCCGGCCGCTCCCGCCACGGCGGGGAGACCGCGCAGCATGTTTCGCCCTCCCTAAGCACAATCTATCTGCTGTGTCTGACGCCGCAGACACACGACAAAACCCGACGGCCCCTGTATCTTGTGAGAAAACAGGGGCCGACGGCTTTGCTCTCGATTTTTATCATACACCCGCGGTGCATCAAATGCAAGGTAAATTTCCAAATAACCAATCTTTTAATCGGTAAAATCAGGCTTTCGCCCTATTTTTGTTCAAAAGGACGATTTTTTATTCATTTCTATGCCAAGTCAAGGGCGGAAAAGAGAATGGACAGCAGCGCGTCCCGCCCGTCCCCCTTCTCCGCCGACATGGGGACCACCTGCACCTCCTGCCCCAGGTCCAGCGTCTCCCGAACCTGGAGCAGATTGGGCTCAACCTCGCTTTTCTTCAGCTTATCCAGCTTGTTGGCCGCCACCACAAAGGGCCGGCCCGCCTGCCGGAACCAGTCGGCCATGGTGCAGTCGTCCGCCGTGGGGCGGTGGCGGGCGTCCACAATGAGCACCCCCAGGGTGATCAGCTCCGGACGGGCAAAATAGTCCTCCATCAGCTTTCCCCAGCGGTCCCGCTCCCCCTTGGAAACCTTTGCGTAGCCATAGCCGGGCAGGTCCACCAGGTAGAAGGCCCCATCCACCTTGAAATAGTTGATGTGGATGGTCTTTCCGGGCATGGCCCCAACCCGGGCAAAGTTCTTCCGGCCCAGCAGCCGGTTGATAACGGAGGATTTGCCCACGTTGGATCGCCCGGCAAACGCCACCTGGGGCAGCCCATCATAGAAAAAATCCTTGGGTGAAACTGCGGAGCGCACAAATTCTGTCCGCTGCAGGTTGACCGGCATGTGGTCTCCTCCTCTCTATTGGCGCAGTCTGGGCGCCGCGGGGCGTCCCCTTCCAGGGAGCATGGGCGGCGTCTGGGCCTCCTCCGCCGGAGAGGCAGAGGGACCCGCCCCCTCCTCCACCTCGGTGGAAGCCGGCAGCAGCGCCGCCGACAGCACCTGATCCGCCCGCTCCACCAGGATGAACTGCAGTGCCTTGTGGACCGTCTGGTCAATCTCCTCCAGGTCCTTCTCATTGTCGGCCGGGATAATCACGGTGCGGATACCGTTGCGGAAGGCGGCCATGGTCTTCTCCTTCAGGCCGCCGATGGGCAGCACCCGCCCCCGCAGCGTCACCTCGCCGGTCATGGCGATGCCCCGTTTGACCGGCGCGCCGGTGAGGGCGGACACCATAGCGGTGGTAATGGCAATGCCGGCGGAGGGGCCGTCCTTGGGCACCGCTCCCTCCGGGAAGTGGACGTGGATATCTTTTTCCTTATAAAAGGCGCCGGGGATGTTCAGCCGGTCTGCCTGGCTGCGGATATAGCTCAGAGCCGCGTGGGCCGACTCCTTCATCACGTCGCCCAGGTTGCCCGTCAGCTCCACCCGGCCCGATCCGGGCACCACGTTGACCTCCACCTCCAGCAGCTCCCCGCCCACCGAGGTCCAGGCCAGGCCGTTCACCACGCCCACGCGCTCCTCCAGGGCCTGCCGCTCGGGATAGTACCGGGGCGCCCCCAGATAGTCGTGCAGCTCCTTTTCCGTAATCCGAACGGATTTTACATCCCCCGACACCACCCGCATGGCCGCTTTCCGGCACAGGGCGGCCAGCTGCCGCTCCAGCACACGCACGCCGGACTCCCGGGTGTAGGCAGAAATCAGCTCCCGGATGGCGTCGTCCGAGAGCTTCAGCTGCCGGGCCGTCAGGCCGTGGCGCTTGAGCTCCTTGGGCAGCAGGTGGCGCTTGGCAATCTGCAGCTTCTCCTCGTCGGTATAGCTGGACAGCTCGATGATCTCCATCCGGTCCAGCAGGGGCCGTGGGATGGTATCGGTGGTGTTGGCGGTGGTGATGAACAGCACCTGGGACAGGTCGAAGGGGATCTCCAAAAAGTTGTCCCGGAAGGTGGAATTCTGTTCCACGTCCAGCACCTCCAGCAGGGCGGAGGCCGGATCCCCCCGGTGGTCGTGGCCCAGCTTGTCAATCTCGTCCAGCAAAATCAGGGGGTTGCAGCTGCCCGCCTGGGTAATGGCCGTGATAATGCGGCCGGGCATGGCCCCCACATAGGTCTTGCGGTGTCCGCGGATCTCCGCCTCGTCGCTGACGCCGCCCAGAGAGATCCGGGCCAGCTTCCGGTTCATGGCCCTGGCCATGGACATGGCGATGGAGGTCTTGCCCACGCCGGGGGGGCCCACCAGGCACAGCACCTGCCCCTTCAGTTCGGGGGCAAGCTGCTTGACGGCCACAAACTCCAGGATGCGCTCCTTCACCTTCTCCAGGCCGTAGTGGTCCTGGTCCAGCACCTTCCGCACCGCGTCCACGCTTACCTTTTCCTTTGTGGTCTTGCCCCAGGGCAGCTCCAGACAGACGTCCAGATAGCTGCGCAGGACCGTGGACTCGGAGGAGCCGAAGGGCTGCTTGGCCAGCCGCCCCACCTCCTTGTTCAGCTTCTCCCGAACCGGATCCGGGAGCTTGGCCTGGGCGATCTTCTGGCGGTACTCCTCGATCTCGCCGCCGTCCTCTCCCTCGCCCAGCTCGTTCTGGATGGCCTTGAGCTGCTCGCGCAGATAGTAGTCCCGCTGGTGGTCGGACATCTGCTCCCGGGCCCGGGTCTGAATCTCGCTGTCCAGGGAGAGGATCTCCACCTCCCGCTCCAGCAGGCGGTGGAGCTTCTCCAGCCGGCGCACCGGCCGCAGCTCCTCCAGGATGGCCTGCTTGTCGCTGTTGCGCATGGGAATATTCTGGGCGATATAGTCGGCGATATGGCCCGGCTCCTGGCTGGCCAGCACATGGATCAGCAGATCCGGGGAAAGCTTGGGGGCAAGCTCCGCATAGTGCTGAAACAGCTCGTAGGTGGCGCGCATCAGCGCCTCGGTCCGGGCCGTGGCCCGGCCGGGGATCTCCTCCGGGATCTCCCGGACCTCTGCCTCCAGCCAGGGATCGCTGCTGATCAGCTTCACCATGCTGCCCCGGGTCTGGCCCTCCACCATCACGCGCACATTGTCGCCCGGCATCCGCAGAATCTGCCGGATGTTGGCGATGGTGCCCACCTGATAGAGATCCTGCTCCCGGGGGGACTCCACGGAGATATCCCGCTGCCCCACCAGAAATACCGGGCTGCCCGCTGTCATGGCCTGCTCCAAAGCCTTGACGGACAGCTCCCGGGACACTTCAAAATGGATCAGCACGTGGGGAAACACGGTCAGGCCCCGCAGGGCAATGGCCGGCATCACAGTGTTCTGTTCTTCCTGCTGCTTTACTTCTTTGCTCATCGTTGTTCACTTCCTCTCAGAGGATCCATGCCAGAGCGCCCCGCGGCCCGCCGCTGTATGGGGGTCCGCGGGGCGCTCCATATTTTACTTTCTGCCGTCAGGCGGCGCGTCAGCCCGCGTGGGCGTCCGGCAGTCCGCCGTGCTGGGGCCGGGGCGCCGCCCTTCCGATTTTCCGGCGGGATCTCCGGGTTTCATCCCGCTCCAGCCGGGGAGCCGCGCCCTCCGTGACGCAGGGCGCAGTGATCCGCACCTTGGCAATGGCCGGATCGGAGGGCACGTCATACATCACCTGATTCATGACCTCCTCCAGCACCGCCCGCAGACCGCGGGCCCCGATGCCCCGCTCCACCGCCTTGTCCGCCACGGCCTCCAAAGCCTCCTGGTCAAACTCCAGATCCACATTATCGTAAGACATCAGTTTTCGATACTGCTTCACCAGGGCGTTTTTGGGCTCTGTCAGAATCTGCACCATCTGCTCCCGGTCCAGGGACTCCAGCGTCGTAATCACAGGCAGCCGGCCCACCAGTTCGGGAATAATGCCGAACTTCAGCAGGTCCTGGGGCTGAATCTCCTTCATCAGCTCGCCCACATTGCGCTCCTTCTTGCTCTGGATCTCCGCTCCGAAGCCGATGGAACGCTTATCCAGGCGGTGCTCGATAATCTTATCGATGCCGTCGAAAGCGCCGCCGCAGATGAACAGAATGTTTTTGGTATCAATCTGGATAAATTCCTGGTGGGGGTGCTTGCGCCCGCCCTGAGGGGGCACATTGGCCACGGTACCCTCCAGAATTTTCAGCAGGGCCTGCTGAACCCCTTCACCGGACACGTCCCGGGTGATGGAAGTATTCTCGCTCTTCCGGGCAATCTTATCCATCTCATCAATATAGATAATGCCCCGCTCCGCCAGCTCCACGTCGTAGTCAGCTGCCTGAACCAGACGCAGCAGAATATTTTCCACGTCATCGCCCACATAGCCGGCCTCTGTCAGGGTGGTGGCGTCGGCAATGGCGAAGGGGACATCCAGCACCCGGGCCAGCGTCTGGGCAAACAGAGTCTTGCCGCAGCCGGTGGGGCCCATCAGCAGAATGTTGCTCTTCTGCAGCTCCACGTCCTCGTTCCCGCCGAAGCAGATGCGCTTATAGTGGTTATACACCGCAACGGACAGGGCCATCTTGGCCTTCTCCTGGCCGATGACATACTGATCCAGCACCGCGTGGATCTCCCGCGGAGTGGGCAGGGAATTGGTCCGCTCCTCCAGGTCAATCGGGCCCAGATCCTGGTTGGCCTCCAGAATGCCCATGCACAGCTCGACACACTCGTTGCAGATAAAGACATTGGGGCCGGCGATGATTCTTCTGACCTGATCCTGATGCTTGCCGCAGAAGGAGCAGCAGACAGTCTTTTCCTCGTCTTCTCTTGTCATGGATACACCTCAATACTCAATTACATAGGGGCTCCGGGGGAAACATGCCGGAAAAAATCAGCGGTGGTCAATGACCCGGTCAATCAGGCCGTACTCCATGGCCTCCTGGGCGGTCATGAAATTGTCCCGCTCGCAGTCGGCGGTAACCACCTCAATGGGCCTGCCCGTATTTTCCGCCAGAATACGGTTCATCCGCTGCTTGACGATCTCCAGCCGCTTCAGGTGGATGGCCATGTCGGTGATCTGTCCCTGGGTGCCGGCGGAGGGCTGGTGGATCATAATCTCCGCGTTGGGCAGGGCCAGCCGCTTGCCCTTGGCCCCCGCGGCCAGCAGGAAGGCGCCCATGGAGGCGGCCAGGCCGATGCAGATGGTAGACACGTCGCATTTAACATACTGCATGGTGTCGTAAATGGCCATGCCAGCCGTGACCGAACCGCCGGGGCTGTTGATGTAGAACTGGATATCCTTGTCCGGGTCCTGAGCCTCCAGATACAGCAGCTGGGCCACCACCAGAGAGGCGGTGGTATCATTAACTTCCTCCGAGAGCATGATAATGCGGTCGTTGAGCAGGCGGGAGAAGATGTCATAGGATCGCTCGCCCCGGTTGGTCTGCTCTACTACATAGGGAACTAAACTCATAACAATTAACTCCTTTTTTCAGGCGGTGATACCAAAGTATGCCCCGCTTTCCGGAAGATGATTCCGTTTTGAGCCGGTACCGGCCCCCGGTTTTAGCACTCTTCACCACAGAGTGCCAAACCCCGATTCAAATCATACGTCGCCCCACTTAAAAAATCAACCCCCAATTTGAAAAAAAGGAGGCTGAATCCAAAAATTTACCGCTTGTTCACAATCTCCCGCCCCGCCCGGGACCTTCGGCCCGCAGGCCGGCTAATGACAGCACGCCCGGGGCGGCCGACGGGGCCGCCCCGGGACGTAAATGCGGTTTACTCTGCCTTGGGCTCCTCAGCCTCGTCAGCTTTCTTCTTGCGGGTGCGCTTGGGCTTCTCGGCGGGGGCCTCTTCGCCGCCCTCCTCGGTCTTCTTCTTCCGGGAGGTCTTCTTGGGCTTTTCCTCGGCCTCGGCCTCTTCCTTCTTGGGGGCCTCGCCTACCTGAGCGGCATCCAGCACCAGCCGGTTGGCCTTCTTCAGGCGCAGCTCCCGACGCAGATCCTCCTGGGGCACGGCGGCCTTCACCTGCTCGGCAGGCAGCTTGTACTGCTCAGCCAGACGGTTCACCTCGGCCTCCACCTCTTCATCGCTGACCTGCAGGTCCTCGGCGTCAGCCACCGCGGTGAGCGCCAGCTCCATCTGCACCTGACGCAGGGCGGCAGGACGGGCGGAGGCGCGCAGCACCTCGATATTGGAGCCCATCATCTTCATGTAGTCGTCCATGGAGATGCCCTGGCTCTGCAGCTGCATGGCGTAGTCCTCCATCAGCTTGTCAGCCTGAACGTCCACCATGCCGTCGGGAACCTCGCACTCCATCCCCTCGATGAGCTGATTCATGACCTCATTCTCGAACACGCTGTCCGCCTGCTTCTGACGGCGCTGGAGCAGCTTCTCGCCCAGATCCTTGCGGAAGTCCGCCAGTGTCTCAAACTCGGACACGTCCTTGGCAAACTCGTCGTCCACCTCGGGGGCCTGGGGCTCCTTAACCTCCTTGACCTTCACGTGGAACACCACGGCCTTGCCAGCCAGATCGGGGTGGTACTCCTCAGGGAAGGTGATGTCCAGATCCTTCTCCTCCCCGGCCTTCATGCCCACAATCTGGGTCTCAAAGCCCGGGACGAAGGTACCGGAGCCCAGCTTCAGCTCATAGTTCTCGCCCTTGCCGCCCTCGAAGGGGGTGCCGTTGTCAAAGCCCTCAAAGTCGATGATCACGGTGTCATCCAGCTGGGCCTCGCGCTGGACGCTGACCAGGCGGGTGGCGCGCTCCACATAGGGCTTCATCTCGTCATCAATGTCGTCCTCGGTGACCTTGACCTCGTCCTTGGGAGCAGTGATGCCCTTATAGGCGCCCAGCTTGACCTCCGGCCGGACGGAAACCAGCGCCTTGAAGGTGAAGCCGTCCTTGCCCACCTCCACGATCTCCATCTTGGGGTAGCCCACGTCATCCAGGCCCTGCTCCTTCACGGCCTGCTCATAGGCGCCGGGATAGACGTCGTTGATGGCGTCTTCATAGAACACGCCGGCGCCGTACATCCCCTCGATAATCTTCCGGGGGGCCTTTCCCTTGCGGAAGCCGGGGACATTGATGCTCTTCCGGTTTTTCAGATAGGCCTTCTGAACAGCGGCCTCAAACTCGTCGGCGTCCACCTGGATGGTCAGCTCGACCGTGCTTTTTTCTTTCTTCTCAACGCTGGTGACCTTCATTTGTCAACTTCCTCCTGTGGGCGCCAAGCCGCCTGCCGGTTCGGCGCGGCCAGACGCCTTTTTACTTTCGCCACGATATTCTAACAGATATATCGCAGTTTGACCAGACTAATTTTAAGAAAATTCCATGAATTTTTCGCTAATCCAGCAGCTTCAGCGGTCGAAACCCCAAATAATCCGCCGCAATCAGCTGATATTCCACCTTTCCCTGCCGGCCCGTGACCGCCAGGCGATGGCTTCCGCCGTGGAGGTGGCCGTAAAAGCAGCGGGTCACGCCGTACCGCTCCAGCAGGTCAAGAATCTCCTGGCACCGGTAGCCCTGATACAGCGGCGGATAGTGGAGAAAGCAGTATTTTTCCCTCTCTCCCCCCGCCTTCAGCGAGGCCTCCAGGCGGATCAGCTCCCGATTAAAGATCTTGGCGCTGTGCTGCCCCCGGTCCTCCTCATAGAACCAGCCCCGGGTGCCGCACAGGGCCACGTCCCCATAAAAGTGACAGTTGTTGTGCAGCAGCCGGAGGCTGGAAAAGCCGTTGGCCTGGAAAAACTGGTTCATTTTGGCCGCCGTGGTCCACCAGTAGTCGTGGTTTCCCTTCATCAGCAGCTTTTTCCCGGGCAGCGCGTCCAGAAAGGCGAAATCCTCCCGGGCCTGTTCCAGGCTCATCCCCCAGGACAGGTCGCCGCACAGCACCACGGTGTCCTGCGCGCCCACTTCCGAAAAGCCCTGGCGCAGCTTCTCCACATAGCCGGTCCAGCCGCCGCCGAACACGTCCATGGGCTTGTCACTGCCAAAGGACAGGTGGGTATCCCCAATGGCGTACAGGGCCATCGGTTCACTTCAGCATGGACAGCACCGCGTCCACCATGTGATCCTTCTCCACCGCCTGGGTGAAGCGGACGGGCTTATCCCGCAGTGAGGCCAGCGGGGCCGGGGCGGGGAGGCCGGTTTTCGCGGTCAGCTGGTCCAGGGCGTCCAGCCCCTGGGCCACCTGGGTCTCGCCCAGGGCCTGGAGCACGCTGTCACAGAATTTAAAGGGGCTGGCGGTGGACACCACCACGCAGGGCGTGTCATCCCCGGTCTCGGCGCGGTACTGCTCCAACGCGGAGAAGGCCACGGCGGTGTGGGGATCCACCAGATAGCCATGTTTGTCATAGACCCGGCGGATCACCTGCTTGGTCTCCCCGTCGTCGCAGCAGTAGCCGCAGAACAGCTTCTGCAGCTTGCTCTGGACCCGCTCGACCACCCGATAGCGGCCGGAGGCGGCCAGCTGGGCCATATACCCCTTCACCTCGTCCACATCCTGGGTCAGGGAGAAGAGCAGCCGCTCCAGATTGGAGGAGATCAGGATGTCCATGGACGGGGAAATGGTGTTGTGGAAGGTGCGGTTGCGGTCATAGGTACCGGTGCGGATAAAGTCGGTGAGCACATTGTTGCTGTTGGAGGCGCAGATCAGTCTGCCGATGGGCGCCCCCATCTCCCGGGCGTAGTAGCCGGCCAGGATATTGCCGAAGTTGCCCGTGGGCACACAGACGTTGATGGTCTGCCCCGGCTGAATCTGGCCGTCCCGCAGCAGGTCGCAGTAGGCGGAGATATAGTATACAATCTGCGGCAGCACCCGGCCCCAGTTGATGGAGTTGGCCGAGGAGAAGAAAAAGCCCTTTTCTGCCAGCTCCCGGCGCAGCTTCTCGTCGGAGAACAGCCGCTTGACCCCGGTCTGGGCGTCGTCAAAGTTGCCGTACACCGCGGCAACCCCCACGTTGGCCCCCTCCTGGGTGACCATCTGCAGCTCCTGCACTTGGGAGACCCCGTCCTTGGGGTAAAAGACCAGGATCCGGGTGCGGGGCACGTCCTTAAAGCCCTCCAGGGCCCCCTTCCCCGTGTCGCCGGAGGTGGCCACCAGGATGCAGGCCGTCTTGCTCTCCTCCGTCTTCTCCAGGGCGGCGGTGAGCAGGTGGGGCAGCATCTGCAGGGCCATGTCCTTAAACGCGCAGGTGGGGCCGTGCCACAGCTCCAGGCAGTGGGTGGTTCCATCCAGGGTGCGCACCGGGGCCACGGCGGGGGTGTCAAATTTCTGCGGGCCATAGGCCGCGTTGGCGTAATCGGTCAGCTCCTTGACGGAAAACTCCTCCAGGAACTGCTTCATCACATACACGGCACGGTGGGGATAGGCCATCGCCCCCAGCTCCTCCAGCGCCTTTCCCGGAAGCCTGGGGATGTAGAAGGGGGTCAGCAGTCCGCCGTCCTGGGCCAGCCCCTGGGCGATGGCCTGGGAGGCGGAGTAGTTCACCCCGGCATTTCTTGTACTGACGTACTGCATCTTCACCATTCCAATCCTTAACTTGTCTGTTGGGCGGCCAAGGACCGTCCCGTTCATTTCTAACACAGTATTATGCCAGTTTCCGCAGTCCAGGTCAAGGGATTCCCGGAAAAAACCTGCTGCAGTCCGGTTTGATCTGTTCCATTCCGCGGATAATCCGGGCGCGGGAGGGAAAGCCTAAAGCAGGCGGGAAAGCTCAATTCTATTTTGTGGGAGGTGCCGCCGTGTTTACCGGTTTTGTCCGCACCATCATCCTCTATCTTCTGATTATTGCCGGAATCCGGCTGATGGGAAAGCGCCAGGTGGGAGAACTGGAGCCCTCTGAGCTGGTGCTCTCCCTGATCATTGCCGACCTGGCCTCCGTGCCCATGCAGGATTACGGCATCCCTCTGCTCACCGGCGTCATCCCCATTTTGACTTTGCTGTCCCTGACCATGATCCTCTCCGTGCTGACCATGAAGAGCATCCGGTTCCGCGCCCTGATGTGCGGACGGCCCAGCGTTGTCGTCCGGAACGGCCTGGTGGATCAAAAGGAGATGCGCCGCAACCGCCTGACGGTGGACGAGCTGCTGGAAGAGCTGCGGGCCAAGGGGTACACGGACCTCGCCACCGTCCAATACGCAATTTTGGAAACCAACGGCCAGCTCTCCGTTCTGCCCTATGCCAACCAGAAGCCCCCCACCGCCCAGCAGCTGGGCATCTGTCCCCAGGAGGGCGGCCTGCCCCTGGTTGTCATCAGCGACGGCCGGCTGCTGGAACACAACCTGAAGGCCCTGGGACGGGATCGGGTCTGGCTGGAGCGGCAGCTGAAGCAGCGCAAATGCCCCGATATCCAGGGGGTATTCCTGCTGATTGTGGACCAGTCTAACGGCATCTATCTGGCCCGCAAAGAAAACTGCGTCGAAGAAAGGGGCTCAAAGCGATGAAGCGCCTTTGGATTGCGGCCGCCCTGCTGCTGGCCATACTGGGCGGCTGTCTGTGCAACGCCTGGTACCTCGGCAGCCTCACCCGTGAGATGAACCAGCTTCTGGAGCAGGCCGGCCAGCTGGCCCAGACGGACAGCTGGCCCGAGGCGCGGCGGCTTACCAGTCAGGCCTACCAGCGCTGGCAGGCCTGTCACGCCTATCTCCATACGACCCTCCGCCACGGGGATACTGACCAGATTCTGCGCGCCTTTCAGGCCGTATTTCAGTATCTGGATCTGGAGGAGATGGACCAGTATGCCGCCGCCAACGCCGATCTGATGACTCTGATGGCCCTGCTGGCGGAGATGGAACAGCCATCTTTTGTCAATGTCTTTTAGCCCGCTTTTTCCAGTCAAAATTTCCAGTTTATCCTATCCTATCTCTGTTCTGCGTCCTTTCCTTAGAATTTTGTACAGCGCCCCCATTGACGCGCCGGCAGCAAATGGGCTATAATATACAAAGCACCTGTTGTCCGTCTGTCTTCTGTTTTCCATATGTTCACCCGGAGGGAGATTTCCCCGCCGCAGGACAGACGGCTCAAATTTTAAAAAACAGGAGGACCACAGCAATGGAAGAAGCAACGATGGATTATAAAGTCAGCGGCAAGATGGAAGAGGCCTTTTACAAGCTGATTGAAGAGGTACTTCCCCTGCTGAAAACGGAAGAGGGCCGGGCCAGCTTTCAGGAAAACCTGAACAACCTCTCCAAGTGGATCAGCATCACCCCCAACGCCCTGCATCAGGACAAGCCCTGGACCCGCGAGGAGTTCAAGGCCGCTCTCACCGGGCCGGAGGAGATGAAGGATCCCCGCTTCGGCGCCTATATGGATTCTTTCTATGAGGAGTATGCCAGCACCCCCGAGGACAGGATGCAGGCTTTCTATGACGATCTGTTCCACGCTGAGCAGGAGCTGAGCGAGGTGGACTGGCTGTCCGTGTGGGAGTCCGTGCGCGCCAGCTATGAGGACTGGCTGAAAAAGAAGGACTATGTGGAGGACGCCTGGCTCAAGGGCGAGCAGAAGTCCGGTACATAATGTCCGGAAGCGCGATTCCCTGACCTTTCCTAAAAATGGGGGGGCTGTGAGCCAAAGCTCACAGCCCCCCCATTTTTTCATGTCATGAAATTCTCTTATTCCACCGTCACGCTCTTCGCCAGGTTCCGCGGCTTATCAATGTCGCAGCCCCGCATCAGGGCCACATAGTAGGCAAACAGCTGCAGCGGCACCACCCCCAGAGAGGGCAGCAGCAACTCGTGGGTATCCGGAATGGTCATGACCGCGCTGGCGGTCTTCGCCATCTCCTCCCGGCGGCTCTCTGTGGTCAGGGCCAGCACGTCGGCCCCCCGGGATTTCACCTCCACCACATTGCTCATAGCCTTTTCAAACAGCCGGCCATAGGTGCCCAGCGCCACCACCAGGGTGCCGTCCTCAATCAGGCTGATGGTGCCGTGCTTCAGCTCGCCGGAGGCATAGGCCTCGGAGTGGATATAGGAGATCTCCTTCAGCTTCAGGGAGCCCTCCAGCCCCAGGGCGTAGTCCAGGTTCCGGCCAATGTAGAACACCGAGTTGTGGTTGAAGTACTGGGAGGCGAAATACTGGATATGTTCCCGGTCCGCCAGCACCTGCTCCATCTTGCCGGGCAGCAGCTGCATCTCCTCCAGGGCCGCCCGGCAGTCCGCCGGGTCCGCCGTCCCCCGCACCTTGGCAAAGAAGAGAGCCAGCAGATCCACCACCGCCATCTGGGTGGAATAGGCCTTGGTGGTGGCCACTGCGATCTCAGGCCCGGCCCAGGTGTACAGCACTTCATCCGACTCCCGGGCAATGGTGCTGCCCACCACGTTGACAATGGACAGGATCCGCCCCCCCAGCCGCCTGGCCTCCCGCAGGGCGGCCAGGGTGTCCAGCGTCTCTCCCGACTGGCTGATGACCACCACCAGGGTGCGCTCATCCACGATGGGATCCATATACCGGAACTCCGAGGCCAGGGCCACCTCCACCGGGATGCGGGTCAGCCGCTCCAGATTGTATTTCCCCACCATGCCCACATGGTAGCTGGAGCCGCAGGCCACAATATAAATTTTCCGGATGTCCCGGATGTACGCCTCCGTCAGGGTCAGGTCCTCGAAATACACCTCGCCGTCCCGGATGCGGGGGGAAATGCACCGGCGCAGCGCCTCGGGCTGCTCCATGATCTCCTTGAACATGAAGTGCTCATAGCCGCCCTTTTCCGCCGCGTCAATTTCCCAGTCCACCTGGACAATTTCCTTGTCCACCGGCTGCATCAGGTGGTTATAGCACTGGATGCCGTCCCGGGTGAGCACCGCCACCTCGCCGTCCTCCATGTACCCCACCTGCCGGGTATACTTGATGATGGCGGTGACGTCGCTGGCCAGAAAGCTGAAGCCGTCGCCGTAGCCCAGAATCAGCGGGCTGTCCTTGCGCACGGCAATCAGCTGATCCGGAGTGTCCGCGCACAGGATGCCCAGGGCGTAGGCCCCCTGAATCCGGTGGAGCACCCGGCCCACGGCGGCCAGAATGTCCCCCTCGTAGAAGTATTCAATCAGCTGGGCCACGACCTCCGTGTCTGTTTCAGATGTAAAGTTAACTCCCTTGTCAATAAGAAATGCTTTGAGCTCGGCGTAATTTTCAATGATCCCGTTATGTACCACTGCAATCCGCCCGCTCTGGCTGACCTGTGGGTGGGAATTCACGTCACTGGGGGCGCCATGGGTGGCCCAGCGGGTGTGTCCGATGCCCGCCGTGCCGTCCACCGACGCGCCGCCCTGCAGCATATCGGACAGCACCTGAAGCCGGCCCTTGGCCTTATACACTGACAAGTGTTTTTCCTTGTCAGAATAGACCGCCACGCCGGCCGAGTCATACCCCCGGTACTCCAGTCGGGACAGCCCATCCAGCAGGATGGGCGCCGCCTGCTCCCGGCCTACAAATCCTACAATTCCGCACATGGTTTCAATTTTCCTCCTGAATTGAAAGCTCAAGAGGACAAACTCGCAGCCATTTGTACCTCGTTCCCCGGCCGCGGCCCTTCTGTTTTGCGGTCGCCCGCATATTTGTAGGCCGCGTACGCATCCGGAGCAATGCGGAGGGGCACCCGCCGAACTCTTCGATACTCCCCTCACCTCGTCGTCCCGGCGTCCGGGCGGCAGGCCGCCTGCGGAACACCGGGCACTGGCGCTTTTTGTTGGGTCAGGCCCAAGGTCCTCCTTTCTCTCTGCGATGCGGTCTTTATTATACGCAATTCCACCCCCGGAGTAAAGAAAAAAATTGAGGGCCGCCCGGTAAAAGCGGCCCTCAATTTTTTTGCGCTCTCAGCCTCGCTTACATCACGGCCTTGATCCGTTCCACAGCCTTTCGGGTGGCCTCGGCATCGCCGAAGGCGGTCAGGCGGATATAGCCCTCCCCGCTGGGACCGAAGCCGGCGCCGGGCGTGGTGGCCACATTGGCCTTATCCAGCACCAGGTCAAAAAAGTCCCAGGAGCCCATGCCGTCCGGGGTCTTCAGCCAGATATAGGGGGCATCCACCCCGCCGAAGCAGGTCAGGCCGGCGGCGGTCAGGCCCTCCCGGATGACTTTGGCATTGTTCTGATAATAGGCGATGTTCTCCCGGATCTGGGCGCGCCCCTCGGGCGTGTAGATGGCGGCGGCGCCGCGCTGCACAATATAGGGGACCCCGTTGAACTTGGTGGTCTGGCGGCGGTTCCACATGGTGTTCAGCTTCGCCCCGCCCCGCTCCAACTCCATGGGCACCACGGTGTAGGCGCAGCGGTTGCCGGTAAAGCCGGCGGTTTTGGAGAAGGAGCGGAACTCGATGGCGCAGGTTCTGGCCCCCTCGATTTCAAAGATGGAATGGGGGATATCTTCCCGGGAAATAAAGGCCTCATAGGCCGAGTCAAACAGGATCACGCTGCCGTTGGCATTGGCATAGTCCACCCACATCTTCAGCTGCTCCCGGGTGGCCACCGCCCCGGTGGGGTTGTTGGGGAAGCACAGGTAAATCAGGTCCGCCTTCTCCTTGGGCGGCTCGGGGGCAAAGCCGTTGCTCTCCACGCAGGGCATATAGATCAGCCGGTTCCAGCGGCCCAGCTCCTCCTGATAATCCCCGGCCCGGCCGGCCATGGCGTTGGTGTCCACATAGACGGGATACACCGGATCGCACACCGCCACCACATTGTCCACGCCGAAAATATCGCCGATGTTGCCGCAGTCGCTTTTGGCCCCGTCGGAGACAAAGATCTCCTCGGGCTTGATGTCCATGCCCCGGGCCTTATAGTCGTGCTGGGCGATGGCCTCCCGCAGGAAGGGATAGCCCTGCTCCGGGCCATAGCCGTGGAACCCCTCAAAGGTCCCCATTTCGTCCACCGCCCGGTGCATGGCCTCCACCACGGCGGGAACCAGGGGGCGCGTCACGTCGCCGATGGACAGCTTGGTAATGGAGGTTCCGGGGTGGGCGGCAGTATAGGCGCTGATGCGGCGCGCCACCTCTGAGAAAAGATAGCTGCCCGGCAGCTTCAGGTAATTTTCATTGATTTTAACCACAGTTCACAGCTCCTTTGTGGGGAAATAGTTTCTCCCTGCCTTTCTGGATTTTATTATCCCCTATGCTTTCCCGGTTGTCAACGTCTAATTTCACCCCGGCGGGGAATTTCACCCGCCGGACGTCCTCTCCTCCAGCTCCCCCTCAAACACGGTGCGGGCCGGACCGGCCATCCAGATGGAGCCGCCGCGCTGCTCCAGGGCCAGCACGCCCCCGGGCAGCCGCACCGCCGCCCGGTCTCCGCACCGCCCCGCCTGCCGCGCCGCGGCGAACACCGCGCAGGCTCCGGTGCCGCAGGCCAGGGTGATGCCGCTCCCCCGCTCCCACACCCGCACCCGCAGCAGCTCCGGTCCCTCCGCGGCGGCAAACTCCACATTGGCCCGGTCCGGAAAAACCGGGGCGCGCTCCAGCAGCGGCCCCACCTCCTCCAGCCTGATCTGCTCCGGATCTTCACAGAAAATGACGCCGTGGGGATTGCCCACCCGCACCGGCACCGCGCGATATGCCTCCCGGCCCGCCCGCAGGGTGACGGGCGCCTCCACCTCCGCCGGCCCCATATCCACTGTCACCCGCTCCACCCGCCCCAGCCGGCAGTACAGCTCCAGGGCCCGGGGGCCGGCGTCCGTATCAATGGTCAGGCACCGCTTGCGGGTCAGCCCCTTCTCATAGACATATTTCCCCACGCACCGGATGCCGTTGCCGCACATCTTTCCCCGGGAGCCGTCGGCGTTGTACATCTCCATGGAAAAATCCCCCGTCCGGCCCGGTTTGATGCAGATCAGACCGTCCGCCCCCACGCCGAAATGTCGGTCGGACAGCCGGACCGCCAGATTGGGCAGATCCTCCGGCTCCCCCTCCAGGCAGTTTAGATACACATAGTCGTTCCCCAGCCCCTCCATTTTGGTAAAGCGCATTGCACACCGCTCCTCTCAGTTTCAGCCTTAGAGGAGCCTACGCAGAGAAGGCGGGAAACATTCCGCCGGCAAAACAGGCGGCGCGAAAATATCCCCTTTTATTCCCCTATTCCATATGCTAGAATCAAAATTGGCGGCTGGGCAGATTGTACACGTCACGCCCTGTACGGCGGAGTGTGGGTTGAAATTACGCCACGAATATGGCTCTATGGTGCTATTTGGCGCTCCCCGGGGTGGGAGCGCGGGTTGAAACACAATACAGGTCATGGCATTAAGCCTGCGGTGCAAGCTCGGGAAAAAGGACCGGGCTGAGCCGGTGTTCTCCTCTGCCCAGCCCCTGTTGAAGGAAAAGCGCCGCAGGCCGGGTTCGGCCTGCGGCGCTTGAGACTGTCGAAAAAGTGGCTTGTCAATTGATAGAAATTGACAAGCCACTTTTTCGAGTAGGCCGCACGAAATTTCAGGCTCGATTTCTTGGGAAATTGTCGCCCAAAATTTCGTGAGAGGTGTCATTTCCCAGGCACATGTCCTTGGAAATGACTGGATTTCATTTTATTCCTGCGCGAGAGATCTTTCAACAGTCTCTCCTGAAATCCGCGTCTATTTTTTCTCTTCCAGCTCCTCCACCACCTGTTTTGCGGCCTGGACCAGACGTATTCCGGCATCCATGCTCCGCTTCTGGAGCAGGCGGTGGGCCTCCTCTTCCGATATCCCCTTGCGCGCCATCATCAGGCGCTTGGCCCGGTCCACCCACTGCTGCTCCCCCTCGCTGCGGCCGGGCCGGACCAGGCGCTCCAGCCGCCGCCCAAACTGCAGCAGCAGCCGGACCGTGGACACGGCCTCCTCCCGCCGGATGGGGGTGGGCAGCTTAAATACGTCCTGGCTGCCGCAGGTATCCAGCAGGTGCTGGGGGCCCACCAGCAGCAGGGAGCAGTAGGGCGGCAGATCCTCATACAGCCACTCCGCCGGCCCGTCTGTCAGGCGGGGGGAGCACACCACGCAGTAGATCCGCTGCTTGCTCAGCAGGCGGCGCACCTGGTCCCCCGCGTGGCAGGTCAGGCACCTGGCCACCCCCTCGCGCTCCATCAGGGCGCCGAAGCGCTGGCTCTGGGCGGTGTTTTCAAAGGCGACAATGATGGTATCCAGGGCTCCTCCCTCCTCTCCGCCGCCGCATTCTCCGGTGGATCAGTAGATCACCAGATATTTTTCCAGCTCCCAGTTGGACACCCGGGACTGATACTCGTTCCACTCCTTCAGCTTGCCCCGGATATAGTGCTCCGCCACATGGGAGCCCAATACATCCATCACCAGCGCGTCCCGCTGCATCGCCTCCAGCGCCTCCTTCAGCGTCTCCGGCAGGGGACTGATGTTGCGGGCGGACAGGTCGCCGTCGTCCAGGTCGTAGAGGTTGTCGGAGATATCCGGGGGCGGCGTCAGATCCCGGGCGATGCCGTCCAGCCCCGCCGCCAGACAGGCCGCCACCGCCAGATAGGGGTTGCAGGCGGGATCTGGGCTGCGGAGCTCCACCCGCGTCGCCTGGCCGCGGATGGCGGGAATCCGGATCAGCGTGGAGCGGTTGGACGCCGACCAGGCCTTGTGGCGCGGGGCCTCATAGCCGGCACTCAGACGCTTGTAGGAGTTGACCAGCGGATTGGTCAGCGCCGTAAAGCCGTCGGCGTGGGCCAGAAGTCCGGCAATGAAGGCATAGGCGGTCCGGGACAGGCCCTTCTCTCCCCCCTCGTCGGCAAAGACATTTTTTCCATTCCGGAACAGGGACATGTTCAGGTGCATCCCCGATCCGGCCACCCCGTACACGGGCTTGGGCATAAAGGTGGCGTGCAGGCCGTTTTTCTGGGCCAGGGTCTTCACCGCCAGGCGCATGGTCATAATCTTGTCCGCGCCGTCCAGGGCGTCCACATAGCGGAAGTCAATCTCGTGCTGCCCTATGGCCCCCTCATGGTGGCTGGCCTCAATTTCAAAGCCCATCTCCTCCAGGTGCATGCAGATCTCCCGGCGGGTGGAATCCCCGTGGTCCAGGGGCCCCAGGTCGAAATAGCCGGCCCTGTCCCGGGTGGTGACGGTGGCCCGCCCCTGCTCGTCGGTCTCAAAGAGGAAAAATTCCAGCTCCGGGCCGATGTTGAAGGTATCAAACCCCATATCCCTGCACCGCCGCAGCACCCGCCGCAGCACGCCCCGGGGATCCCCCACAAAGGGGGTGCCGTCCGGGTTGTAGATGTCGCAGATCAGCCGGGCCACCTTTCCCTGGGCCGAGCGCCAGGGAAAAATGCAGAAGCTGTCCAGGTCGGGATACAGGCACTGGTCCGACTCGTTGACGCGGGTGAACCCCTCGATGGAGGATCCGTCAAACATAATCTGATTGTTCACCGCCCGCTCCACCTGGGCGGCCGTAATGGTCACGTTTTTCAGTTGCCCAAAGATATCCACAAACTGCATGCGGATAAATTCAATTTCCTCCTCCGCCACCATGCGGATGATGTCCTCTTTGGTGTAGCCCATGGTGAGACGCGCCCCTTTCCCGCCGCGCCCGGCCGGGCGCGGACCGCTGATATAACAGGGCCAGTATTACATGTTCTCACCGCCCTGTCAAGTGCTTTCCGCCGCCGCCCCGTTCCCCCGCTTTTCCTCCTTGGTTATATTTTTACAAAGTGACAAAAAACGCCGGAAAAAGTTTAGTGAGAATTCAGCCTTGCAAATTGGACTGGGATGCGATATTGTAAATATCGTAAAAGCGTGTTTGTCCTGTCTGGACTGTAGAGACAGTCGGGGAGGGGACGGCAGTTGTGAGACAAGGATGTCCGCCAGGGCGTTTTTGTCTTCTTTTTTGTTCCGGCAGTTGTTTCCGGCACACAAAGATAGGAAAGGGTTGAAAAGTATGCGCGCCAACATCTTAGAGATCTTTGGCTCCGATGTATTCAGCATGTCCGTGATGCGGGAGCGGCTTCCCAAAAAGGTCTATGCCGAGGTCGTGGACGTGATGGAGCACGGCGGCAATATCAGCATGGCCACCGCCGACATTGTCGCCAACGCCATGAAGGATTGGGCCGTGGAAAAGGGTGCCACCCACTACACCCACTGGTTCCAGCCCCTTACCGGCGTCACCGCCGAAAAGCACGACTCCTTCCTGACTCAGCCCCAGGACAACAAGATACTGCTTCAGCTCACCGGCAAGCAGCTGATTATGGGCGAGCCCGACGCCTCCTCCTTCCCCTCCGGCGGCCTGCGCTCCACCCACTACGCCCGGGGCTACACCGCCTGGGATATGACCTCCCCCGCCTTTGTCAAGGAGATGTCCTGCGGCACCATTTTGTGCATCCCCACCATTTTCGTCTCCTATACCGGCGAGGCGCTGGACAAGAAAACTCCCCTGCTGCGCTCCATGGAGGCCATCAGCACCCAGGCCCTGCGCATTCTGCGCCTGTTCGGCAACAACGAGGCCCAGAAGGTTGTTCCCTTTGTGGGCCCGGAGCAGGAGTATTTCCTGGTGGACCGGGAGAAATACCTCAAGCGCCGGGATCTGATTTACACCGGCCGCACCCTCTTCGGCGCCCCCGCCCCCAAGGGGCAGGAGTTGGACGACCAGTATTTCGGCGTCATCCGGGAGCGGGTGGGCGCCTTCATGTCCGATCTGAACCAGGAGCTGTGGAAGCTGGGCATCCCCGCCACCACCCAGCACAACGAGGTAGCCCCCGCCCAGCATGAGCTGGCCCCCATTTACACCACCTGCAACCTGGCGGTGGATCAAAACCAGCTGACCATGGAGACCATGAAGCGGGTGGCCACCAAGCACGGCCTGGTGTGCCTGCTCCACGAAAAGCCCTTTGCCGGCGTCAACGGCTCGGGCAAGCACAACAACTGGTCCATCGGCACCGACACCGGCGAAAATCTTCTGGATCCCGGGGACACCCCCAACGAGAACCTCCAGTTCCTGCTGGTGCTCTCCTGCATCATGAAGGCAGTGGACGAGCACGCCGACCTGCTGCGCGCCTCCGCCTCCTGCGTGGGCAACGAGCACCGCCTGGGCGCACAGGAGGCTCCTCCCGCCATTATCTCCATCTTTTTGGGCGACCAGCTGGACAATGTGGTCAATCAGATTGTCTCCAATGCCGACTCCATCAAGCTGCTGACCACCGGCAAGCTGGACTCCGGCGTGTCCACCGTCCCGGTGCTCAACAAAGACGCCACCGACCGCAACCGCACCTCCCCCTTCGCCTTTACGGGCAACAAGTTCGAGTTCCGCATGGTGGGCTCCTCCGACTCCATTGCCGAGGCCAACATCACCCTCAACGCCATTGTGGCCCAGGCCATGTGCCAGGCAGCCGACATACTGGAACAGGCGGACAACTTCCAGGAGGCCTGCACCAAGCTGATTCACGATATGATGACCCAGCACCAGCGCATCATTTTCAACGGAAACGGCTACTCCGACGAGTGGATTGCGGAGGCCGCCCGCCGCGGGCTGCCCAACCTGCCCTCTATGGTGGACGCCGTGTCCGCCCTGACCACGCCCAAGGCGGTGGAGCTGTACACCCGCTTTGGCATTTACAGCAAGTCCGAGCTGGAGGCCCGGGCCGAAATCATGTACGAGACCTATGCCAAAGTCATCAAAATCGAGGCCAACACCATGATTCACATGGCCGCCAAGCACTATATCCCCGCCGCCATCACCTACACCACCCGGCTGGCCCAGTCCATTTCCTCTGTCTCCTCGGTCTGTCCTGAGACCGACCTGTCCGTCCAGCGCAAGCTGCTGAAAAAGGTCAGCGATTACCTGTCCGACGCCTCCACGGCGCTGGAGCAGCTCAAGCCTCTGATGGATCGGGTGGATGCCATTGACAGCGTCCAGGAGATGGCCGTCGCCTACCACGAGGCCGTGGTGCCCGCCATGGACGCACTGCGCTACCCCATTGACGAGCTGGAGCTGCTGGTGGACAAGGACATCTGGCCCGTCCCCACATACGGCGATTTGATGTTCGAGGTTTAAGCGTTTTCCTTTTCTCTCTCTTCTTTTCTCAAAGGCAGGGCCTCCGGCGCGTATGCGCCGGAGGCCCTGCCCCAGCTTGTCGAAAAAGCCCTCCCGCAGGGAGTTCCTGCGGCCGCAGCCGCAGGAATAAAATTGAATCCGTCATTTCCGGCGGCGTGTACGTCGGAAATGACACCTCTCACGAAAGACAGTCCGACTTTTTCCTGGGCCCCCACAAAAACCACGGTTTCCCTGGGGTCCAAGGGAAACTGTGGTTTTCGTGGGAGAGGAGGAGCAGCGGAGGGAACGAGTAT
>JAHYYS010000100.1 GCA_019424865.1 bacterium
TGACGACCTGGAGACCATCGTCTCCTCCGCCTGGGCCTGGCACAAGAGCCACCCCAACGGCTTTGCGGAATGAGATAACCCTGTAAACGAGGTGATTTGTCATGATCGACGCCGCTGTGTCCAAGCTGGCGGCCTATGCCCTGCGCACCGGCCTGATTGAACCGTGTGAGTACACCTGGGCTGTCAATACCATTTTGGATGCGCTGAAGCTGGACAGCTATACCGACCCGGGGGAGGAGTGGGGAGAGATCCAGCTGGCCCCCGTTCTGGAGGAGCTGCTGGACGACGCCTTTGCCCGGGGCGTGCTGACGGAGAACTCCGTGGTCTACCGGGACCTCTTTGACACCGAGCTGATGGGGCGGCTCACCCCCCGGCCCGCTCAGGTGACTGCAAAGTTCCAGGCCCTGTATGAGGAGGACCCCCAAAAGGCCACCGACTGGTACTACAAGTTCAGCCAGGATACCAACTATATCCGCCGGGACCGGATTGCCAGGGATATGCAGTGGAAGGCCCGGACCGAGTACGGCGAGCTGGACATTACCATCAATCTCTCCAAGCCGGAGAAGGACCCCAAGGCCATTGCGGCCGCCCGGAACCTGCCCGCCTCCAATTATCCCCGGTGCCAGCTGTGCGCCGAGAACGAGGGGTATGCCGGCCGGGTCAACCACCCCGCCCGGCAGAACCACCGCATTGTCCCCATTACCATCAACGGTTCCCCCTGGTTTCTGCAGTATTCCCCCTATGTGTACTACAACGAGCACTGCATCTGCCTCAACAGCGTCCACACCCCCATGAAGATCGACCGGGCCTGCTTTGGCAAGCTGCTGGATTTTGTCCGCCAGTTCCCCCACTACTTCGTGGGCTCCAACGCGGATCTGCCCATCGTGGGCGGCTCCATCCTGGCCCACGACCACTTCCAGGGCGGGCGGTATACCTTCGCCATGGAGAAGGCCCCGGTGGAGACCCCCTTTGTTTTCCCGGGGTATGAGGACGTGGAGGCGGGCATTGTCAAGTGGCCCATGTCGGTGGTGCGCATCGCCTCTCGTGACCCGGAGCGGCTGATCGATCTGGCGGATCACATGCTGTGCGCCTGGCGGGGCTACACGGACGAGGCGGCGGTCATCTATGCCGAGACCGACGGCGTGCCCCACAATACCATTACGCCCATCGCCCGCATGCGGGATGGAAAGTACGAGCTGGATCTGGTGCTGCGCAACAATCTGACCACCCCGGAGCACCCCCTGGGCCTGTACCATCCCCACGCCCAGCTCCATCACATCAAAAAGGAGAACATCGGCCTGATCGAGGTGATGGGCCTGGCGGTGCTGCCCGCCCGGCTGAAAGAGGAGCTGGCCGCTGTGGCGGACGCCCTGGTGACCGGGGCCGACCTGCGGAGCAGCGAGCTGACGGAAAAGCACGCCGACTGGGCGGAAGGCTTCCGGGACCGGTATGCCTTCACCCGGGAAAATGCCCTGGATATTGTGCAGAAGGAAACTGGCCTGGTGTTTGCCCAGGTGCTGGAGCACGCGGGCGTCTATAAGCGCACGCCGGAGGGCAGGGAGGCGTTCCTGCGCTTCCTGCGCACCCTGTAAAAGCCGGGTATAAAATCGGAGAAGAAAAAGGGCCTCCCGCGGGAGCGTTTGCACCCGGGAGGCCCTCCTGTGTCTATTGCAGGGGATCCGGCCGGTCCCCATGTTCCGCGTCAGCCGGGCGCAGGGGCACCTGGAACACAGGGGTGCCCTCCGCCGCGGGGGCGATGACACACTGCGGGTAGGCAAACTCCGCCGTCTCCTGATTCAGGCAGTAGTCCCACTGGGGGAGGTTCTTCCGGGCAGGCCGCTCCCAGCCCGGGTCCAGCAGGCAGTCCCCCGCCGCCCGGCGGGCGTTCCCCTGCTGCAAGATGTGCGTCAGAATCCGGCGCTTCCAGCCCTTCTCCCCCTGAAACAGCTCCCGCAGAGGGCAGGGGGCCCCCTCCCGCAGCTTCCAGGTGTCCCCCCAGCGCACCCGGCAGGGTTTGCCGTCCCCACGGATCTCCACGCCCTCCAGCCGCAGGCTGAGCAGCCCGCCGGCCAGGTGGGTCAGCTCTCCCTTCAGCTCGGCCTGCCAGGGGGTGAAGGGGCGGGCCGCCGCCCGGCGGTCTGCAAGCTGGATGCAGGCCTTCCAGTATACCTCCCGCTGCCACCGCAGCCGCCAGGCCCGGGCAAGCCGGGCGTAGTACCGGCTGATCCAGCGGCCGCCCAGCCCGCCCCCGCTCACCTGAGGCCAGCTCAAAACGTATTCCAGCACCGGCTCCCCCTCCAGCGTCAGCGTGCACCGCTCCTCCTGCCAGTCCACCTGCGGGACTGTGAGCCTGGCCGCTGTTTTCTCCACGGAAAATCCCTCCCCCAAGCTTGCTGGTTTATCCTATGTGCGGGGAGAGGGACGGGTGCTGCAGAGATATGGAAAATTATCCCGAAAGTCCTTTACTTTCATATTTCAATGTGCTAAAATATTAAGTAACGTACCCTCAACCTAATTTTTTACTGACAAAAAGAAGACAAGAGAAAAGATGTAAGAGAAAGGAGCCCTGTATGTCAAAGTTTTTGGACAAGCCCGCCAGCGATACCCTCTATCGGGCGATGGTGACCCTGCAGGACGAAGAGGAGTGCCGACATTTTCTTCAGGATTTATGTACCGTTTCTGAGCTGAAAGCAATGGAACAGCGGATGGATGTGGCCATGCTGCTGGACGAGGGGCTGATTTACAGCGAAATTTTAGAACGCACCGGTGCCTCCAGCGCCACCATCAGCCGCGTGAACCGCTGTCTTCACTATGGCGCGGGAGGCTACAAAGCGATCATTCCCCGCCTGAAGGAAGAGCAGGAATGAACAGCTATGATTTTCTGGCCGGCTGCTATGACGAGCTGACCTATGATGTGGACTATTCGGCCTGGGCCGATTATGTGGAAAAACAGTTCCGCCGCCGCCCCCTGCCGGGGAAAACCGTGCTGGATTTGGCCTGCGGGACAGGCTCTCTGACCCGGGAGCTGGCCGAACGGGGCTATGAGATGATTGGCGTGGACCAGTCTCCCGAGATGCTGGCCGCGGCGGTGGAAAAAAACGAAAACGTGGGCGGAATTCCGCCCATGTTTTTATGCCAGAGCATGGAGAAGCTGGATCTGTACGGGACCATTGACGCCTGCGTGTGCTGCCTGGACAGCGTCAATTACGTCACCAGCCCCCAGAAGCTGCAAAAGGCCTTCCAGCGGGTCCACCTCTTTCTCATGCCCGGCGGACTGTTTCTCTTTGACGTGAATACGCCGGAAAAGCTGGCGGGGCTGGACGGCCAGGTATTTCTGGACGAGACGGAGGACGCCTACTGCGTCTGGCGGGCAGAGTACGCCCGGCGGAGCCGAATCTGCTCCTATTATATGGATATCTTCCAGCTGGACTCCGCCACCGGGCAGTGGCAGCGGGGGACCGAGCTGCATCGGGAGCGGGCCTATACGCCGGAGGAGCTCACCGCCTTTCTGCGTCAGGCCGGCTTTCGGGACATTAAACAGTACGGCAATTTGAAGATGCGGCCCCCGGTGCCCGGGGAGGATCGGATCTTTTTTGCCGCGAGAAAGGATGCATAAGCCAAATGCGGGATGAAATTGTGCGGACCATCACAGCGGACGGGATGGTCAAGGCGACAGCCATCACCGGCCGGGCGCTGGTGGAGCGGGCCAGGACCATCCACACGTTGCTGCCCATGGCCACCGCCGCCCTGGGGCGGGCCCTGATGGGCGCCTCCATGATGGGGGATATGCTCAAGGAGGAGAAGGGGGCCGTTACCCTGCAGATTAAGGGGGGCGGCCCGCTGGGCACGGTGCTGGCCGTGTCGGATCACCAGGGAAACGTGCGGGGCTATGTACAGAATCCCCATGTGGATCTGATGGAAAAATACCCCGGCAAGCTGGACGTGGGTGCGGCCGTGGGACAGGACGGCACGCTGACGGTCATCAAGGATCTGGGGATGAAGGAGCCCTATGTGGGGTCCATCGGACTGTTTTCCGGAGAAATCGCCGACGATCTGGCCATGTACTTTGTGGAGAGCGAGCAGATCCCCACGGCCTGCGCCCTGGGGGTGCTGGTGGGTACGGATCAGAGCGTCACCGCCGCGGGGGGATACCTGATTCAGCTGCTGCCCGGGGCTGGGGAGGAGACCATCACCCGGATTGAGGAGGGCGTAAAGCGCCTGGGCCCTGTCAGCCCCGCTCTGGAGCGGGGCCTGGACGGCGAGGGTCTGCTGCGCGCCGTGCTGGAGGGCACGCAGTTGGAGATTTTGGAGAAGCACCCGGTGGAGTACCGCTGCTACTGCTCCCGGGATCGGGTCACCCGGGCCCTGATCAGTATGGGACGCGGCGAGCTGGCCTCTCTCATTGAAGAGCAGGGACAGGCGGAGCTGACCTGCCAGTTCTGTGACAAGGTATACCGCTACACGAAGGAGGAGCTGGAAGAACTGCTGGCCGGGATGGAATAAGCCCCGCTTTTTGAAACAACAGACGGAACCCCCCGTTTCGTGCAGCCAAATTCGAAAAAAGAGGCGTGCCGCTCTTCACAAAGCGGCACGCCTCAGCTTGTCAAAAAAGCCCTCCTGCAAGGAGTTCCGCCGTCCGCAGACGG
>JAHYYS010000101.1 GCA_019424865.1 bacterium
GATGTGGGTCATCTTGTCGGCATAGCCCAGCTGCTGCACGGCAGCCGCGCTGTCACCGCCGCCGATGATGGTGATGGCGCTGGTCTCGCTCAGGGCCTTGGCCACCGCCTCGGTTCCCTTGGCGAAGGCCGGGAACTCGAACACGCCCATGGGGCCGTTCCAAATCACGGTGCCCGCGTCCTTCACGGCGTCACAGTACAGCTTGACAGTCTCGGGGCCGATGTCCAGGCCCTGCCAGCCGTCGGGAATCTGACCGGCCTTGACCACCTGGCTCTTGGCGTCGGGCGCGAAGGCGTCGGCGCAGACGGTATCCACCGGCAGCAGTAGCTTGACGCCCTTGTCGGCGGCCTTCTGGACCATCTCATTGGCATAGTCCTCCCAGTCGGCCTCCAGCAGGGAGTCGCCCACCTTGCCGCCCTTGGCAGCGGAGAAGGTATAGGCCATGCCGCCGCCGATGATAATGGTGTCGGCAATCTCCAGCAGATTGTTGATAACGCCGATCTTGGAGGACACTTTGGATCCGCCCAGAATGGCCACCAGGGGGCGCTTGGGGTTAGACAGGGCGCCGCCGATGACCTCCAGCTCCTTTTGAATCAGGAAGCCGGATACGGCGGGCAGATAGGCAGCCACGCCGGCGGTGGAGGCGTGGGCGCGGTGGACCGCGCCGAAGGCGTCGGAGACATACACCTCGGCCATGCCGGCCATGGCTTTGGCCAGCTCCGGGTCATTTTTGGTCTCACCGGGCTCAAAGCGGGTATTCTCCAGCAGCATAATCTGGCCGGGCTGCAGGGCGGCTGCCTTTGCCTTGGCGTCGGGCCCCACCACATCCGCAGCCATTTCCACCGGCTTGCCCAGCAGCTCGCTCAGGCGGGCGGCCACCGGCTTCAAAGACAGCTCGGGCACCACCACGCCCTTGGGCTTGCCCATGTGGGAGCAGGCAATCACAGCCGCCCCCTGGTCCAGCAGGTACTGAATGGTGGGCAGCGCGGCCCGGATGCGCTTGTCATCGGTGATGACGCCGCTGCCGTCTTTCGCCATGGGCACATTGAAGTCGCAGCGCAGCAGCACCTTCTTGCCCTTGACGTCAATGTCCTTGACTGTTTTCTTGTTGTAATTCATGGTACAAAGCTCCTTTCTTTACTTGAAACCTTGCGGAAAGAGATTCGTTGCTCTGCCGTCCCGAAGGTCCCTCCCACAGCGGAAGCGCTCCGGGGGACGGAGGTAAAAACCGCATGCCGGATACAATGCCCGCCATGCTCCGCCGCATCAGCGGCGGCACGCCCGCGCCTGCTGTCTATTCGGACCGGGCCATCTCCCCCGTCCCGGACAGGCCGGGAAAGTCGAGCTGCCGCAGCGCCTCATAGGCCAGAATCGCCACAGAGTTGGCCAGATTCAGGCTGCGCGCATCGGGGCGCATGGGGATACGGATGCACCGGTCATAATACTTCCGGCGCAGCGGTTCGGGCAGGCCGGCTGTCTCCTTGCCGAATATCAGCCAGCAGCCCTCCCGGAACACCGCCTTGGTATAGTCCTGGGGCGCCTTGGTGGTGGCCAGCCACAGATCCGGGCTGGGGTTCACCGAAAAAAAGTGGTCCAGAGACTCGTACACCCGCAGATCCACCATGGGCCAGTAATCCAGCCCAGCCCGCTTCACCGCCTTGTCGCTGATGTCAAAGCCCAGTGGCTTGACCAGGTGCAGGCGGCTGCGGGTCGCGGCGCAGGTGCGGGCGATATTTCCGGTGTTCATGGGGATTTCCGGCTCTACCAGTACAATATTCAGCACGTCTATCCCCCCTTGGTGTTGCGGCTATCATTGTAGTCCAAAATCCCGGGAATTTCAACTGTAATTTGGTCGAGAAATTGCAAAAAAATCAAAATTCCCCTGAAAACCTTCTTCAACCAGAGGTAATTTGTTTGTTTCCAATATTTCCTTTCTTTTTCCTTTCCTTTTTTCCGGCATTGTGCCGAACTTCCCGCTGTTCATTTTTTGCGCCAGCTGAAATTCTATCCGCTCCGCGCATATTTTCTCCCGATGCCCCCCTTCTTTTTTGTTAAAAGGGGACGGATTTCTGAAAAAACGGGGTTCGCTTTGCTCCCGCTCCGTGTTATAATGAGCACAATCCACAAAGGGCCGGCCCCCGGCCGGCGTTCAGAAAGGAGCATTTTTATGCGGATTGTTTGGAACGGACACTCCTGCTTCACCCTGGAGAGCAATCAGGGAACCGTGGTTCTGGACCCCTATCAGCCGGACTCCGTGCCCGGCCTGGCCCCGCTGTCCCTGCGGGCCGATCTGGCGCTGTGCAGCCACGGCCACCGGGATCACAATGCCCGGGAGGCGGTACAGCTGACAGGCGCCGCCCCCGCCCTGCAAATCCAGGAGCTGCACACCTTCCACGATCCGGAGGGCGGCGCCCTGCGGGGGGAGAACACGATCCATGTGATCACCGCGGAGGGGCTGCGGGTGGCCCATCTGGGAGATCTGGGCTGCTGGCCGGAGCCGGAGCTTCTGGAACAGCTGCGGGACCTGGACGCCCTTCTCATCCCGGTGGGCGGCTACTATACCATCGACGCCCGCCAGGCCCGCCGGCTGGCGCAGGAGCTGCGCCCCCGGGTGACCATCCCCATGCACTACCGGGGCGCCGGATTCGGCTACGACGTCATCGCCCCGCTGGAGGACTATCTGGCACTGTGCGGCGGGGACAACGTGGTGCGCTATCCCGGGAACGCCCTGGAGCTGACCAGGGACACCCCCGCCCAGACGGCGGTGCTCACCTGTCCCCGCGGGTGAGCGGCCCGCGCCCTCTCCACTCCATCCCCCGGGTCCGGGAACCCGCCCGGCGGAAATCCACTGCCCTGCGCCGCCGGTCCGCGCCGGCGATTTTTTAGGAGGTAATCACCTTGTCCCATACTGTTGAAATCCTGTCCGTGGGCACCGAGCTGCTCCTGGGCAACATTGCAAATACCGACGCCCAGATCCTCTCCAAGGAGCTCAGCGCCCTGGGGCTGAACGTCTACTACCACACTGTGGTGGGCGACAACCCGGGCCGGGCCCGGGAGGCGGTGGCCATCGCCAAAAAGCGGGCCGACATCATCATCACCACCGGCGGCCTGGGCCCCACCTGCGACGATCTGACGAAAAACGTGCTGGCCGAGGCCTTTGGGAAAAAGCTGGTCTTTGACCCGGAATCCGCCGAGCGCATCCGCTCCTATTTCACCCGCACCGGCCGCCCCATGACCGAGAACAACCTGCAGCAGGCCATGCTGCCCGAGGGGTGCACTATCCTCACCAACGACTGGGGCACCGCCCCCGGCTGCGCCTTCTTTGCCGACGGGGTCCACGTGATTATGCTCCCCGGCCCTCCCAGCGAGTGCGGCCCCATGTTCCGCTTCCGGGCGGTCCCCTACCTCCGGGCTTTGTCCGAGGGGGTTATCGCCTCCCACACCATCAAGCTGTTCGGCATCGGCGAGTCCACCATGGAGGCCCAGCTGCGGGAGCAGATGAACGCCATGCACAATCCCACCCTGGCCCCCTACGCCAAGGAGGGGGAGTGCGAGCTGCGGGTCACTGCCAAGGCCGCCACGGACGAGGAGGCCCAGGCCCTGCTGCGGCCCACTGTGGAGCAGATCAAGGCCCTGTTCGGCTCCAAGGTCTACGGGGTGGACGTGTCCTGCATGGAGGAGGTGGTGGAGGCCCTTTTAAAGGAGAAGGGCCTGACCATCGGCACGGCCGAGAGCTGCACCGGCGGCCTGATGGCCAAGCGGCTCACCGATCTGCCCGGCGCCTCCCGGATCTTCCGGGGGGGCATCGTCTCCTACACCAACGAGGTCAAGGCCGGCGTGCTGGGGGTCCCCCAGGCGCTGCTGGACCAGTACGGCGCCGTCTCCGCCCCGGTGGCCCAGGCCATGGCCGAGGGGGCCCGCCGAGCCCTGGGCTGCGACATCGCCCTGTCCTCCACCGGGGTGGCGGGCCCCGACCGGGATGACCGGGGCAACGAGGTGGGCACCATGTTTGTGGCCATCGCCACCCCGGAGGGCAGCCACGTGCGCCCCCTGCACCTGGGCAGCCGCCCGGTGCGGGAGCGGCTGCGCATTCAGACCGCCCTCCACGCCTTTGACCTGGCCCGGCGGTATTTGTCCGGCCTGCCCTATGAGGAGCACCGGACGGCCTGACGGGCCGGCCCCACCTGCAAAGTGCATTCTTACATCCCTGCCCGCTCCGGCGGCGTTTACGCCGTCCGCGTCCCGGGCAGGCTGATGTTCCAGGCTCTTATGAGCCGATAAAATCTGACACCGGCGGCGCGCCGGAGAACGGGGGACTCCCATATGAACAAGCTGATGGTGCTGGACGGCAACTCCATTGTCAACCGCGCCTTTTACGGCATCAGCCAGAATCTGACTACCCGGTCGGGCCAGCCCACCAACGCCATTCTGGGCTTTCTGAACATTCTCAACAGGCTGCTGGACGAGGAAAAGCCCCAGGCCCTGTGCGTCACCTTTGACCGCAAGGCCCCCACCTTCCGCCACCTGGCCTATGAGGGGTACAAGGCCACCCGGAAGGGGATGCCCGACGAGCTGGCCAGCCAGATGCCCATT
>JAHYYS010000102.1 GCA_019424865.1 bacterium
ACCACCTATGAGACCATGGAGAGTCTGCCTCTGATGGTGGTGAAAAAGGACGGCAGCCGCCAGAGCTTTGACCGCAACAAGGTGCTGGGCGGCCTGATTCGGGCCTGTGAAAAGCGCCCCGTCCCATACAGCGCCTTGGAGAGTATGGCCAATGAGATCGAGCAGGTGCTGCAAAACAAAATGGAGCGGGAGGTCAGCTCCGCCGAAATCGGCGAGCTGGTAATGGAGCGGCTGAAGAAGACCGACGAGGTGGCCTATGTGCGCTTTGCCTCGGTCTACCGCCAGTTCAAGGACATCAACACCTTTATGCACGAGCTGAACAAGCTGCTGGAGGACAAATAAATCCGCTGTTTTTCCCTTTGATATTTACTTTTCAGGGCCTTTTTGCTATTATAAAAGGTCGGAGGGGCACTGTGCCCCTTCGACCTGAACTGACAAAACGAGGAGTGTTTTCACTATGAGCCGTATGGTCGGCACCGTTTCCCGGGGCATCCGCGCCCCCATCATCCGCAGCGGCGACGATCTGGTGGAGATCGTCACCCAGTCCCTGCTCTCCGCCGCCCGGGAGGAGGGCTTTGCCATCCGCGACCGGGATGTGGTCGCCCTCACCGAGGCCATTGTGGCCCGGGCCCAGGGCAACTACGCCTCGGTGGACCACATCGCCCAGGACGTCCGCACCAAGCTGGGCGGGGAAACCGTGGGCGTGGTGTTCCCCATTCTCAGCCGCAACCGCTTCGCCATCTGCCTGCGGGGCATCGCCAGAGGGGCGAAAAAAATCGTGCTGATGCTCAGCTATCCCTCTGACGAGGTGGGAAACCACCTGGTCAGCCTGGACAAGCTGGACGAGCAGGGGGTGGACCCCTATCGGGACGTGCTGTCCCTGGAGCGCTACCGCCAGCTCTTCGGCTATGAGAAGCACCCCTTTACCGGCGTGGACTATGTGGAGTACTATCAGTCCCTGATCCAGGAGGAGGGCGCCCAGGCAGAGGTGGTCTTTGCCAACGACCCCCGGGCAGTGCTGCAGTACACCCAGGACGTGCTGTGCTGCGACATCCACACCAGAGCCCGGACCAAGCGGCTGCTGAAGGCCGCCGGGGCCCGGCGTGTGTTCGGACTGGACGATATCCTCTCCGCCCCTGTGGACGGCAGCGGGTATAACGAGAAATACGGCCTGCTGGGCTCCAACAAGTCCACCGAGGAGCAGGTCAAGCTCTTTCCCCGGGACTGCCAGCCTCTGGTGGAGGCCATCCAGGCCAAGCTGCTGGAGCTCACCGGCAAGCACGTGGAGGTCATGGTCTACGGCGACGGCGCCTTCAAGGACCCGGTGGGCAAGATCTGGGAGCTGGCCGACCCCGTGGTCTCCCCGGCCTACACCCCCGGCCTGGAGGGGACGCCCAACGAGCTGAAGCTGAAGTATCTGGCCGACAACAACTTTGCCCACCTGTCCGGCGAGGCTCTGCGCCAGGCCATTCAGGAGGAGATCCACAAGAAGGACGCCAATCTGGTGGGCCAGATGGTATCCGAGGGAACCACCCCCCGCCGGCTCACCGACCTCATCGGCTCTTTGTGCGACCTGACCTCCGGCTCCGGGGACAAGGGCACCCCCATCATCCATATCCAGGGGTATTTTGACAATTACACCAGCCTGTAACCCCGCACCAAACATTATAAAACGGGACCTGCCGCGCGCAAGGCGGCAGGTCCCGTTTTTCATGCCGAAGATCGGCACAGCCCTTTTTCTCAGCTCCAGCTCTCGTCGTGCTCAGAGCGCTTGGCCCGGCCCATCAGGTCGGTGATGACCGTGCTCACGTCCCGGCCCTCGTACAGAACCTCGTAGGCTGCCTGGGCAATGGGCATCTCCACCCCGGTCTTCCGGGCCAGGGTACGGGCGTTGGCGGCGGCGTAATAGCCCTCCACCACTGCGCCGATCTCTTTCACCGCCTCCTGCACCGGGGTGCCTTTGCCGATGAGGATGCCGCAGCGGCGGTTGCGGGAGTGCATGGAGCAGCAGGTGACGATCAGGTCGCCCACACCGGCCAGGCCGGTGAAGGTCTCCTTCTTGCCCCCCAGGGCCACCCCCAGCCGGGCCATTTCCGCCAGCCCCCGGGTCATCAGAAGGGCCTTGGTGTTGTCCCCGCAGCCCATGCCGTCGCTGCACCCGGCGCACAGGGCAATGATATTTTTCAGCGCGGCACAGATCTCGGTGCCGATCTTGTCATCGCTGGTATACACCCGGAAGCGCTGGTTCATAAACAGATCCTGAACCAGCCGGGCGTCCTCCTGGCGGTCGGCCGCCGCCACCACACCGGTGGGAATGCCGCGCCCCACCTCCTCGGCGTGGGAGGGACCGGACAGCACCACCACCGGGCATCTGCCCTCCATCTCCTGCTCAATCACCTGGCTCAGGCGCAGAGAGGTGTCCTTCTCAATGCCTTTGGACACCGAAACCAGCACAGTGCCCGGGTCCACCAGCTCCCGCAGCTTGGCGGCCGTGGTCCGCACCGCAAAGGAGGGCGTGGCCATCACCACTACGCCGCATCCCTTCACGGCCCCCATGTCGGTGGTGAGCTTCAGCTCCTGCGGCAGGGGCACCCCCTTCAGCATGGGGTTTTCCCGGGTCTCCCGCAGGACCTTGGACTCCTCCTCCGTGTAGGACCAGAGGGTCACATCATTTCCATTTTCCAGCAGGAGCAGGGCCAGTGCCGTCCCCCAGCCGCCGCTCCCCAGTACTGTAATCTTCATACATCCTTCCTCCTTTTATAATCAGGAACTGTGCCTTTTCATCCTTGGTGAGGCGCTTTTCTATCCGTCCGGCTCTTCCGGACGCCCTATGCTCCCACGCCCGGCCGCTACTCTTTTTTGCGGTGCAGGGAAAACTTGTTCTCCGTCCCGGTGAGCAGGCGTTTGATATTACTCCGGTGCATGTACAGCACCAGCCCTCCAAGCAGCGCGCCGAACACGGTCAACAGCACGTCGTGGTAAACAAAGAAGGTGGCGAAGGGGAAGCTGGCCCCCGCCCACACCGAGCCCAGGGACACATATTTGGTCAGGACGGCCAGAATCAGGAAGCCGCCCCACACCACCAGGGCGATGCGCCAGTCGATCAGAATGGCGATGGTGCCCCCGGACAAAATGCCCTTGCCCCCCTTGAAGTGGAACATACAGGGGAACATGTGGCCCAGCAGGCACCACAGGCCGGCCCAGTACTCGGCATAGGGCTCCCAAAGATCTCCCCAGAAAGCCGGCGCATATCCGCTGGCCACCCACACGCCGAAACGGATGGCTATCACGGCCTTCAGCACGTCGCACAAAATGACCGCAAAGGTCAAGGGCCCGCCGAAGGTGCGGTAAAAGTTGGTCAGTCCGGCGTTTCCGCTGCCGTGACTGCGCACGTCATCGTGGAGGATATACTTGGAGACAATGACCGCCCCGTTGAAGCAGCCGCAGAAGTAGGCTGCCGCCGCAATCACAGCCACCCGTATCCAGAATTCCAGCATCCCTTACCCCTCCTTGTCTTCTTTCTGCCGGATAGTGAGCCGCACAGGGGTGCCCTCCAGGCCGAAGGTGGCCCGGATCTGGTTCTCCAGATACCGCTGATAGGAGAAGTGGAACAGCCGGGCGTCGTTGCAGAAGCAGACAAAGTGGGGCGGGCGGATGCCCACCTGGGTCATGTAATAAATCTTCAGCCGCCGCCCCTTGTCAGTGGGGGGCTGGACCCGGGCGGTGGCGTCGGCCAGCACGGAGTTGAGCATGCCGGTGGAAATCCGGGTGGCGGCCTGGTTGTTGACATAGTTGATCAGGTCAAACAGCCGATCCACCCGCTGCCCCGTCAGGGCGGAGATAAAGATAATGGGGGCGTAGGTCATATAGGACAGGTCCCGCATCACTTCCTGGCGCATCTTGTCCATGGTCTTGCCGTCCTTTTCGATGGCGTCCCACTTGTTGACCACAATGATGCAGGCCTTGCCCGCCTCGTGGGCCAGGCCCGCCACCTTGGTGTCCTGCTCCGTCACGCCCTCCTGGGCGTCAATCAGGATCAGGCACACGTCACACCGCTCAATGGCCATGGTGGAGCGCAGGACGGAGAATTTTTCGATCCGGTCGTCCACCCTGGACTTTTTCCGCATGCCGGCGGTGTCGATGAACAGGTACTTGCCCTTGTCATTCTCGAAAAAGCTGTCCACCGCGTCCCGGGTCGTGCCTGCCACGTCGGAGACGATGACCCGCTCCTCCCCCAGGATCCGGTTGACCAGAGAGGATTTGCCCACGTTGGGCTTGCCGATGACGGCCACCTTGACAACGTCGTCCTCTTCCTTCTCCTGGTCCTCCGGGGGGAAATATTCAAAACAGGCGTCCAGCAGGTCGCCCGTCCCATGGCCGTGGACGGCGGACACCGCGATGGGGTCCCCCAGGCCCAGGTTGTAAAACTCATAGATGTCCGGGTTCTCCCGGCCCACCTGGTCGGCCTTGTTCACCGCCAGCACCACCGGCTTGCCCGAGCGCAGGAGCATGTTGGCCACCTCCTGGTCGG
>JAHYYS010000103.1 GCA_019424865.1 bacterium
CTGGACGAGGCCACCTCCTCCATCGACACCCGCACCGAGGCCCTGATTGAGAAGGGCATGGATCAGCTGATGGAGGGACGGACCGTTTTCGTCATCGCACACCGTCTGTCCACGGTGCGCAACGCCAACGTGATTCTGGTGCTGGAGCACGGCGAGGTGGTGGAGCGCGGCAGCCACGAGGAGCTGCTGAGCCTGAAGGGCGAATATTATCAGTTATACCACGGGATGTTTGAGCTGTCCTGACCTGAATCCCCCAGTTCCTCTGAAACAAAATGCGCCGGGAAATTGTCCTGAGACAATTTCCCGGCCCATTGCGTTTGAACGGTCTGCCGTACTTTTCTGGGATTATTCAATGGCAATGTGGCTGCGGCTCTCCAGCGCCTTGCCGGCCTTGGGCACCGACAGCCTCAAAATGCCGTCCTCAAACTTGGCCTGGATCTCCTCAGGCTTCACATCGCCCACATAGAAGCTGCGGCTGCACGCGCCGCTGTAGCGCTCCTGCCGGATATAGCGGCCCTGCTTATCCTGCTCATCCTTATCCAGCCCCTTGGCGGCACTGATGGTCAGGTAGCCGTCCCGGTACTCTACATTCACCTCATCCTTCTTGAAGCCGGGCAGGTCAATGTCCACCTCATAGCTGTGATCCAGCTCCTTCACATCCGTCTTCATCAGGTTCTTGGCGTGCTTACCATACAGCGGGTTGTGATTTCCAAAGAACTGCTTGTCAAAGGAATCACCGAAAAAGTCATCAAAAAGGTTCTCACCAAAAATGCTGGGCAACATAAGTCATTCCTCCATTCATTTCCTGGCTCTCATAGCTGTGGGGAACCACCCTCGCGCCTGCGGGCCTTGTCGCCTCACCCGGCGGGTTTCCCGCCGGACATTTTTGCTTTCTCCCCTGATTCGGGGCCTCTCTCCGGTTCTCTCCGGGTTCCTCTCAGCCCCTCTCTCAAGGTACAGCTTTATTATAGCCCCATTTTTAGCACTGTCAAGAGGAGAGTGCTAACGTTTACAAAAGAAGCAAAGTTTGTTCACATAATATGTGATTTTTCGGCTGTCCGCCCCTCCTGTCCCGCCTCCCTCAGTCCGGACACAGAAAAAGGGCGCCCAATGGGCGCCCTTTTTTCCTGGCAAATCTATCAGCCCTGCTGCTCGCGCATCTTGGCAAAGCACTCGCTGCAGTAGACGGGACGGTCGGACTTGGGCTCGAAGGGAACCTTCGCCTCGCCGCCGCAGGCAGCGCACACGGCCGTGAAGTACTCGCGGGGGCCGCGGACGGCATTCTTGCGGGCGTCACGGCAGGCCTTGCAGCGCTGGGGCTCGTTCTGGAAGCCGCGCTCGGCATAGAACTCCTGCTCACCGGCGGTAAAAGTGAACTCTTTGCCGCACTCTTTGCATACCAGGATCTTGTCTTCGTACATGGATTTTCCCTCTCTTTGAATCGTGGTCCAAAACATGCTTGGACGGTTATATTTGCGATCAGCTCTCGCTGGATACGCCGGAAGAAAATTGCCGTGCCACCTTTCGTCGAATCCGCTGGATGGCGTTGTCCACCGACTTCTGGGACCGGCCCACCCGCCGGGCAATCTCCCCGCAGGAGAGACCGCTGAGGTATGGGGGCAAAATTTGCGCTTCGAGCTCAGACAACTGGCCCTTTAGAGCGTCCAGTCGCTCTTTCAGCTCCTCCCTGCCGATGATGACATCCTCCGGGCTTTCAACCGTGGAAAACAGATGCGCGTTGGCTCCATCAAAAAGAGGGGGTTCAAAAGAGACGCTGTGATTGAGTGGTATGTGTTTGCCGCCCTGCGCTGCACGGACAGCGGAGATCAGGCGGCTGCGGATACAGATTGCCGCATAGGTGCGGAATGCAGTATCCCGCGCGGGATCAAAGCTTCTGATTGCGGTAAGAAGGCCCAACATTCCCTCTTGGATCAGATCCTCGCTGTCCCCGCCGGCCAGAAACAAAGGGCGGGCACAGGCCCGGACCAGCTGGCCATAGCGGCGGACCAGTTCGCTTTCACACTGGCTGTCGCCTGCGGCGGCGGCCATGCACAGATCCTCATCCGTCTTTTCCTGGAAAACATTGGTTTCCTCATCTATACTATGATTACTAAACATAATACACAAATTTAACGGTTTTGTCAAGGCTTCGCTGGAATTATTTTGTTAAATATTCCTTATCTCTCCTAATTTCCAGCCAATTTCTGTATCGGCCCCTCAGAGTCCGGCAATCAAATCGGCCAGCCGGCTGGCCACGGTCCGGGCGGTATCCTCGGTCCTGGCCTCTACCATCACCCGCATCAGCGCCTCCGTTCCGGAGGGGCGCACCAGCACCCGGCCCTCGCCGGCCAGGGCGGCCTCCTCCCGCTCCACCGCCTGGGCCAGCAGGGGGCTTGCCATGACGGCCTTCTTCACATCATTATCTGCTACCGGGATATTGATCAGCACCTGGGGATACCGGGGGCAGGCTCCAAACACCTCGGAGGCCTTTTTTCCGCTCTCCTTCAGCAGCGCCAGCATCTGCAGCGCGGTGAGCTGGCCGTCGCCGGTGGTGGCATAGTCCAGGAAAATCATATGTCCCGACTGCTCGCCGCCCAGCTTATAGCCCTTCTCCAGCATCCGCTCCAGCACGTTCCGGTCCCCCACGCTGGTGCACTCCAGGTTCATGCCGTGCTCCTTGGTGTAGACATGCAGGCCCAGATTGGACATCACGGTCGCCACAATAGTATTTCCGGACAGTGTTCCCTTGCCCATCATGTCCAGCCCGCAGGCCGCCATAATCTGGTCGCCGTCGATAAGCACGCCGTTTTCATCCACCGCCAGACAGCGGTCGGCGTCCCCGTCAAAGGCGATGCCGATATCATAGCCGCCCGCCTTCACCATGGCGGACAGGGCGTCGATGTGGGTGGAGCCGCACTTCTCGTTGATATTGATTCCATCCGGATCGGCGTTGATGACGTCGGTGCGCAGCTTGGAAAAGCGGTCAAACAGCCGGGCCGCCGTGGCAGAGGCGGCGCCGTTGGCGCAGTCCACCAGAATCCGCAGCCCGCCCAGGGTGGAGTCGATGGTGCTCTCCAGGTGGTCAATATAGTCCTCCGACGCCTTGGGCGCCACATAGCTCACCTTGCCGATGTCGCCCCCTGTCTTCATGGGCACATTGTTGTGGCCGAAGAGGACAATGTCCTCAATTTTCTCCTCCAGCTCGTCGGACAGCTTGAAGCCCTGACCGTTGAAGATCTTAATGCCGTTGTGCTCAAAGGGGTTGTGGCTGGCGGAGATGACGATGCCGGCATCCGCCCCCTCGTCTACCGTGACCCAGGCCACGCCGGGGGTGGGCAGGGTGCCCAGGTCCAGCACATCGGCCCCGGCGGTGCACAGCCCCGCAATCAGGGAGCCCTTCAGCAGGTCGCCCGAAATGCGGGTGTCCTTGCCGATGGTGACCAGGGGCTTCTCCCCCGGCTTTTTGCCCTGAGACAGGACGATGGCCGCCGCCAGTCCTACCTTATAGGCCAGATCCGCATCCAGTCCGGCGTTGACCACGCCGCGAATCCCATCGGTTCCAAATAGTTTACCCATATTATCATTCCTTCTTTCTTCCAAAGTAGTTAAAATTTTGTTTTCATGCCCGCCACGGGCGAAGCCCGGACAGCAGCAGCCGCTCTGCGTTCTCTCCCCCTGCCGTCAAAAGCTCAGCTGGTCCAGCCCGCCGGCCGCGGCGTTTCCGGGCACAGGCAGTCCCAAGTGCTGGTACGCTTTTGGCGTGACGCACCGGCCCCGGGGGGTGCGGGTGAGGAAGCCCAGCTGCATCAGATAGGGCTCGTACACGTCCTCCAGGGTGACGGCCTCCTCGTTGATGGTGGCAGCCAGGGTCTCCAGCCCCACCGGCCCGCCCCGGTAGTTCTCGATGATACTCCGGAGCATCCGGTGGTCGATGGAATCCAGCCCCAGGTGGTCGATCTCCAGGGCGGTGAGGGCCTCGTCCGCCACCTTCTTGGTAATGACGCCCCCTGCCCGCACCTGGGCGAAGTCCCGAACCCGCCGGAGCATCCGGTTGGCGATGCGGGGGGTGCCCCGGGACCGCTTGGCGATCTCCATGGCCCCGTCGGGCTCGATGGGCACCTCCAGAATGCCGGCGGACCGGGTGACAATCCGGGAGAGCTCCTCCGGGGTATACAGCTCCAGCCGCAGGGTCACTCCGAACCGGTCCCGCAGCGGGGCGGACAGCTGGCCCGCCCGGGTGGTGGCCCCGATGAGGGTGAACTTGGGCAGGTCCAGCCGGATGGAGTTGGCCGACGGCCCCTTACCGATGATAATATCGATGGCGTAGTCCTCCATGGCGGGGTACAAAACCTCCTCCACCGCCCGGTTCAGGCGGTGGATCTCGTCCACAAAGAGGATGTCGTTTTCATTCAAATTGGTGAGCAGGGCGGCCAGATCCCCCGCCTTTTCAATGGCGGGGCCGGAGGTAATGCGGATGTTCACCCCCATCTCGTTGGCGATGATGCCGCTGAGGGTGGTCTTGCCCAG
>JAHYYS010000104.1 GCA_019424865.1 bacterium
TCTTTTATATGCTTAACCCAGCCTGTAATCAGCCATATATAGACGCAAACTGCAATCAAAACGGCAAAAAAGAACATAGAAATACCTTGTCCGATTTCTCCTTTGGAAATAAGGTCGATGCCCACAACGATACAAAGCACGACTTACGCAAAATAGCCAATCATGAACAGCCCTAAAAATGCTTGGCACATTATGCCAATGACTTTTTTAGCCTTTGTAGATTTTGACAACTGAAAGGCACCCATCATGACAAGTTCCATTACAAGAAAGAACGCAAAATTAATTAAGATAAAGAATATAGCGTTACCCATTTTATGCCCCCTTAGTTGCTATATGTTTCGTCAACACTTCAACTTCAATTATTATTTACATCTTAACATCTTGATATGACTTTTGCAAGGCCGGTTGGTGAAACCGACGGAGCTTGGGTCATCACTACTTATCTTGAAAAGGGAAAGGGACAGGAACTTTCTCTGCTTCCCATTCCGAAAGAAGTGTGGTACAATAACGGGAAGACGGCTGCCGCATCGTATGACCGCCCCGCCGCTCAAAGGGCCGCAGCGGCCGGTCCGATGCTGGGCAGCCGCCGGAGACGCTGCTTGTACCATATCCGCATCGCAGATAGGGGACGATCGTCTCGGATTTTTGTATGCAGGAGCGTGGAGCATGATTATTCTGGGCATCGATCCGGGGGTCGCCACCATCGGCTTTGGGGCGATTCGGGCGGATCGGGGAAAGAATACGCTGATTCGATACGGCGTTATCACCACGCCGCCGGGAATCCCCCTCTCCAGCCGTCTGCTCCAGATTTCAAACGACATGGAGGAGCTGATCCACACCTTTCATCCCGACGAGATGGCGGTGGAGGAGCTGTTCTTTACCAAGAATATCACTACCGGCATCGCCGTGGCCCACGGCCGGGGGGTGATCCTTCTGGCGGCGGAGAAGCTGGGGGTGCCGGTCTTTGAGTACACCCCCATGCAGGTGAAGCAGGCCGTGGTGGGCTACGGCGGGGCGGACAAGCGGCAGGTCATGCTGATGACCCAGCGCCTGCTGGGCATGAAGGAGATTCCCCGGCCCGACGACGCCGCCGACGCCCTGGCCATCGCCATCTGCCACGGCCGGTCGGCCACCAGCCTGCTGAATACCGAGCGGGTGTTTGACCCAAGCCGGTACGATACGCGGTAAAAGGCCGACTGGCCGCCGGGGACGCGGTGAGGTTTACCGGAGCGGCCAAATCGTGTTTCATAGGGAGGGGCTGATGCGCCCAACTCTTTTTGCCTCGCTTTGCACAGCACGTTCCCATGACAGGGGAAACCGGCCCCATCCGCCCCTGCAAAATTCCCAACAAGGATTTGATGGTATGTTTTATTACTTGAACGGCACTGTGGCCCACATCGAGCCCTACCTGGCTGTCATCGACTGCGGCGGGGTGGGCTATGCCTGCCGCACCACCAGCTATACCCTGTCCGCTCTGAAAAAGGGGGAGAAGGGGAAGCTTTTTACCTACCTGAGCATCCGCCAGGACGGGGTGGACCTGTTCGGCTTCGCCACCCAGGAGGAGCTGAACCTGTTCCAGCAGCTCACCTCGGTGTCCGGGGTGGGCCCCAAGGCGGCGCTGTCCATCCTGTCGGCCACCACCCCGGCCAATCTGGCATTGTCCATTATCACCGGCGACGAGAAGGCCCTCACTGTGGCCCAGGGCATCGGCAAGAAGATCGCCCAGCGCATCATTCTGGAGCTGAAGGATAAGCTGGCCAAGGGCCAGACCGCCGCGTTCCAGGGGGAGAGCTACAGTGGGACCGGCATCACCGTGATTCCGGAAAACAAGCTGTCCGAGGCCAGCGCCGCCCTTGCCGTGCTGGGCTATTCCCAGGGGGAGATCAACCTGGCGCTGAAGGGGATCGATCTGGACGCCCTGACCCTGGAGCAGGTCATCAAGGCGGCGCTGAAAAAGATGATGAAGGGGTAGCGGGAAAGGAACGGATTTTTATGCTGGAAGTTCTGTGCCACCTGGCGGTCATCGGCCTGCTTGGGGGGCTGGGCGCCCTGTTTTACAGCGGGCGCGGGGCCTTCCTCATCGCTGGATACAACACCATGTCCAAGGCGAAAAAGGCCAGGTATGACAAGGCGGCCCTGTGCCGCTTCATGGGCAAGCTCATGTTCGCCATGGCCCTGTGCTGGGTCCCCGTGGCCCTGGGAACCCTGCTGGAGTGGGAGTGGCTGTACCTTGCCGGCATCGCCGCCTATCTGATCGTCGTCGCCGGCGGGGTGATCCGGGCCAACACCGGCCGCCGCTTTCAGAAAAAATAACAGGAGGACGACCCCATGGCAAAATATGAAGCACACCTTCGCGGTGACTTTGACCGGGCGCTGAACTATTTCCACGATGGAATTTTGGAGGGTAGCATGTCCGCCAGCTATGAGGACGAGAGCTATGTCCAGTTTGCCGGGGTACGCTGCTGTGTCCGAGTATATGAGCGCTACAGCTGGAGCGGCGGCAACCGGGTGTCTATGACGCTGACCCTGGTGGGAGATGGGGAGGAATTGTTCCTCTCCGCCATCACCGCCGGGGGGAGCCAGGGGATGATCTTTAAGATCAATACCTGGGGGGAAGAGGCTTTTCTGGATACGCTGCGGGAACTGGTGGAACGGTACTGAGCACAAAAATACGAAGGGGACCGGGATGAAGAACTTGCGGGCGCGCATCCCGCACGCCCGCTGGCTCCGGCTCCGTTTCCGTATTCTGACTGTCACAGCTTTGCCTATCGAGCCCGAAGGGCTCGCGGGTGGGCGGAATCCCTGTTCTGGCCGCCATGGCGTTAGTCCTGTTGGACGCAGTGGGGGACATCCGCTTTTTCCGCTGCCCAAACTGCGGCGGCTGCGGGACTTTTGTATCCATGAAGTAAATGATCCCGCGCCGGATTTGAAGTGCCTGAGCGCTGGGAGGGAAAAAAGAGGGATAACCTGTATGTATCTGCTGTTAGCCCAGGGGATGGGATTTGCGGGGCTGGTGCTGAATCTGCTGGCCTATCAGTGCAGGAACAGCCGCCGCCTGATTCTGACGCAGCTGGGCTCCAACATTACCTATGTGATTCATTTTCTGATGCTGGGCGCCTATACCGGCTGCCTTTCGCTGAGTATTATGATGCTCAGCAACGCTCTGCTCTCCCTGCGCCGCTGGCGGTGGGCCGCCTGGCCGGGGTGGAGAGGGGTGCTCTGCGCGCTGTTTCTTGCCGCTGCGGCGGTGACGTGGCAGGGGTGGCTCAGCGTTCTGCCCTGTGTGGGCACCATGACGGCGGCCATGAGCAACTGGACCCGGAACGGAAAGATTATGCGCCTGGGCCGGCTGATGATCGTCAGCCCCTGCTGGCTGATTTACGACGTGTTTGTGGGCTCCTGGTCCGGGGTGCTGGATGAGCTGCTGGGCATCACCTCGCTGGTGATCTCCATCTGCCGCTATGGCCTGAAGGAGCTGGACCGGGTGGATTAGGACACCGGAGGGCGGCACAGGCTGCATGGATTTGGAAAAGGCCGGCAAAGGCCGGCTGTAAGGAGGGGAGCGGGATGGAGGAGAAAAAGCAGGGCGGGGGAAAGATTGTAAAAAGCGGAATTTCCTTTGGCTGTGCCCTGGCCATGGTGATCTCCTATGTCAACTGGCACTCGGTGGGCTGGGCGATCTTCCACGGGCTGCTGAGCTGGGTTTATGTGATTTATTTTATTCTGCGCTATTGAATGATCCGGCTTGCCCGCATTGGCAGAGCGCGCAAGCGGGCGGCCGCCGGCCAACTGGTGGAGGTGGTCAGCGTTCAGCCGCCCAAACTCTTTTTTGATGGCTTCGGGATGGAGATCCCCGAGGGAGCCTGCCGGGAATATCCCGGCTGTGACCTGCTGTACGATCTGCCCGAGCCTGACACAAGCGAATGACAGGAAGTGAACCCATGGCGATTGATTTTTCCAATTCTGAATTTGACTCGGAGGGCCTGGAGGAATCCCTGGTGACCACCTCCCTCACCCGGGAGGACGAGAACGAGGGCTCCCTGCGCCCCCGTACCCTGCGGGAGTACATCGGCCAGGAGAAGGCCAAGGGCAACCTGGAGGTGTTCATCCAGGCGGCCAAGATGCGCCAGGAGCCCCTGGACCACGTGCTGCTCCACGGCCCTCCGGGCCTGGGCAAGACCACCCTCAGCGGCATCATCGCCAACGAGATGGGGGTGAACATCC
>JAHYYS010000105.1 GCA_019424865.1 bacterium
GCTGCCGGGCCAGCACGGTGGTGGGCACCAGCACGGCGGCCTGCTTGCCGTCCAGCACGCACTTCATCATGGCCCGGAAGGCCACCTCCGTCTTGCCGTAGCCCACGTCGCCGCACAGCAGCCGGTCCATGGGCACGGGGCGCTCCATGTCCCGCTTGATTTCCTCGATGCAGCGCAGCTGGTCCTCGGTCTCGGTGTATTCAAACTGCTCCTCAAACTCCCGCTGCCAGGGGGAGTCGGGGGAAAAGGCATAGCCCGGCTGGCGCTGGCGCTGGGCGTAGAGCTGAATCAGCCCCTTGGCCAGGTCCTGCACCGCCTTTTTGGCCTTTTTCCGGGCCTTCTCCCACTCGGTGCCCCCCAGGCGGTTGAGCTTGCGGGTCTGGTTGGCGTCCTCTCCCCCGCCGATATACTTGCTCACCAGATCCAGCTGGGTGGCGGGGACATAGAGCACGTCGGTGCCGGCGTAGGCGATTTTCACATAGTCCTTTTCCACCCCGTCCACCGGCATCTTCACCATGCCCACATACCGGCCCACGCCGTGGTGCTCGTGGACCACCAGGTCCCCGGGGGACAGGTCGGCATAGGATTTGAGCTTCTGGCGGTTGGTGGTCTCCTTCCGCTGCCGGGGCCGCTTGGCGGGGCCTCCCCCGCCCTCGGCCAGCACGGCCAGGTGAATGGAGGGGTACTCCATCCCAGCGGACAGCCCGCCCACGGTGATGACGGTCCGTCCCGGCCCGGGCAGCTCCCTGAGCTGGAAGTCCACCGCCGCCTTCACCTTCTGCTCCCGCAGCAGGGACTGCAGGTCCAGGGCCCGCTGCTCGCCGGACACCAGCACCAGGCTGGCGAAGCCCGTGTGCTGATAGTGGGCCAAATCCTGCACCGCCGCCTCCAGGCTGGCCCCGAAGGCGGGCAGCTGCTTGGCCACCACGCTCAGCAGGGTTTTGGGGGGCTCGGGATAGCCCGAGGCGGTGAAGGAGTCCAGATAGACCAGGGCGAAGTCCTCCAGCCGGGCGCACAGCTGGTGGAAGGTGCGGCCCAGCTCGCCGCAGGAGCCGTCCAGCTCCCCCCGCTCCAGCAGGGTCTTCACGTCCTCCGCCAGCTGCCACTGCCAGGTCTTGGCCCGGTCGGCCACCCGGGGGCAGTCGGAGAGGACCACGCAGGCCTGGGGGGGCAGATAGTCGGCGGCGGTGGCCAGCTGGGGATAAATCAGAGGGAGATAGCGGTCCACCGCCGGGAAGGTCCGCCCCTGGGCCAGGGCCTCCCGGTCCTGCTCCAGGGTGGCGGACAGATCCTTGTTCCCATCCCGCAGGGCCTTGGCCGCCAGCTTTTCCAGCCGGCCGGTCAGCCCCGCCAGACCCCCGGGGGCCGTCTGGGGCAGCACCTCGGCGGCGGGCAGCAGGCGGATGGACTCCAGATTTTCCGTGCGGCGCTGGGTGGACGGGTCAAAGGAGCCCATGGCGTCCACCTCGTCCCCGAAGAACTCCACCCGGGCGGGCTGCTCCATCCCCGGGGAGTAGACATCCAGAATGCCCCCCCGCAGGGCAAACTGCCCCACCCCCTCCACCTGGTCACAGCGGACATAGCCCGCCTGGGTCAGGCCCTCGGCCAGCTGGTTCAGGTCGCACACCTGGCCCACCGCCAGCGTCCGGCAGCACTGTTCCAGGATGTCCGGCGGCAGGGTGCGCTGAAGCAGGGCCTCCACCGTGGCCACCACATAGGGCAGCTCACCCCGGGCCATGGGGTCCAGCAGGGCCAGCCGCCGGTGCTCCCACTGGCGGGAGACGGTGGCCGCGTTGTGGAAGGTGAAGGATCGGGGGGTGAGCACCGGCACCCGCTGCCCGGAGAGGGCGGACAGGTCCCGGGCCATGCGGTCGGCCTCCCCCTCGTCGGCGCACACCACCGCCACGGGGCGGCCCGTCTTCAGACCGATGGCCGCGGCCATGTGGGCCCGGTGGACGGCGGCCGCCCCGGACACGGCCGCGGGGCAGCGCCCGCCCTCGATGGCGGCGAGGAGCTGCTGAAACTCCGGCAGCTGGCTGACGGCGGCGGTAATCAACGGCATGGACATGGCGGGGACCTCCCTGTTTCAAGTGTGCGCCGACAGGCGCCGGACAACGCACCAATGCCCCCCGTCCGCTTTGGACGGGGGGTGCTCTCTTTTGTGGTGCAATATGGTTCAGTTTACTCCTTTTCCCCGCCCGCGTCAAGACGAATCCCGGCGAAGAACCGCCCCCGCCTTCCGGCGGAGATTCAGGGGGAGCCGGGCTCCACGTCGGTGATGTCGATGCCCTCCAGCTGGCGGACGTCCTCCGCCCAGATCGCCATAAAGGCATTTTCCGCGTCCTGCTGGGCCCGGCGCAGACGGGCCTCCGCCAGACCATAGTTGTGCTGGGTCAAATCCCACAGGGCGGTGTCCACCCCCAGGGCCAGAGCCTCATAGGGCGCTTTGTACTCATCCATAGTATGGTTCCCTCCTGCTTCCAATTTCCGGCGGGTCAGGCCGGGTCATCGTCGTCGCCATAGCTCAGGGCCTCCTCCACCTGGGCGCGGGCAGCGGCCAGATAGGTTTTATCCACTTCCTCCTTGAGCCGGCGCAGGCGGGCCTCCGCCTGGCCATAGTTCAGCTGCTTCAGATCCTCCAGGGCGTCGGTTACGCCGTTGAACAAAGCGGCGTAGTGCTTGTGAAATTCGTCCATCATACAGCCTCCCCATAGAAAATTTGAGTTTGACATCTAGTGAATGTCAATTATAGGATAAGGATACCATATAATCACCTTGCTGACAATTACTAAATGTCAAATGAGGGGATTTTATTGTATAAGAACCGTGGGCCTGATGGCCAATGCAATTTATGCGGGCGTAGGGTCGCGGCTTTGAGAAAGGCGCTTCGGCCAAAGGTTTCTCAACGCGTTTTAGCTGATAAACTTCAAGTTGTTGGAATAGATATAGATAAAAATGCGGTACAACGGATCGAAAGTGGGAAAAGATTTGTAACTGATATTGAATTGCAGGCACTGGCAGAGGTATTTGGTGTTACAGCAGACGAATTACTTTCCAAATAAGATTCTTTGAAAGGGCGGCTGTTAGCTGCCCTTTTTCCGTAGGGGCGCACATTGTGCGCCCGCAGGATACCGATTTGGTTATTCCGTAGGGGCGGATATCATCCGCCCGCCGCCCCGGTTTCCGCCCCGCCGGTGCATGTCCGGAAACGATGGTATGGGGATGTTCCGCCTGCGGGCCCGGACCCAGGGGCGCTCTTCTGATACCCTGGTATATGCGGCCGGCGCGGAAGCCTCATGAACGGTGTCGGAACGTTATCACTGCCGTTCTGCTCAATGACCTGTTCCGGTGCTTCTGCAAGATAATCTGCGCCTGAGAAAAGCAGCATACACCGCAGGTGGCGAACGGCGGGCGGCTGATAGCCGCCCCTACGATTCACCGCAATGTTAACAGGCGGGCGCACAGTGTGCGCCCCTACGAAAGCCGGGAAACCGAGCTAGCGGGCCGGTCTGGGACCGGCCCCTACGAGGGGGATAAAACCAGGAAGACGGGCGGATAATATCCGCCCCTACGGAATAACCGTAGCCCGGCACCTAGCGGGCGCACG
>JAHYYS010000106.1 GCA_019424865.1 bacterium
ACCTGTGACCCCATGCTTGTAAGGCATGTGCTCTACCAGCTGAGCTATGCTCCCCGGTGTGCCGCTCTTGCGACGGCTTGCTTATTATACTAAACGTTGGGCCACTTGTCAACAGGAAATTTTCATTTTTTTTGCCAATTTAAAATCGGCCTTTTTCCGCCCCCGTAATCCGCCCTTGCCAAGACTGCCCAGCTGGCTTATAATTGTGTCAAATCCCGCAATTCAGGGAGGTATTTGATATGAAATTGCTGTCTTGGAATGTGAACGGCCTGCGGGCCTGTATGAAAAAGGGCTTTTTGGAGTTTTATCAGGCCCAGTCTCCGGACTTTCTCTGTCTGCAGGAGACAAAAATGGAGCGCGGCCAAGCTGACGTTCCGCTGGGGGAGGGTATTTTGGAGTATTGGAACTCCGCGGAAAAGAAGGGCTATTCCGGAACCGCCGTCTTTACCCCCCACCGCCCTCTGGCCGCCGCCTATGGCATGGACCTGGACAGGCATGACCACGAGGGACGCCTCATTACGCTGGAGTACGAGGGCTTCTATCTGGTATGCTGCTACACTCCAAACTCCCAGGACGGCCTGAAGCGGCTGGACTACCGCATGGAGTGGGAGGATGACCTGCGGGACTATCTGATCTCTCTGGACCGCAGCAAGCCCGTTATCTACTGCGGCGATCTGAATGTGGCCCACCAGGAGATTGATTTGAAAAATCCAAAGACCAACCACATGAACGCCGGCTTTACGGACCAGGAGCGGGAAAAAATGACCCGGCTTCTCTCCTCCGGCTTTACCGACACCTTCCGCTACCTCTATCCCGACGCCACAGGCGTCTACTCCTGGTGGTCCTATCGCTTCCACGCCCGAAAGAACAATGCGGGGTGGCGCATTGACTACTTTATTGTCTCCGACCGGCTGCGGGACCGCATCCGGCGGGCTGAGATCCTCACCGACGTGGAGGGCAGCGATCACTGTCCCGTACTATTGGAGCTGGATCTCTGACCCTCTCTATTGGATCCGGCACCTCCCCGGGGCTGCCCATCGCTTCATCCCATCATCGAAAAGGGCGGCCGGGCGCCCTGTCCCCTGCCGTTATATCTCCTTTGTTTCCGCACTGTGTCTGTCAATTTATTCAATTTAATATAGAAGGAAGGATCGCTCATGAAACTCGCGCAGCTTTTCGGCCAGGGAAAAACCGTTTTTTCCTGCGAGGTATTTCCCCCGAAGCGGGACATGCCGGTGGACAGCATCTATACCACGCTGGACGGTCTGAAGGACATCCGCCCCGACTTTATCAGCGTCACCTTCGGCGCCGGCGGGTCCAAGGTCAACCAGACCACCCACGAGATCGCCTCCATCATTGAAAACCAGTATCACATCCCGGCCATGGCCCATCTCACCTGTGTGGCCGCCGATCGATCCGATGTAGACCAGCTGCTCCTTCAGCTGAAGTCGGACGGCGTGGAAAACATCCTGGCCCTGCGTGGGGACATCAACCCCGACATTCCTCCCAAGACCGATTTTGCCCACGCCAGCGACCTGGTGGCCTATATCCGCGCCCACAGCGACTTCGGGGTGTCTGCCGCCTGTTATCCCGAGGGGCATTTGGAGAGCCCCGATTTGGTCAGCGACATCCGCCATTTAAAGGAAAAGGTGGATGCCGGCGCCCAGCATCTGGTCAGCCAGCTCTTTTTTGACAACGAGGACTTCTTCCGCTTTCTGGAGCGCTGCCGCATCGCGGGCATCAATGTTCCCATTGAGGCCGGCATTATGCCCGTGCTGTCCAAAAACTCCATTCAGCGCATGGTTTCCATGTGCGGTGCCAGCATGCCCCGCAAGCTGACCCGTATTCTGGCCCGGTACGGGGACCACCCGGATGCCCTGCGGGAGGCCGGCATTGCCTATGCCATCGATCAGATTTCCGACCTGATCGCCGGCGGCGTGGACGGCATCCACCTGTATACTATGAACAACCCCGAGGTGGCCCGCCAGATTTCCAGCAGCCTGGCCTCTATCCGCCGGGTTTGAATTCCGCCTCCTGTCCAGCCGCAGAATCTTTATGAAACTTTAAGGAATTTTTCCTTTTGTCCCGGAAAACTGTGTGGTACACTTTGCTTAAACACACAGAAGGGGATTCCTATGAAAGAGAAAAAACGTATTCTGCCCATTGCCCTTGTCCTGATTTTGTGCGCAGGGGGCATTTTGTTCCTGTATCGCAGCGGTTTTTTCCAGGCGGCTTCCGCGCAGGAGCTGCAGGCTTATATCAGCCGCTTTGCACCATATTCCCATTTGTGCTTTTTCCTGCTTCAGTTTCTCTCTGTGGTGCTGGCCCCCATCCCAAGCAATATCAGCGCCGCTGCGGGCGGGATGCTGTTCGGAACCTGGTGTGCCTTTTTCCTTACCTATGCCGCTGTGGTATCCGGCTCCCTGCTGGTATTCTGGCTGGCCCGGACGCTGGGACGGGATTTTGCCGACCGGGTGGTGAGCCGGCGTCTGTCCGAAAAATATCAGGACATCATCCGCTCCAAAACCTCTGTTTTTTTGATTCTGGCTTTCCTCTTCCCTTTTTTCCCGGATGATGTGCTGTGTATTCTGGCCGGCCTGACCAGTATCCCCTTCCGCCGCTTTGCTCTGATTGTGCTGCTGGCCCGCCCCTGGGGACTTTTGTTTGCCAGCGCCTTAGGCGGCGCTACGCTCTCAGTTCCCCTGTGGGCTATGATTCCCATCGGCCTGACCGGCGCGGTGCTGTTTCTGCTGGGGCTTCGCTATGCAGACCGCCTGGAGCAGGCCGTCCTGCGCAGGCTGCGCAGGCGGCGCAAAACCAGCGTCATGGAATAGACCCGCTGCTCCCCAACTGATTTCGGAAAAGGGCTGCTTTGCAAGGCAGCCCTTTTCTTGCGCAGACAAGCTGATTCAGCAAATTTGCGGTGCACCCCGGGTGCCCCTTTTTGTAATTTGTTGATTTTTTCCTCTTTACAAAAACGGCGGTGTATGGTATTATTTTTGCGTAATAAGAATTAATATTGTTAAGGAGGGCAGACGTGGAACGAAATATACGTTACAGCAAGAAACGGGAGGCCATTTTAAACGCTATCCGCGGCACGCATTGTCACCCGTCTGCCGAATGGGTCTATCAGACCCTGAAGCCCACCCACCCCGATCTCAGTCTGGGCACTGTTTACCGCAATCTGGTTTTTTTCCAGCAAAACGGCGACGTGCAAAGCATCGGCGTGGTAAAGGGGCAGGAGCGGTTTGACGCTGTCACCACGCCCCACAGTCACTTTATTTGCACGCGCTGCGGTTCGGTTATAGACCTGAATCAAATTCAGGTCGACGCCAAGCTTGACCGTACTGTCAGCTTGCAATATGGGCTCGAGGTGGAACGCCACGAGCTGACCTTCCACGGGCTGTGTCCCGATTGTATGCAGAAAAAAAATGAGGAGGAAGCAGCATCATGAAGAAGTTTGTTTGTACTGTATGCGGTTATGTTCACGAGGGCGACACTCCCCCCGAGTTCTGCCCCATCTGCAAGGCCCCCGCTGAGAAGTTCAAGGAGCAG
>JAHYYS010000107.1 GCA_019424865.1 bacterium
CTGGACGGCAAGCAGGCCGCCGTGCTGGTGCCCACCACCGTGCTGGCCCGGCAGCACTATCTCAACGCCCTGCGGCGGTTTGCCAGATATCCGGTGAATGTGGACGTGGTGTCCCGCTTCCGCACCCCCGCCCAGATGAAGGAGACGCTGCGCAAGGTGGAGACGGGGGAGGTGGACATCCTCATCGGCACCCACCGGCTGTTCAACCGGGACGTGCGCTTTAAGGATCTGGGCCTGCTGGTGGTGGACGAGGAGCAGCGCTTCGGCGTGCAGCACAAGGAGAAGCTGAAGGAGACCTTCCGCCAGGTGGATGTCCTCACCCTCTCCGCCACCCCCATTCCCCGGACGCTGAACATGGCCCTCTCGGGCATCCGGGACATGTCCACCCTGGAGGAGCCCCCCGCCGACCGCCAGCCGGTGCAGACCTATGTGCTGGAGCACGACTGGGGGGTGCTGACGGACGCCATCCGCCGGGAGCTGGAGCGGGGCGGACAGGTATACTACCTGCACAACCGGGTGGACACCATCGACCGCTGCGCCGCCCGCCTGCGGATGCTGCTGGGGGAGGACACCCCCATCGGCGTGGCCCACGGGAAGATGACCCAGGAGGCCATTGACGAGGTGATGAGCCAGATGACCGACGGGGAGCTGAGCATTCTGGTGTGCACCACCATCATTGAGACGGGCATCGACCTGCCCAACGCCAACACCCTGATTATCGAGGACGCGGATAAGCTTGGCCTGGCCCAGCTCCACCAGATCCGGGGCCGGGTGGGCCGCTCCAGCCGGCGGGCCTTTGCCTACCTCACCTTCCGGCGGGGCAAGGTGCTCAGCGAGGTGGCCTCCAAGCGCCTGGAGGCCATCCGGGAGTTTGCCGAGTTCGGCTCCGGCTTCAAGATCGCCATGCGGGATCTGGAGATCCGGGGGGCGGGCAACGTGCTGGGCCCGGAGCAGAGCGGCTTTATGCTCTCGGTGGGCTATGACATGTATCTGCGCCTGCTGGAGGAGGCGGTGCTTCAGGAGCAGGGGCAGGAGGCTCCCGCCCGCACCGAGTGCGCCGCCAATCTGGCGGTGTCCGCCAGCGTCCCGGACAAATACGTCCCCTCCCCGGAGCAGCGCATGGACCTGTATCGCCGCATTGCCGCCATCCGCACCGAGGCGGACGCCGACGACCTGGTGGATGAGCTCATCGACCGGTACGGCGAGCCCCCCCGGCCGGTGAACAACCTGATTTCGGTGGCCCTCCTCCGGGCGGACGCCGCCGGGGCGGGCATCACCGACATCGACCAGAAAAACGGCTGTCTGCTGCTCACCATCCCCAAGTTTGACCTGCGCCAGGTATCCCAGCTGTGCGGCGGGGAGAAGTACAAGAGCCGGCTGCTGTTCTCCGCCGGCGACAAGCCCTATCTGTCCCTCAGGCTGAAAAAGGGGGAGGACGCCCTGCGGGCGGCCCGCGCCCTGGTGGCCGACTATGCCGCCGGCCTGGAATCAGAGCCCGCCACATAAGCCGGGCGGCCTCCCCTTTTTTTCGGGCGCAAGCCCGCGCCGCTGCGCGGCGGAGCGAGGGGCGGATTCACTCCGCCCCCGCGATACATGTTATCCTCCCGGGTCCCCGCCGCCCCTCCGGGGCGGTGGGCGGAGGACGCTTTGCGGGCGGCCCGCGCCCTGGTGGCCGACTATGCCGCCGGCCTGGAATCGGAGCCCGCCACATAAATCCGGGCGGCCTCCCCCTTTTTTTCGGGCGCAAGCCTTCCGCCCCCGGCGGGAAGGGGTTGTCCCCGCCGGTATTCTGTGATATGATATTTTTTGACCGCCCTGCGGGGCGGAGCACAACTGCAACTGTGGAAAGGAATTTTACCTTTATGACCATGAAGAAAAGGCTGCTTGCCCTTGCACTGACCTGTGCCCTGGGGCTGACCCTGCTGTCCGGCTGCGCCGGCGGGGACAGCTCCTCCAGCTCCTCCGGCTCCGCGGACGGCTCCGACACCTCGGCCTCCCAGGTGGAGCCCATGGACCTCACCGGGGTTACCGACCCCTATCTGGCCACCGCCGGCCTGGCCGGGGACACTGTGGTGGCCACAGTGGGGGAGTCCGACATTACCGCCGCAGAGGTCCTCTACTGGCTCAACTACGGGGTGGAGCTGTACCTGAGTCAGAACATGTACTACGGCATCACCCAGGTGCCCTGGGATGACCAGCTGACCGAGGACGCCACTGTGAAGGACGCCCTGATGCAGTCCGCCCTGGAGACCGCCGCCTTTTACCGCGTCCTGCCCGTGATGGCCCAGCGGGAGGGGCTGACCCTCCCCCAGGAGACCCTGGACGAGCTGGAGGAGGCCATGAGCGCCGCCGTCGCCTCCGCCGGCAGCGAGCAGGCCCTGGAGCACCAGCTGTGGTATCAGATGACCACGCCGGACGGCTACCGGGCCATGTACACGGCGGGGGAGTACTATGATCTGCTTCAGCAGCTGTACTACGGCGAGGGCACCGAGGGCTATCCCACCGACGCCGAGGTGCTCTCCTATGCCCAGGATGAGCTGGGGGTCTACCGGGCCAAGCACATTCTGCTGCTCACCAAGGATATGAGCCAGACGGTGACCAACGAGGACGGCACCACCGGCTACGCCCCCCTGGACGAGGCCACGATTGCGGAGAAGAAGGCCCTGGCCGACGACCTGCTGGCCCAGCTGCGGGCGGCGGAGGACCCCATTGCCCTGTTTGACCAGCTGATGAACGAGTACAGCGAGGACACCGGCCTGGAGTCCAACCCCGACGGCTACACCACCGTCAAGGGCCAGATGGTCCCCGCCTTTGAAGAGACCGCCCTGGCCCTGAAGGACGGGGAGATCAGCGACGTGGTGGAGAGCGACTATGGCTATCACATCATCCTGCGCCTGCCCCTGGACCCGGCGGACTATCGGGGCAGCCTGATCACCAGCCGGATGCAGGAGCGCAGCGACCAGTGGCTGGCGGACGAGGGAGTCCAGACCACCGACGCCTATGCCCAGATTGATCCCCCCGCCTTCCGGGAGAAGGTGGAGTCCCTCCAGGCCGCCGTGTATCAGGAGGTCCAGGCCGCCCAGGAGGCGGCGGGCGGCGACAGCTCCGGCAGCGCCAGCAGCTCCGGCAATACCAGCACGCCGGACACCTCCGCGGGCTGAGGGGCGGGACTGATCTCTCCCCGGAGGGGCTCTCAGCGCCCTAAACCTACCTGAAAACGATAAAAGATGGCAGGCACTTCAGGTGCCTGCCATCTGAGACTGTCGAAAAAGCGGCTTGTCAATTTCAATCAATTGACAAGCCGCTTTT
>JAHYYS010000108.1 GCA_019424865.1 bacterium
ACAAGCGGCCCATGCTCTCCGACCTGCGTGAGTCGGGCGCCATCGAGCAGGACGCGGATATTGTGCTCTTCCTCTACCGGGAGGGCTACTATAACAAGGATACGGAAAACCCCAACCTGGCCGAGTGCATCGTGGCCAAAAACCGCCACGGCGAGACCCGCACCGTGGAGCTGCAGTGGCTGCCCGACTTTACCACCTTCAGCGACATCGAGTGGCAGCATCAGGAGTAAAAACAGGGCGTCCGGCCGCCTGACGGGCGGGCACGCCCAATATTTTATGGCCCGGGCACCGGGTTTCCGGTTTTATCGCCGGGCACGGGACGCTATAATAGGGTCTGCTGCGCCGGGTGCGCCGCAGTTAGGGGGTTGCCCATGCTGGAATCCATGGAAAAGCTGATTGGGGAGCGGGAGCTGATCCCGCCCGGCAGCACCGTGCTGTGCGCCGTGTCGGGGGGAGCGGACTCCATCTGCCTGCTCCACGCCCTGTATCAGCTGCGGCCCCGGCTGGGCTTTTCCCTGGCCGCCGCCCACTATAACCACATGCTGCGGGGAGCGGACGCCGACCGGGACGCGGCCTTTGTGGAGCAGTTCCTCTCCCTGTGCTGCGGACCGCAGCGGCTGGCGGACGGGGGGCTGCTGCCCGCCGTCCCCCTGTATTCCGGCTCCGGCGACGTGGCCGGGGAGGCGGAGCGCCGGGGGATGGGGCTGGAGGAGACGGCCCGGGAGATGCGGTACGCCTTTCTGCGCCAGGCGGCCCGCCGGGCCGGGGCGGACCGGATTGCCACCGCCCACACGGCCGATGACAACGCCGAGACGGTTCTGCTCCATCTGGCCCGGGGGACGGGCCTGCGGGGGCTGGGGGGAATCCGCCCGTCGGGGGACGGGCTGATCCGCCCCCTGCTCACCACCACCCGGCGGGAGGTGGAGGCCTATCTGGCCTATTACAGCCTGCCCCATGTGGAGGACGAGAGCAATCAGGATGACCGCTATTCCCGCAACCGGCTGCGCCATCAGGTGACGCCGGTGCTGGAGGGGCTCTATCCCGGCTTTGCCGGGCGCATGGCGGAGACCGCCGCCCGCCTGCGGGCGGACGAGGACTGCCTGACCGGTCTGGCGGCCCGGGCGGCGGCGTGCGCCGCTCTCCGCCCCGGCGGCGGTGTGGAGATACCGGCCCGGCAGATTGCCGGCCAGCCCGACCCCATTGGGGTGCGGATGGTGCGGGAGCTGATCGCCCGCCTGCGGGGGGGCGACCGGGACTGCCGGGCGGTGCACCTGGAGGCGGTGGTCCGTTTGTGCCGCCAGGGGGGGCCGTCGGAGCGGACGGACCTGCCCGGCGGGCTGACTGCCCGGCGGGAGTACGGCCTGCTGGTGCTGGAGGAGCGCCGGGAGGGCGCGCCGCTGGAGGAAGTGCCGCTGCCCCTGCCGGGGCAGGTGCGGTGCGGAGACTGGCGGGCGGTGTGCACCCCGGCGCAGTACGGCGGGGAGCCCCAGGGGAAGCTGGACTTTTTCCTGGACCGGGCGCGGACGCCCGCCCTGTCTCTGCGGCCCCGGCGGGAGGGCGACCGACTCACCCTGGCCGGACGGCCGGGAAAGACCATCAAGAAGTGGATGATTCAGGAGAAAATTCCCCGGGCGCTCCGGGCGGAACTGCCCGTCCTGGACTGCGGCGGCCAGGTGGCCGCGGCGGCGGGGCTGGGGCCGGACGCGGCTTTTCTGCCCGTCCCCGGCCGGGCGGCGTGGCATATTACATTCTATTCAACCAAACCGAAACAGCCAAATGACAGAGAGGAGACAGCCCATGCTGGAACGTGATATTCAGGAAGTTTTGTTCAGCGAGGAACAGCTGAAAAAGCGGGTGCAGGAAATTGCCGGAGAGATCCAGCGGGACTATGCGGGCAAGGAAATTATGCTCATCAGCGTCCTGCGGGGATCCTTTATTTTCATGGCCGACCTGTGCCGGGCCATTGATCTGCCCTGTACCCTGGACTTTATGGCGGTCTCCTCCTATGGAAAGGGGACCTCGTCCAGCGGACAGGTTCAGATTACCAAGGATTTGTCCGAGGACATCTCGGGCCGGCACATCATTGTGGTGGAGGACATCCTGGACAGCGGGAATACGCTGAGCTATCTGCTCAAAATCCTTCAGCACCGGCATCCGGCCTCCATCCGCCTGTGCACCCTGCTGGATAAGCCGGAGCGGCGGGTCAAGCCGGTGGAGCTGCACTACTGCGGCTTTACCATCCCCGACGCCTTTGTGGTGGGATACGGCCTGGACTATGCCGAGCGGTATCGGAACCTGCCCTATATTGGAATACTGAAGCCAGAAGTTTACGGCGGTTAAGCAGGCCCTCCGGGCGCGGCATCTGTGCCGCGCCACGCAGCCCCATCGCCGCCGGAAAGGATGTTTTGCCCATGAGACGTTTCAGCTCCCGGGATATCGTGCTCTACCTGCTTCTGATTTTGATGGTGGTGTTCACCTTCACCACCCTGCAGCGGATGGATCAGGCGGACGCCCCCATTTACAGCGAGATCCGCGCCTATTTTCTGCAGGAGCGGGTGTCCTATTTCACCCTGAAGGACTCCACCCTGACCCTGACGGTGCGGGGGACGGGAGATCAGACCTCCACCGTCACCTATCAGGTGGCCCGCCCCGACTGGCTCTATCAGGACCTGCACGAGCTGTGGGAGACGCAGCTGGCGTCGGGCATTCTGGAGGGCTATGACTTCCCGCCCGGCGTGGAGAGCGCCTGGTGGTATAACCTGCTGCCCTATCTGGTTGTGATTGTGGTGCTGGGGGTCTTCTGGTATGTGCTCTACCGCCAGCGCAGCGCGGCCTCCGGGGGCGGCGGGACGCCGGGCGCCTCCCGGTTCGGCCACGCCCGCACCCGCACCCTGTCGGATCAGGGGAAAAAGGTGACCTTTGCGGACGTGGCGGGGGCCGACGAGGAGAAGGAGGAGCTGCAGGAGATTGTGGAATTCCTCCGGGATCCCCAGAAGTTTACCTCCCTGGGGGCCCGCATCCCCAAGGGCGTGCTGCTGGTGGGCCCGCCGGGCACCGGCAAGACCCTGATTGCCAAGGCGGTGGCCGGCGAGGCCGGGGTCCACTTCCTGTCCATCTCGGGCTCGGACTTTGTGGAGCTGTATGTGGGCGTGGGCGCCTCCCGGGTGCGGGACCTGTTTGACCAGGCGAAGAAGGAGTCCCCCTCTATTGTGTTCATCGACGAGATTGACGCCGTGGGCCGCCAGCGGGGCGCCGGCCTGGGCGGCGGCCACGACGAGCGGGAGCAGACCCTGAACCAGCTGC
>JAHYYS010000109.1 GCA_019424865.1 bacterium
CCCGCCCGACTTGCCCCGGAAGTATCCCCCAACGCAATTGCAAACCTGATTCGCGTTACCCGCCGGGTGATGCTGGACATGGGGAGTACGCCCCAGGAGGTGGGCGCAATGGCAAGAGACGTGTTCGTCACCTGGAACATTCCGGTTCCCGTTTCCCTGAACCGCCAAATTCCCGGACAGATGTGTCTTCCGGGGATGGACGGTGCGAAGGGACTAACCGCATAACCATCTTCCCGCTGTCTCGGTATGAGGCAGCGGGATTTTTTATTGTGAGGTGAGTACATGATTGACTTTACTCAAGAGACCTATTTGAGCCTCCGTCAGGAGATGCTGGACCGGGTGCCCGATACTTATGACAAGCGGGACACGGCCCCCATCCCGACGGCCATCTCTCCGGCGGCCTACACCCTGGCGGGGTTCTATCTCAGCCTGGATCAGGTACAGCGGGCGGCCTTCGTGCAGACAGCAGTGGGGGATTCCCTGGATATGCTGGCTGTGATTGGCGGCCTGACCCGATATCCGGCCTCCGCCGCGGTACGCCTGGGCGTGTTCAATACCTCTGTGCCCATTGGAGCCCGGTTCTCCACTATCAACGGAGCGGGCTCAATCAACTTTACCGTAACGGCAGCAACCGATACGGGGAACCAGTACCAGCTTACCGCGGAGACCCCCGGCGCCATCGGAAACGAGTACACCGGGCCCATCCTGCCGATTACCGCCATTCCGGGGCTGACCAGTGCACAGATTACGGATATCCTGGTGCCTGGTGACGACACGGAGACCGACAGCGCATTTCGGGAACGGCTGATTGAGGCGCTCAATAACCGTCCCTTTGGCGGCAATATTGCCGACTACCGCCAGAACATCCTCGCCATTGACGGCGTGGGCGGGGTGCAGGTATACCCCACCTGGAACGGCGGTGGCACTGTGAAGCTGTCCGTTCTGGGGGCGGATTTCCTGCCTGCCTCATCCACACTGGTGGAGAAGGTGCAGAATGCCATCGACCCGCCCCCCAACCAGGGGCTGGGGCTGGGCTTGGCCCCTATCGGGGCAAAGGTGACGGCGGTGGCCCCGACAGAGTTGGCGGTGAATGTCTCCGCCACTCTCCTGCTGGCCGCCGGACATGCCATCGGACAGGTGCAGGAACCGGTGGAGCAGGCCATTGAGACATATCTGCGCAGTGTGCGGCAGGGGTGGGACGCCAACGTGTCCTCCAACAACGTGTCCTACGCTGCCGATGTGTACGTGGCCAGGGTTACCGCCGCTATCGTAGGGGTGGCCGGCGTGGTCAACGCCACCAACGTGCAGCTCAACGGCGGTACGGCAGATCTCCTCTTGACGGAGACGGGCGAAACCCAGCAGGTGCCCGTAATAGGGACGGTGACGCTGAATGAATCCAATTGAGCTGGATACCAGCCTGCTGTCCCTGTTGCCCCCGTGGTACCGGGAGGTGCTGGACTATCAGCAGATCTGCTTGACCGAACAGCAGCAGTTTGAGGCCCTGGCGGAGGAAATCGTGGGTGTGGCTGACAATTTCTTTTTCCAGACGATGGACGAGAGGGCGGTTGGCATGTGGGAGCAGGTATTCCGAATTGTACCAAACCCACAGGTGGAAAGCCTGGCATTCCGAAGGACCCGCGTGCTCAACCGCATTTCTACCCGTCCACCCTATACCCTGGGATTCCTCTATCAAAAGCTGGACGAGCTGATCGGGCCGGGTGAATGGAAGGTCACGGTAGACTACCCAAACTACACACTTTATATCGAAAGCGCGGCCCAAAACCAGAACTACGCCACCGAGCTGGCTTTCACCATCAACCGTATCAAACCGGCGCATATCGTGTGGGTCAATTCCCCCTTTGTGCGGACGGGGCTGCTGCTCTCCGAGACAATTTCGTCCGCGCAGAGAATTTATAACTACAAGCTGGGGGCGTGGGAGCTGGGGCGGCTGCCCTTCGCAACCGACGGCCCGGAGGGAGTGATTAAGATGCCTGAGACGCCATCCATCCAGCAGGCCCTCTTGGCCGGTGTGGCGAACTTCGTCAGCGGCGATGTGGCCTCCGCCCGGGTCAACGGAACAGTTGCGATTACCGGACTGACCAAGACCGTGGAGGGGTCGGAGCTGACCGTCACCTATACCATCATGCCGTCCCAGGCCACAGAGATCACCGCCCTGGAACTGCTGGATGCAGAGGGGAATATCCTCACGTCCTCTACCGTGTATATCCCTGTTACCACGAATGTGGTCTTGAAGCACATTATCCCTGTAGCGGAAGGAGTGGTAAGCAATGGCTGAAAATCCGATCAAAACTCCGCTTCCGGCGGACTTGCCGGAGGACTGGACCGGCGGACAGACCGTGGCCCCCACCGGGGCAGAGGTGGGCTTGAGCGAGCAGCACGGCTACAACTACCTCATGGAGCAGGTCAACGCCGCGCAGACGGCCGCTAAAGAGATCGGAGAGGCATTTTCGGGACTGGCGACGCTGGGGCCCGATGGCAAGGTGCCCGCCGGGCAGCTCCCTGACATAGGTGGATTCTATGAGGTGGAGGAGGCGGTGCCTCCGGCCTCCCGGAAGGCAAATACGCTCTATGGCCTGATTCTGGCGGATTATACAGGGACAGGAGGTGAGGGGTAATGGCACAGGTCTATGTCTGGGGAAAATACAACTTGAATGTCAAATATGAGGAAGATCACTCTGCGCATGCCCCTAAACAAGGGGATATCAATAATTTTTGGGTTGGTAAGAGCTATTCCTTTAGCGCTGTGAGGGGGAAATATACCCTCAATAACGCACTTGAAATGAGTAGGGAGAATGACGCAGCTCAATACCCATATGCCATTGATGGAGCCATGGCCGGAGACGGTGTGTATTACGCGGAAGAAGCGTACGGAATTAACAAAACAGCAGGCTGGATTTCGAGCTCTGGTAAGTTGGCGTATAGAATACCTGATACACTCTCTGGGAAAATCTTCTATCCAGTCTATTATGGTGCCAAGACCATAAAAGAGAAGGGCGTGTACATTGAAGATGTGACCAGTGAATCCGAAAATACCTATCCAAAAGACGGAATTAGTGGAAGCTACTATTATGTATTTAAGTATGCAGTTCCCGGTGTGCCGTCCATCACAGTTCCAGGTGCCGCCATGATTGGCCATGCGGTCGATATTTCCTGGGAGGCCGCAGACAGCGCGGA
>JAHYYS010000011.1 GCA_019424865.1 bacterium
GGTTTTCGGAAGTGTGGCTACACTTCCTATGCTTGCTACGTTTCTTCTTCTCCGCAAATAAGACGCTCCGAACACGTCCAACTACCCGCCAAACAAGGCTTTTTCGTAAAAAAGCGCAAAAAAATAAGAGGGCCTTGCGGCCCTCTGGCTAAACGGAAAACGGAGGATGTTTTCACACATCCCCCGTTTCTTTCGCTGATTGTTCGATTTTCAGCGCCCCGTCGATTGCGCCCTCAATGACTGGTAAATAGTGTTCCGGGCAAAGTTTCAGCTTGTGGCTGACCCGCTGCCGCTGTTCGCTGTCCCCTCGTATGATTTCCGGGTTGAAATACTGCTCCACGGGAAGCCCGCAGACTTTAATAAGCTGGATCACAACCGGGAGGCTGGGGATCGTGCCTTTATTTTCAATATTGGCAAGATAGCGCCATTCAATTCCCACTATTTCGGCCAGCACCTTGCGCGTCAGGTGCTTTGCTTTCCGCGCAGCTTTCACATCCGCGCCGAAAGTTTCAAAGCCGGGGCAATCTTCAACTTTCGCCATATAACATCACCCATTTACATTGTATAGTTCATAGTATCTCGATGAAATGTTGTTATATGCAGGTAAGTTAAATTTTATAATTCATATTTTGTTTGTTGCTTTGTCTGACCAGAAAATTATAATAATATCCGTAGGATTATTGTATAGCCTATATGGTTCTCAATAATGCGATTGAAAATATTGTGTAAATCAAATTTAATTTATGTTTTTACCGAAGGATTTTCTGTTATCTCACGACTACCTTATCAGAAGCAGATATTGAGCTTCGGAAAGGAGATACCCGTGAATACAGAGTTACTTGTCGTAAAGCACTTGAAAAAGTGTTTCGGAAAATCAGAGGTGTTGCATGGGATTGATTTTTCTGTAACCGTTGGTGAAGTGTACGGCTTAGTTGGGCAGAACGGCGCTGGAAAGACCACCCTGCTACGGCTAATTGCTGGACTTATGAAGCCCACGGATGGAACGATTGAGTGCCATACCTCGAAAAATTATATTGGCTATATGCCTCAGAGTTGCCGCTTTGATGGGACACAAACGGTTGCCAGCACCATTCGTTTTTTTTCAGCTTTGAGAAATGCTGATATTCAACACGGTCTGCGGCTATGTAAAAAGTTGGAGTTGGACACCGCCAAACGAGTTAAACATCTTTCTCCCGGCCAGCAGAAAAAACTTCAAATGGTAATTGCTATGACTGGCGATCCCGATTTCTATATCTTAGATGAACCAACTGCGGGATTAGACCCCAATGCAAGCCATGAAATGAACAAATTGATCCAAGAGTTGCACCAACAAGGAAAAAGCATTTTGATTTCGTCGCACATTTTGCAAGATATGGATGATATTTGTACCAATGTCGCCATTATGGAAAGTGGACGACTGATATATGATCGTCAGCTTGAAAGCAGCTACATTATCGAAACCAGTACAGTGCCGGATGAACTGTTTACCAAGTTGGCTCAAAAATTCTCTCTTACCAGCAATCAGGAACGAACTTTGCTTCATGCGAAAACAGATCGGAAGGGTATTGCCGCTCTCATTGGGGCACTTACTTCAAATTCGGTTTTGGTTTATGAAGCAGTACATTCCAATGTCAAGAATGTGGTTCAGGAACAGTTACACTTGAACAATTAGGAGGAGTTGATATGAAGCCTGTTACAAAATTGATGTGCCGCGACTTAAAGCGGGCCTTTGGTCTGCGAACATTGGGAATTTGGGTGGTCATGGCACTCTTTACCATCTATTTCTTTTTCTTCTCCAATGGACGCCGGGAATTGGTAGAGAATAACCGGCTTGAATATATGTCCCTTTTTCTGCCTTTAATTATTTTTGGCGCATGGGCAGTTATGGCAGTATTCTTTGATCTTATATCCGCCGACCGTGAACGGAATGTGCTGGATTGCATTTTGTGTTCTGGAACGACCAAAAAGCACGTTTTCATGGCAAAGATCATTGCCACAGCCATTGTTTCTCTCGCCCTGTCTTTTATCTATCTTGCGCCAATTACGATTATAGTTACCTGTTTGAGCAGCGCAGAAAAGGCCGCAATGATTGGCAAATATCTTTTGCCGCTTTGGGGATTTATCATGGTATTTGCAGCTTTAGGGCTGATGATCTCCGTGTTTGCCAGATCTTCTAAGGCAGCTATGATTTGGAGCTTGGCAAGCGGGCTTGTGCTTATGCCTCGTTTCTTTGTCCTTATCCCGGAGGGCATCGGGAAGGTGCTAAACCTTTCTCCGCAAACGCTAGAGAAAATCAGCATGGTTTCGCCGGGAATTATGATGGAAGCACTTTCTAACCCCAATAATACTTCAAGTTGGACAACAGCCGTGGCTGGATTTACAATAGGTATTGTTGTGCTTTTTGGAATTGCTTATATGGCTTTCAAAAATCAGGATGAATACAATTACGGCGAGTAAGGAGGTAATACCATGAAGGTTTTTAAGAAATTATCCTCTCTCCTGCTGATCGCAGCATTGGCTATGGCGCTTATGGCTGGCTGCGGACAGCAAAATACGGTTGAGAGTTTTGTTGTGTCGAACTCTCCCTTTGAGGAAAAAGCCGACATAGAGGACGCAACGCAGCCGGAAAAAGTGTCCGAAAATGAAACGGTGTATGCCAGTGTATATTTCATTGAGTCCCCGAAAGGCATGGAATACACAGCAAAATGGTATTTGGATGGCACAGAAATAAAGACAGATGTTCAGGAAACCACAACGGACATGGCCGGAGTGATTGTCTACTCTTTAGAGGCAGATCAAGTGGCCGCCGGAACCTTAAAATTTGAAATCATATACAACGACGATATTCTTTGTTCACAGGAACTTATCGTCGAATGAGGTATGAGTATGGCCGGAAACACAGAGCAGAAGTTTATTTCCATCTACAAGGCTTATGTAGATGAAATATACCAATACATTTTTCTGCGAACTGGCTTTGATGTTTCTCTTGCCGAGGATTTAACACAGGACATCTTTCTTGAGGTTTACAAGAGCATAAATGGATTCCGGGGACTTTGTTCGGAAAGGACATGGGTATTTAAGATAGCGAAAAATAAGCTATTCGACTTTTACAGAAAGCAATATAGCCAGCCGTCCGATACCATCCCCATTGATGACAATTTGATCGAGCAGATCAGCGATTACAACCAAGACTTAGAAGAATATCTGCAAACGACCTATGAAAGTCAACGTGTTAGAGAATGTCTACGCCAGTTACCACAGCAATATAAAATTGTTTTGCTTCTCAAATACACCGAAGAAAAGCGTGTAAAAGAGATTGCCCAAATTCTTGATAGATCACCGAAATCCGTAGAGAGTATGTTGCAGCGGGCCAGAGGTGCATTTATCAGCCTATATGGAAAGGAGGAAAAGTAATGCCCATTAACCACGATCCTTTGCAAAAGGCATTTGAAACCATTAAGGACGCCGAAGCTCCATCTGAACAGCAGAAAGAAAAGATGCTTCACATCGTGCTTGCCCAAGCCCACCAGAACGAAATTACTTTGAGAGAAAAAATTTGCAGGTTTGTTTCGATTTATCCGTGGAGGGTTGCATTTGGCATTTCTTCTTTGCAGGCAGTAGCTTTTACTTTGATTTTCGGAACTCGTTACACCAATATGTTCCTTAGTTTCTTTGGAGGTTAATAGCATTATGTCGTATTTTCTTGAAGCCCTCAACAGGCCGAGTAATGCTTATCATAAGCGATATAAAGGCATTGCGTGGCTGCTTGTGGCTATAACGATACTGATTGTTACTGTGCTGGATTCGCTTTTGCGAAAGGTAGCAGATACCAGCTTTCAAATCGATGGCCCACAGCTCTTAAAAACTATTGTGTTAGGTGTCGCAAGCTATTTGCTCATTTGCACGGTAATGTGGCTGGTTTGTAAATGCTTTGGCAGCAAGACCAACATCCAATCCTATATCCAAACATGGGGAATTTCATTTTTCCCCAATATCATCTGTTCAATCGTAGTTGCCATTACAGAAGTATATTTCTATTTGTTTTGGAACAGTACCCTATGGGGAATGGTGTTGAGTGCCATTTTTGTGGGCGTTCTGATTTGGAAAATTATCCTCTATATACTGTTCTTGCGGGAAGTTGCGGGGCTGGCAAAGGCAAGGCTCTTAGGTGCTTTTGTAGTAATTGCCATTCTGATTGCAGCTATGGCCGCTCTGAACGGCTATGTTGGATTGAAAACGCCTATTCTATAAGTGCTAATCACTATCTATGAACTGATCTGACATACAACAGCTTGTAATAGGAACAGACAAATGGAATTGACAATTTATCCTTTTAATTCTTTTAACAGCTATTTTTCGGCTGATATTATGGCAATGTATAAAGGAAAATGGGTATTTTGCAAGCACAAAAACCGTACAACTTGGGAACACCCCAGCGGATGGATTGAGGAAGGCGAAGCCCCCTTAGAAGCCGCCAAAAGAGAGTTGTTTGAAGAAACCGGGGCTGTGGAATTTAAGATAGAGCCATTGTTTGATTACTATATTGATATGGAATTAAACGGTTTTCACTATAAAGGGAATGGTCAAGTTTACTTTGCCACAATTTATTCTTTTGGCGCAATTCCACCTTATAGCGAAATGGGAGAGATTTGCTTATTTGATACACCACCAGACAACTTAACATATCCCATCTTAAAAGAGTATTTCCCAATCGCAGAAAAGAAAATGCAAGCAAAGCAAGGCTTTTAGGCGCTTTTGTAATAATTGCTATTCTAATTGCAGCTATGGCCGCTCTGAACGGCTAATGCTGGATTAAAAAACACCTATTCTATAAATGTGAACTGACCTGCCGGACGACGGCAAAAGAAAAAAGCCGTCGTACAGCAGCCCATTTGACACGCCCATACTATCCAGCGGCGGCTTTGAACAATCAAGGCCGCCGCTTTCTTTTGCCCGGTTCCAAGATCGGCGGCCCACGAAGGGAGCCGCCATGCTGATACGACTTGCTATTCAACGGAATAACTTCTCAAAAAAAGCCTGTACCCAGCATGGAACAGCTCCGGCCAACAATATGAACTATACCATGTAAGAAAACTGCATATCGCTTTTATTTCGCCCGGAGGGTCTACGACCTGTCGGGCGAATTTTGTCGTTTCCTGCGGCCCGCGCCACCGCCCAAAACTTTTTCAAAAAACATTTCCCAAAAGTGGCGTTTACCGGGTAGCTCACGGCCTTTCAAAAGTAACTTTGGCGGAAAGGGAGAGAACCACCGAAATCCCCCACAGAAAGGGGGTGAAAAGATGGATACGATCCCCCGCAATGACTTTATTCTTCGGAACCGCTATGACGCTTTCTGCAAGGCGGTACTCCGCAATGAGGCCAAAGATTATCTGCGTGAGATGGGACGGCAGCGCGAACGTGAAAAGTCGCTGGACGCCCTGACACAGCAGGAATTGGACAAGCTCTCCACCGTGGATCATTACCCCAGCGACAGCTTTGTGTTTAGCTCTCATGGGTGCGATTTACATATTGACAACGAGCTTGTGGCCGAGGCTTTCGCCAGTCTGCCGGAGCAGGAGCAAAGCATTTTGATCCTGCACTGTGTTCTGGATATGGCCGACGGAGAAATCGGCAGCCTCATGGGAATGTCCCGCAGCGCCGTACAGCGCCACAGGACAAGCACTCTGAAACAGTTGCGCGTGAAACTGATGGCGTTAATGCCGGGAGGGAGGTAAACGCGGATGAAGCAACCCACATTCAACGGCAGGGAGCTTCTGGCCCTTTCGGTGATGGAAGCTGCCCACGCTGGGGACGCAATGGCTATGGAACAAGTGCTGCGGTATTATGAGAGCTACATAAACAAGCTCTGCACCCGCACCTTGTACGACAGCAACGGTTTCCCTTATGTATGCGTGGACGAGTACATGAAGCGCCGTCTGGAAATCAAGCTCATTCATGCCATCATTGTTGCGTTAAAGTAACAACCCGGCCACGGTAACGGAAATGTCTTTACTTCTTCCTTTCCACGTTTCCGCCGATCCGCTGGCCGCAGGCTTGTACCTTGACAAATATGCCCGCAAGATAACGGCGGCGCATCATAGGGCAGCGGACACATTCTGCAACTTCCGCATCGGCGTGGTGCGCCATGACCTCATATCCTATGAGAGAGCGAGAACCACCGGGCCGAGGGCAAGGCAGCTCTCAAACAGCGGAGGTAGCGACAATGATACTCCCTTATAGCTAAACGAGGCCCCATGTTTGGGTGCTTCCAAGTCCGAGCGTTAAAAGCGTCGCAGGCAATAGGTAGGGCCGCGTGAGAACCACGCGGGGGTGAGATTCCCGTGGAGCTGCGCCAACAGCCGTCCGTACTGCCCATTTCCTTTTTTATTCTACAATGAAAGGGAGGAAAATCAGAATGGGCGGCGAAACAAGGGTACAGGTAAAAAATAAGTTTTGCCTTACCATTGATGAAGCATCGGAGTATTTCAACATTGGAGAAAAGAAGTTGCGGCAGATTGTCGCTGATAATATAAACTCTGGTTTTGTTATTCAGAACGGGGTAAAAATCCTTATTAAGCGGAAGCGATTCGAGGATTATTTGGAAGAAATGACCGCATTATAATCTTGCGGTTGTGGGTGAACTATGGGGTGAGTAGCATCACCGAACATTCATATTGGCATATCTCTGTTACGGGTGCTGCTTGATGTAGAAAATGAGCTTCGACTATGATATACTAACACTATATCGTTGTTGAGGCTCTTTTTGTGCGATACGAAAGGAGCATCGAAATGAGCGGAAAAAGACGCGATAGTAAAAATCGCATTCTTCGCAATGGAGAGAGCCAACGCAAAGATGGACGGTACGCTTTCAAATACATTGACGCAACCGGCAAACAGCAATTTGTTTATAGTTGGAAATTAGAAAAAACCGATAAGACACCGGCAGGAAAACGGGATGACATTTCCTTGCGGGAAAAGGAGCGAATGATCTTAAAGGATATTGACGATCAGATCGTTCCCCGTGGCGGTGAAATGACGGTTATTGAGCTGGTTCAAAAATACCTTTTGCAGAAAACAGGGGTGCGGCATAACACAGAGGCCAATTACAACTTTGTTCTCAACATTATCAAAAAAGAGGAGTTTGGGAAAAGGAGAATTGACCGGGTGAAATTATCCGACGCCAAATGCTGGCTGATTAAGCTGCAAAAAGATGGCCGTGGATATAGCACGATTCATTCTGTAAGAGGTGTTGTCAGGCCAGCGTTTCAGATGGCGGTTGACGATGATTTGATTCGCAAAAATCCGTTTGAATTTCAGCTTGCCACTGTTGTTGTGAACGACAGCGTGACAAGAGAGGCTATTACAAGAAAACAAGAACGGGCGTTCCTGCAATTTGTAAAAGAAGATAAGCACTTTTGCAGGTATTATGATGGTATCTATATTTTATTTAAGACAGGGCTTCGGATTTCTGAATTTGTTGGTTTGACACTGGCAGATGTTGATTTGAAAAATCGTAAGCTCATCGTCGATCACCAGTTGCAGCGTAAGCGCAATATGGAATATGTGATTGAAGATACCAAAACGACTTGCGGCACAAGAGAAATTCCCATGACGGAAGATGTTTATGAGTGCTTCCAGCGCATTATCCAAAATAGGCCGAAGCCTCAAAGTGAGCCAATGATCGGCGGGAAATGTGGCTTCCTCTATTTAGATAAGAATGGTATGCCGATGGTGGCGCTCCATTGGGAAAAGTATTTCCAGCATATTTGCCAGAAGTATAACAGCATCTACAAAGTGCAAATGCCAAAAGTCACACCCCATGTCTGCCGACACACCTTTTGCTCCAATATGGCGAAAAGCGGTATGAACCCTAAGACCCTACAATATTTGATGGGCCATTCTGATATTGGCGTCACGTTGAATACCTACACCCATTTGGGATATGACGACGCAAAAGAGGAATTGAAAAGGGTTGCAAATGGCGAGTAGTAAAACGCAGACTTACCCCTCAATTTACTACTTTTTGTACTACTTTTGAGAGAAAAGATATGCGAATTTATGCCACGAAATGCCAAGAAGCAGGGTAAAAGTTGAGCTGGGAAAAATGCCCGGAAATCAAGAAAACACAGTGTTTTCAAGGAGTTTTGAATAGATGGTAAAAATACTTTTCGTGTGCCACGGCAATATCTGCCGCAGTCCCATGGCCGAATTTGTCATGAAGGATTTGGTGCAAAAGGCGGGGCTGGACGGTCAGCTTGCGATCGCCTCCGCCGCCACCAGCACCGAGGAGATCGGAAATCCGGTCTATCCGCCCGCCCGCCGGAAGCTGGCGGAGCACGGCATCCGCTGTGACGGAAAGCGGGCCCGGCAGCTGAGACGGGACGACTACACCCGCTATGACCTGCTGATCGGCATGGACCGGGCCAATGTGCGGAATATGGAGCGGATCTGCGGCGGAGATCCGGAAGGGAAGCTCCATTTGCTGCTGGAGTATACCGCCCGTCCCGGGGAGGTGGCGGACCCCTGGTATACCGGGGACTTCCAGGCCACATGGGAGGACGTGGAGGCGGGCTGCACCGGGCTTCTTCAGTCCCTGCTGGATTCCGGCGCCCTGAAGAAAAGCAGACCCGTCTGAACTCCGATATGGTCCCCGCACCCGGAAGTCCCGCCCTCTGCGCCAGCCATCCTTTGCAAAGCCTTAACACAAGAGCGGAAAGATTTTCTTGCAATTTTTATCCGTTCGCGTATAATAAGATAAGATGAACGGATAGAGCTTCCCAATATTCATATCAATGCGGAGGAGGGCAATTTCAGGGGGGAGCGCTGTCTGTTTTTGCAGGGACGGGTTTCCTTGTTATTCCTGTGCCGGCCTGGACGGGCCGGCTTGTTCCCTCTTTTCAATATAAAACGAATGAAAGGATGCGTCGCCATGAACTTTTATCAGGACCCCGCGGAAAAGGTCCTAGAGAAGCTGAACACATCGGAATCAGGCCTCACGCAGGAGGAGGCGGGTCAGCGGCTTGCCCAATACGGTCCGAATAAGCTGGACGAGGGGAAAAAGATCACGCTGCTCCAGCGGTTTTTCCAGCAGCTGTGTGACCCGATGATCATCATCCTGCTGGTTGCCGCCGCCATCTCCGGCGTGACCGCCGCTTATTCTGGAGAGAGCTTTACAGATGTCTTTATCATCCTGATCGTCGTGCTCATCAACGCCGTTTTGGGCGTTTACCAGGAGAGCAAGGCGGAAAAAGCCATTGAAGCCCTTCAGGAGATGACAGCAGCCACCAGTAAAATCCTGCGGGATGGGAAGATGGTTATGCTGCGCAGCGAGGAGCTGGTTCCCGGCGACGTGGTCATTCTGGAGGCGGGCGACGCCGTCCCCGCAGACTGCCGCATCCTGGAAAGCGCCAGCCTGAAAGCGGAAGAGGCCGCTCTCACCGGCGAGAGCGTCCCCGTGGAGAAGGAAGTGGAGGCCATCCAGAGCGAGGGCGAGGTCCCCCTGGGTGACCGCCGCTGCATGCTCTATATGGGCAGCACCGTGGTCTATGGCCGCGGCCGGGCGGTGGTCTGCTCCACCGGCATGAACACCGAGATGGGCAAGATTGCCGATGCCCTGGCCCAGGCGGAGGAGGGGCAGACCCCCCTTCAGCGCAAGCTGGCGCAGCTGAGCAAGATCCTCAGCGTGCTGGTGCTGGGCATCTGTGCCTTTATCTTTGTATTCAGCCTGCTGCGTGCGGGAGATTTCCACCTGAATACCATTATCAGCACCTTCATGGTGGCCGTCAGCCTGGCTGTGGCGGCCATCCCCGAGGGCCTGGCCGCCGTGGTTACCATTGTGCTGTCCATCGGCGTGACCAATATGTCCAAGCGCAACGCGGTAATCCGCCGGCTTACCGCAGTGGAAACCCTGGGCTGCGCTCAGGTTATCTGCTCGGATAAGACCGGCACCCTGACCCAGAACAAGATGACCGTGGTGGATCACTACGGCGACGCGCAGAAAACCGCCCGGGCCATGTCCCTGTGCTCCGACGCCGCCCCCGATGAGACCGGGAATGCGGTGGGCGAGCCCACCGAGTGTGCTCTGGTCAACTGGGCCACCAAGGAGGGGCTGCTCAAGCCCGACATGGAGAAGGAGACCCCCCGTGTGGGCGAGGCCCCCTTTGACTCCAGCCGGAAAATGATGTCCACCATTCATCAGGTGGGGGACAGCTTTGTTCAGTACACCAAGGGCGCACCTGACGAGCTGCTGAAGCGGTGCACCCACTATGAGAAGGACGGGCAGATTCTCCCCCTGGACGACAAGGCCCGGGAGGAAATTCTGTCCCACAACAAGGGCATGGCCGACCAGGCTCTCCGCGTGCTGGCCGCCGCCCAGCGGACCTACACCCAGATGCCGGAGGATCAGTCCCCCGAGGCGCTGGAGCACGACCTGACCTTCCTGGGACTGGCGGGCATGATTGACCCCATCCGCCCGGAGGTGAAGGACGCCATTGCCGAGTGTAAGACCGCCGGCATCCGGGCCGTCATGATCACCGGCGACCACCGGGACACCGCCGTGGCCATTGCCCGCCAGCTGGGCATTCTGGAGCACGACGATCAGGCCATTACCGGTTCGGATCTGAACAAGATCAGCGACGAGGAGCTGGACAGGACCATCGACCATTACAGCGTCTATGCCCGGGTGCAGCCCGAGCATAAGGTGCGCATCGTCAATGCCTGGAAGAAGCGCGGCTGCATCACCGCCATGACCGGCGACGGCGTCAACGACGCCCCCTCCATCAAGTCCGCCGATATCGGCGTGGGCATGGGCATTACCGGCACCGACGTCACCAAAAACGTGGCCGACATGGTGCTGGCGGACGACAACTTTGCCACCATCGTGGGCGCGGTCCAGGAGGGCCGCCGGATCTATGACAACATCCGCAAGGCGATTCAGTTCCTGCTTGGATCCAATATGAGCGAGGTGCTGGGCGTTTTCACGGCGACCCTGCTTGGCTTTGTCATTCTGGAGCCCGTCCACCTGCTGTGGATTAACCTGATTACCGACTGCTTCCCCGCCCTGGCTCTGGGCCTGGAGAAGGGGGAGCCCGACTTGATGGAACGTCCCCCCCGCAAGGCTACTGACGGCATCTTTGCCGGCGGCCTGGGCGTGGACGTGGTCTATCAGGGCGTGATGGTTGCGGCTCTGACTCTGGCGGCCTATTTCATCGGGCACTTTATGGAATCCGGCGTCTGGGAGATTACCCAGAGCCCGGACGGCATGACCATGGCCTTCCTGACCATGAGCATGGCCGAGATCTGCCACAGCTTCAACATGCGCTCCCAGCGGGGCAGTGTGTTCAAGCTCCACAGCCACAACAAGGTGCTCTGGGGCGCCATGCTGCTCAGCCTGGTGCTGACCACCAGCGTTATCTACCTCCCCGGCATCTCCGACGCCTTCGGCTTTACCCACATCAGCCTGCAGGAGTACGGTGTGGCCCTGCTTCTGGCTGTGCTGGTCATTCCCATTGTGGAGTGCGTCAAGGCGATTCAGCGCGCGATGCACAAAAATCACTGAGATTGGCAGCGAAAAGCTGACATGCAGAACGGCCGCCCCGAGGGGCGGCCGTTCTGCGCTCTGCCGGCACAGGGGAGAAAAAACAGGCGCTGCAACCGCTGGTTGTCAAATTGTATCCCTCTTTTGGTTGCCGAATGCACCATTCTTTGCTATGCTTAGGACCGTCAAAGGGCCCTGACAACCATTTGTTTCAGGAGGAAAAGAAGATGGAATTTCAGCAGCGGCTCTATGAGCTGCGAAAGAAGGCGGGACTGAGCCAGGAGGGGCTGGCGGATCTGCTGGGGGTCACCCGGCAGGCGGTGCAGAAGTGGGAGGCGGGCACGTCCCGGCCCGACATGGACAACCTGGCGGCCCTGGCCCGGTATTTCAATGTGACGCTGGACTACCTGGTCACCGGCCAGGAGCCTCCGGCCCCGGCGGCCTCCACCACCATTGTGAACAACTACTACCAGCGGTGGCGCTATGAGTATAAAAGCAAGCGTACTCTGTTCGGACTGCCCCTGGTCCACATCCGGCTTGGGGACCGGGGTACCGGCATGGCCAAGGGGATTCTTGCCATTGGGAACTACGCTGTGGGCGTGTTTGCGCTGGGGGGCTTCTCCTTCGGCCTGGTCAGCGTCGGCGGGCTCTCTCTGGGGCTGCTGTTCTCTCTGGGCGGGTGGGCCCTGGGCGGGCTGGCCGTCGGGGGCTTCGCCGTCGGGCTGTTGGCCCTGGGCGGGGCGGCCGTGGGCCTGTTTGCTATGGGCGGGGGCGCCTTTGGCGTCTACGCCGCCGGGGGCGGGGCCATTGCCTCTGAAATTGCCATCGGCGGCTCTGCCCATGCGCCCCTGGCCATCGGCCGGGCGGCCGAAGGGGCCCTCGCCTTTGGTCTGGGCTCCGATCCGGCCCTGGTGGCGGAAGCCATCCGGCAGGCGGCGTCCGGCGCGCCCCGGCTGATTCAGGATCTCCTGATTTTCCTGGCGCAGAATTGGTGAGGGAATAGCAAATAGGACGCCGTTCATGCACCAAATCCGTGTCAGATGCCCGCGCTTGTATCCCTTTCGGGTTTGTGATATGATAGGATTCGCTGGGCAAGTGCCCTTGTGGTTTGCAGGCGCGGCGGATGCTGCGCAGTTTGGGGAAAAAGCTGGGTTGTCATATGGTGCACAGACCATATCTGTCTGTTTGGATTTTTCTGGCGCTGGAGGCCGGACTGTATGCCGCCTTTTTGCGGCGGGATCTCCAGCCGGGAAGCGGGAGCACCACCTTGCTGAAGTACGGCGCCATTGTGCTGTGTCTGGCCTTTTCCTGCTGGTGGAGCGCACGGGGCGGGGAGCGGCTGGTGTCCGCGGCCCTGGCCCTCACAGCGGGGGCGGATGCCTTCCTGCTGGTGCTGAACCGCTGGTATGCCGCCGGTGTGCTGCTGTTCTGCGGGGTACAGGGGCTGTATTTCCTGAGAATTTTCCGGGAAAATGGAGGGAAGAGCTGGTGGGGGCTGCGGCTGGGCCTGTTCCTGGCCGCTGTGCCGCTGCTGGACAGGCTGGGGCTGCTGACGCCCCTGAACGCTCTGGCTGCGCTGTACTTTACCACGTTCCTGTGCAGCGTCCTCCAGAGTCTGACGCCGCCGGGGCGGCGATTCCGCCTGTTTTCTGCCGGGCTGGTCCTGTTTTTGTGCTGTGATGTCTGCGTGGGGATCTGGAATGTGCCCTGGCTGCTTTCCCGGGGAGCCGTGGAATTTGCCCGGGTGGGAATGTGGCTGTTTTACCTGCCTGCCCAGGTGCTGATTACCCTGTCCGGGCTCCCGGAGCAGGGAATGCGAGGTGTTTGTCATGAGAACCAGTAAACCTCTGTCCGTTCTGCTGGCGGTGCTGACGGCCCTGCTGGTGCTGTCCGGCTCCATTGCCGTCCCCCTGCTGTGCCGGCCCTTTTACTACGCCCATATCGGGCCGCTGGGGCTGGTGGAGTCCACGGGGCTGACCCAGGATCAGATCCGCACGGCCTTTGACCAGGTGATGGACTTCTGCCTGGGGCTGCGGCCTGATTTTGCCGCCGGCGATCTGATTTTTTCCCAGTCCGGGGCTAGCCACTTTGCCGATGTGCGCACCCTGTTTCTGCTGGATCTGTGGATCCTGGGTCTGTCGCTGGCTGCGCTGGCGGCGGTATTTGTCTATTGCAGGCTGAAAAAGATGCGGCCCCATTTGTTTTGCGGCCATGGCCCGGGTTTTTGGGGCGCGGTTGGGCTGGGCGCGGCCTTTCTGGTGGTGGGCGGCCTGGCCGCGCTGGACTTTGACCGGGCCTTTGTAATTTTCCACGCCCTGTTTTTCCCTGGCAAGACCAACTGGATTTTCAACTGGTGGGAGGATCCGGTCATCCTGATTCTGCCCCAGACCTTTTTCCGCAACTGCGCCATTTTGATTCTGGCCCTGGTGCTGGTGTGGTGCGCGGTTCTGATTGCGGCGGACCTGTGGGCCTGCCGGCGGCGGAAACGGGCCCGGGGGCCGGAGCTCCCGGCGGACGCCCCCTCACAGCAGCCCGGATAATCCCGGGATAACAAAAAGGAAACAGCCGGCTCTCCTCCAATAAATGGGGAGAGCCGGCTGTATTTTGACAGGATACTCAGTGCGGCAGCACCACGGTCTGGCCGCCGGAGCGGACATACAGGGTCTTGTCCGGGAAATAGTCCACCGGATCCACCCGGCTGCCGTTGACGCGGATCTCAAAGTGGAGGTGGTTGCCGGTGGAGGAACCGGTGGTGCCCACATAGCCGATAACCTGCCCCTGGCTGACGGTCTGGCCCACGGTGGCGTTGCGCCGGTTCATGTGGGCGTACAGGGTGGAGGTGCCGTCGCTGTGGCTGACCACGACGTAGTTGCCATAGGAGCTGTTATAGGTGGAGGTGACCACCACGCCGCTCTTGGCGGCATAGATCTCCGTGTTCCGGGAGGCGGGGATATCGATGCCTGTGTGGTTGTTGGGACGGCCGGTAATGGGGTGGGTGCGGCTGCCGAACAGGGAGGACAGGGTGTTCCAGCTGGAGGGCAGGGGCCACTGGAAGCCGGACTCACTGACGACGTTGGAGATCTGGTCGGCCATCTCCTTTTCCAGCCGCTTAATCTCCTCGTCCATGGCGTTGGCCGCAGAACGCAGCTTGGCCTCCTGCTGTTCCAGCAGATCCTCCTGACCGCTGATCTCGTCGATCAGCGCGTCCACCTGATCCTGCTGGGACTGCAGCTCAGAGCGCACCTCCACCTGCCTGGCTTTGGCGGTCTCCTGATCGGCCTTGCTGGTCTCCAGATCCGCTTTGTCTGCGGCAATCTGATCCTGCAGGGCCAGAATGCCGTTCATCAGGTCGTTGTCATACTGGATGAACTCCTCCACCATGATGAAGTTGTCCAGCAGGTCAGAGAAGTCGTCTGAGCCGAAGAGGATGGACCAGTAGGAGACCTCGCCCTCCTCCTCCATATAGCGCACCCGCTTGCAGAACTGGTCATAGAGCTCTGCCTCTTCAGCCTCCGCCTGGGCCAGCTCCTCCTCCTTCAGGGAGATGAGCTCGCTGTATTTGTCAATCTGGGACTGGATGTTGTTGATCTCCGCCTGAGCGGCATTGATCTGCTGCTCCAGCAGCTCCTTTTGCTCCAGAGCCTTGCTCTTGTCCGACTGGATTTCCTTCAGCTGCTGCTGAAGCTGTTCCCGCTGGTTGTCCAGATCATCGGCCTGCTCTTTTAAGTCGTCAATCTCCGACTGGGTGACGGCATAGACAGAAGGGACTGCTGAGACAGGGCCGGAGATGGGCAGCAGCAGGGCCAGGGTGAGCAGAAGCGAGACAACGCGGAACAGGGTTTTGCGGTGTGCTTTCATGGCAGACTCCTTTTTACACAGGACAGATCAGGGAACAAAAATATAGGACGCGATGGGCAGCAGCAGCAGCGCTACCATAACGATGGCCAGCACCGCCATGAAAGCGCGCTGTCTTCTTTGGTGCTTCATAAAACTCCCCCCCTTTATCAGACCTGAAGGAATTTACGGATGGCCAGCAGGGAACCGCCCACACCGATAACTGCGCCGGTGAGGCAGAAGACGGGCAGGATAGTCCCGATCAGATTGGTGTAGGGGACGATGGTGACCAGGGACAGGCCGTTGCCCTGAATAATCAGCCGGGATACCAGCTGATATACGCCCCACTGGGCAAAGAAGGCAACCAGTGCGCCTGTCAGCCCCAGAAGCAGGCCCTCCACCACAAAGGGCCACTGAATAAAGGCATTGGTGGCGCCGCACATCTTCATGATGGCGATTTCCTCCCGGCGATAGAAGGTGGCCAGCTTGATGGTGTTGGCAATGATGAACAAAGAGACGATAGCCAGGATGCCAATCAGCACCAGAGCCACGCCGGTGGCAATGTTGCGCACCAGCACAAAGCCCTGGGCAATCTCATAGGCGGCGCTGACCTTCACCACGCCGGTCACAGTCTCCACTGCGTCGGAGGTCTCCTTCAGCTGCTCGATATCCGCCACGTGGATGCGGAAGCGGTCCCGCAGCACCTCGGGCTGAAGGCTGTCCATCAGATCGTTGTCCGCCCGGCCCTCCTTCCAGTCCTCCAGCGCCTCCTCCCGGGTGACGAAGGTCACCTCGGACACGTTGGGGATGGCCTCGATCTGGGGCTGGATGGCCCGGGCCTCCTCCTCGGAATAGGTCTCATCTATGTATGCCAGAAACTCGTTTTCGGCCTCCAGGTCTCCCAGCATGTGGTCCAGGTTGATGGCCAGCAGGGAGAAGGAGCCCATAATCAGCAGACAGGCCACAATCATACATACGGCGGCAAAGGACATAAAGCCGTGGGTAAAGATGGAGTGGAAGCCCTCGCTGAGATAATATCCCGCGTCAAATTTTCTCGCCATTGTAATACCCACCTGTCTCGTCGCTGATGATGCGTCCGTTTTCAATGGCCACCACCCGCTTGGAAAAGCGGTTGACCAGAGATTTTTCGTGGGTGACCACCAGCACGGTGGTGCCCAGCTCGTTGATGCGCTCCAGCAGCATCATGATTTCCAGCGAGCGCTGGGGGTCCAGATTCCCCGTGGGCTCGTCGGCGATGATCATGCTGGGGTTGTTGACCAGAGCCCGGGCGATGGCCACGCGCTGCTGCTCGCCGCCGGACAGCTGGCCGGGATAGCGGTCGGCCTTTTTCTCCAGGCCCACCAGCTGCAGCACATAGGGGATGCGCCGGCGCAGCTCCCGGGGGGAGGCCCCAATGGCCCGCATGGCAAAGGAGAGGTTTTCGTAGACCGTTTTTTTGTCAATCAGGCGAAAATCCTGGAAGATAATCCCCAGCGTCCGCCGCATATAGGGGATCTGCCGGGGACTGATATTATTCAGATTATAGCCGTTGACCATCAGCCGCCCCTCGGTGGGGGCAATTTCGGCCGTGATCAGCTTGATAACGGTGGACTTGCCGGAGCCGGAGGGGCCCACCAAAAAGACAAATTCTCCGTCATCGATGCGCATGCTGACGCCCTTGAGGGCCTTTGTACCATTGTCGTACTCTTTATATATATCAATCAGACGTATCATTGCCGCCTTTGTACCTAACCCTTTCTGTCTGGAATGACCTAATCTGGAAATGCTGCCGGTATCAATAGGTTACACCTGTAACCTGTGCGTTGTCAAGTAGAAAATAACGCCGTCGTTTTGACGGAGATTCGGGGTAAAAAGAGTGTACCACATGTTGGGCGTTATGTAAATGACAAAATTGGGAGAACGGGGGACATCTCCGGCGCCGCAGCCGCTGAATGAACCGGCTGTAATGATTTTGTCATTTTTGTTACCTTATTGTAACCTGTTGAAGAGGCAAACGCAACCCGCATTTTGACCGAAATTCGCCGTCACTTTTTGCCGCAATCAACAAGAAAGAAAAGCGGCTTGCCGCGCTGGAGAGCGCGGCAAGCCGCTTTCAGGCATGTATCAGGCTGAACGGAGAAATCAGGATTCGATGCCCCGGGAGATGAGGTACTTTTTGACCATCAGAGCCACCTTGAAGGTGATGGCGTCGTCAAACTCCCGCAGGTCCAGCCCGGTGAGCTTCTTGATTTTCTCCAGCCGGTACACCAGGGTGTTCCGGTGGACAAAGAGCTTGCGGGCGGTCTCGGACACGTTCAGGTTGTTCTCAAAGAACTTGTTGATGGTGAGCAGGGTCTCCTGATCCAGGGCGTCGATGGGGTTCTTTTTGAAAACCTCCTGAAGGAACATCTGGCACAAAATGGTGGGCAGCTGATAAATCAGACGGCCGATGCCCAGATTCTCGAAGTTAATCACGGTTTTCTCCGTGTCGAACACCCGGCCCACGTCGATGGCCACTCCGGCCTCTTTATAGGCGCGGGCCAAGTCGCGGATGTGGTTTACAACGCTGCCAATGCCGATTACCACTTTGATCCCCGCCTCCTGGGTGACGGCTGTGGCAATCTGCTTTGCGATCTTCTGCAGATCCCGGATATCCGAGCCCTCGGGCAGCTGCTTGATGACCGCCACGTCCGTCTCGTTGATGGAGAGGACAAAATCGGTCTGCTTGTCTGGGAACAGGTTCTGAATGACATCAATCACCGAAGGATCGGCCGGCCCAAGCTGGCGAACCAGGAAAGCCGCTCTGGGGGCTTCAGAGACAAAATGCAGCTCCTTGGCCTGGATATAGATATCCCCCAGAAGGATATTGTCCGAAATGATGTTTTTGACAAAGGTGGCCTTGTCATGCTTCTCCTCATAATAGGTCTTGGCCCCGTTGAAGGCGACCACGGCCATGGCACACAGGGAGGTGGCAATTTCATCCTCTCCCTTGACAAAGGCGGCATAGTCGAACTGGGCGCCCCGCCCGGTCAGAGGCTTAAAGGTCTTCCCCTCAAAATAGGCCGTCCCGTTCTCCGCCGCGTTGATGGCGGCCACGGCACCGGACCAGTGCTCGCCAATGCAGGTCAGTTCACTGCAGGCGACAACAATTCCGTCGGCATCCAGTACACCGACCATGCGGTTGACACTGTCTTTCATCTGAAGCACGACACCCTGGAACATCCTGCTTGACACATCAATCCCTCCCAAAAGTACGAAAGTACAGGTTAAATGAAACAACTCAACTTATTATAACGGGTGGCGTGCGGTTTTGGCAAGAGGTTTTCACGAATTTTTTGTGGAAAACGACTAAAACGCGATTTTGACCGCTATTGGACCGCTGTTTTCAGGGCCTGAAGCTCTTCCGCCGACAGCGGACGCCACGCGCCGGGGGCCAAATCGGGGTCCAGCTGGACCGGGCCCATGGAGATGCGCCGCAAAGCCGTCACCGGCTTGCCCCGGGCGGCCAGCATCCGCTTGACCTGGTGGTACTTCCCCTCGTGCAAAGTGACAAGACAGGAGGAGCCATCTCCCAGCGGCTCCAGCCCGGCGGGCAGACACCGCAGGCCGTCCCCCAGCACCATGCCCTGGGCCAGGGCGCGGACGTCCTCCTGGGTCACCTGCCCCTCCACCTGAGCCAGATAGACCTTTGCCACGTGCTGCTTGGGGGAGAGCAGGCGGTGGGCCAGGGAGCCGTCGTCGGTGAGCAGCAGCAGCCCCGTGGTGTCCTTATCCAGCCGCCCCACCGGGAACAGCCCCCGCCGGCGCAGGTGCTCCGGCAGCAGATCCAGCACGGTCCGCTGCCGGCGGTCCTCGGTGGCGGACAGCAGCCCGGCGGGCTTGTTCATCATCACGTAGACAAAGGGCTCCAGAACCACGGCCTGCCCGTCCACCCGGACGCAGCAGCTGACCGGGTCGGCCTTTTCCTCCGGCCGGAGAGCGGTCCGGCCGTCCACCGTCACCCGCCCCTGGTGCACCAGATCCTTCACCTCCCGCCGGGACCATTGCCCCGTGGAGGAGAGCAGCTTGTCTAATCGTTCTGCGGCCATGCGGCGCCCCCGTTCCGGGCGGCCCGGCCGCCCCGTTTTTTGCGAGGTGTATTATCCGATATTTCAGGAAAAAAGTCAACCGCATAAATCCGCCCGGCGGCGCATACCGTGAAGGGAGAAAACAAGCCGACGGAAGGAGATATGTGCTGTGCTGATTGTGACTGCAAAGGTTCCTCGGCGGAAGCTGGCGCTGGGGGTGGCCGCGGCGGCGCTGCTCTGCTGCTGCGCGGTGGCGCTGAACTTTGGGGGGGCGGACAGCCGGGAGACGGCGGGCTCCGGCCTGCCGGACCCCAAGGGGGTCAAGTCCAACGAGGACCGGGTGGAGTACCTGGAGGCCTATGGCTGGGAGGTCAATTCCGAGCCCCTGGCCACTCAGGAGCTGCTGATTCCCGAGGAGATGGACGAGAGCTATGACGAGTACCTGGCGCTGCAGTCGGAGCAGGGCTTTGACCTGAAGCAGTACGCCGGCAAGCGGGTCAAGCGCTACACCTATGAGATCACCAACTACCCCACGGGGGAACAGGGAGTGCAGGCCAATGTGCTGATCTACAAAAATACTGTCATCGGGGGCGAGGTGCTCTCGCCGCAGATGGACGGCTTCCTCCACGGGCTGACCATGCCTTGAAGGCCGCGGGGGCTGGGCGTGCGGCTGGTATAAGGGGAGCGGGCGCGCCCGCCTTTTGGATTTGTACCCGGCCGCCCCTTTGCTTAACAAAACAAAGGGGCGGTCCGCATCCAAAGGGGATGCGGACCGCCAAAGCCTTGGGGCCCAAGGGGGAGACATACGGATCCCCCCCGGAGAAAACGCTGAAGCTTATTCAGCTCCAAAGATTGAAAAAGAGGAGAAAAGTTCGGATTTTCCTTAAAAACATCTTTAAAAAGTTAAAACTTTCTCGGGATATTGCAATTTAAGCCGCTTTGTGATAGGTTGGATGCAGAGGCGAAGCATTCACGATTCAAGAAAGGGCGGTGAGCAATATGGATCTGGGAAGGGACAACCCGCTGAAGCTGCTGCTGCACTACTCCATGCCGGCGATGGTGGGGCAGCTGGTGAACGCAATTTACAACCTGATGGACCGGGTCTTTATCAGTTACAGCGTGGGGCCCGAGGCGTTTTCCAGCATGGCGGTGACAGGGGCGATCTTTGTCATCCTCCAGTCGGTGGGGATGCTGATTGGCATCGGTGCGGCCACCTGCATTTCGCTGGCCTGGGGCAATGGAGAGCGGGAAAAGGCAGAAAAAATTCTGGGCAGCGCGGTTACGGCTCTGCTGATCACCTCGCTGGTGGTGATGGCCTTTGTGCTGACCTGCCTGGAACAGGTCCTGCTGTTTTTCGGGGCGTCGGCGGACACCATCTCCTATGGGGCGGAATATCTGCGCATCATTATGCTGGGCTTTCCCTTTATGACCCTGAGCGTCGGGCTGTACCACATTACAAGAGCCGTGGGCAATCCCACAAAGGCCATGTACGCCATGGTGCTCAGCTCCGTTTTGGATACCGGGCTGAATGCCCTCTTTCTGTTCGGCTTCCACTGGGGAGTGGCCGGAGCGGCACTGTCCACGGTGATTGCGCAGGCGGCCTCCCTGGCGTATATCCTGCGTCTGCTTCTGGGGGGCGGGCATGAGATCCGCTTCCGGACAAGCAGCCTGGTTCCCAGCCGGCCCCTTTTAAAAGCCGTCTATCTGACCGGAAGCTCCACGTTTTTCACCCAGGCCGCATCCAGCCTGATCCAGGCGGTGGCCAACAATCAGCTGCTCCGCTATGAAAATTCCTTTGCCGTGGGGGCCTACGGCGCCATCAATGTCACGTATATGATCTTTTTGATGCCGGTCTATGGAATCGGGCAGGGCTGTCAGCCCATTATCGGCTATAACTATGGGGCCAAACTGTACCGGCGCGCCCGCCGCATTTTTTATCTGTCCCTGCTTCTGGGATTTTTCGTGGGCCTGTCCGGCTGGCTGTGCTTCCAGCTGGGGGCCCAGCCTCTGATGGCGTTTTTCACGAACGGGGACGCCAAGATTATGGAATATGCGGTGCCCGGGCTGCGGAAGCTGACGTTCCTGTTCCCCATTGCCTGTGTCCAGGCCGTGGGGCAGGTCTACTTCCAAACCATCGGCCGCCCCAAAATCACCTTGGCGCTCAGCTTTCTGCGGCAGCTGGTCTTTTTCATTCCGCTGTTTTATCTCCTGCCCCTGCTTTTTGGGACGGACGGGGTTTGGTATACGGTACCGGTCTCCGAACTGGCGGCCTTTTTGTGTACCGGCACGGCCCTGGCCGTGACCATCACAAGGATGAAGCGCAGTGAGACAACTCAGACTGCGGAAGACTGATCCTGGGGCGCTGAGTCCGGCGGCACCACATGGACGTTCAGATGGGGATAGGTCATCTCGATGCCGCGGCGCTGGAAGGCGTCCCGGGTCCGCTCCAGAAGGGTGTAATACATCTCCCAGTAGTCGGAGGTGGCGGCCCAGGCCCGCACCAGGTACTGGATGCTGCTGTCCCCATAGGCGGACAGGCGGATTTCGGGGGCAGGGTCGCGGAGGATCTGGGGGATAGAGTCCACCACCTCCTGAAGGGCGGCCTTCACCGTCTGGGTGGGGGCGTCGTAGGAGGCGCTGAAGGTGATTTCCGCCCGGCGCTTGCCCGAGGCGGTGTAATTGATGATGGTGGTGGAGGACACTTGGCTGTTGGGGATGTAGATCTCCTTGTTGTCCACGGTGATGAACTTGCTGTAGGACAGGCCGGACTGGGCCACGGTGCCGCTGACCCCGTCCAGCTCCACAAAGTCGCCGGGGACAAAGGGCTTGGACACCAGAAGCATGATGCCGCCCGCTACATTGGACAAGGTGTTCTGCAGGGCCAGGGACACCGCCAGGCCCGCCACGCTGAGCAGAGCGATGAGGGAGGCGGTGGGGATGCCGATGGACTCGGCCACCATCAGCGCCAGCAGCAGCCACAGGCCCACCCGGATGACCGAACGGATATAGCCCTGCAGGGCCTCCAGCGCCTTGGAACGGGCCAGCATCCGGTTCACCAGCTTCATCAGCAGGCGGATCACGGCCACCCCCACAACCAGCAGAATGGCCACCCGCAGCACGTTGTTCAGGGTGAGGTTTATGGTGATGCCGCCGAAGGCGCCGGATAAAATGTCATTGAGATTCACAGGTTCACCAGCCTTTCAAAAGTGATCCCGGGGGAAGAAAAACGCGGGGCGGGGCAGTTTGTGCCCCGCCCCGCGGCTGATTGGCTTACTCAGATTCCTGCTGCGCGTTGTGGGTATGGCGCTTGAGACACTGAAAGGTCTCCTCACTGATGTCGTGCTCAATTTTGCAGGCGTCCTCCGCGGCAACCTCCGGGGAGACGCCCAGACGGATCAGCCACTGGGTCAGAAAGCGGTGGCGCTCATAGATGCTCTGGGCAACCGCCTCGCCCGCCTGTGTCAGCTCCAGACGGCCGTCCTTTTCCATGGTGATATAGCCGCTGGAGCGCAGGATGGACATGGCGCGGCTGATGGAGGGCTTGGAGTAGCCCAGGTACTGCACAACATCAATAGAACGCACCGTCCCCTTCTGCTGGCGCAGCGCCAGGATGGCCTCCAAATAGTCCTCGCCGGACTGATGCAGAGCCATGAAACCGCCTCCTTTCCAGCCCCGGACGCAAGAACGGGGCGCTTAATAGTTCATCTGCTTGCGGCGGGAGAGGTTCATGGTGCCGTCCTGCATCTGGTCCAGGCTGTCCAGGCTCTTGCCGGTGCCATAGGCCACGCAGGAGATGGCGTCCTCCGCCACATGGGTCTCGATGCCGGTGTGGGACTCGATGAGCTTGTCAAAGCCCCACAGCAGGGAGCCGCCGCCCGTCATGACAATGCCGTTGGTGGAGATGTCGGCCACCAGCTCGGGAGGCGTGCGCTCCAGCACGCCGTGGATGGCCTCCAGAATGCGGCTGGATACCTCTTCAAAGGCCTCGATCATCTCGCTGGAGGAGACGGAGAACACCCGGGGCAGACCGGTCATCAGGCAGCGGCCCTTGATCTCCATGGTGACCTCCTCCGGACGGGGGAAGACGCAGCCGATGGTCATTTTCAGCTCCTCGGCGGTACGGTCGCCGATGAGCACGTTGTGCTTGCGGCGGATATATTTCACCACAGCCTCGTCAAACTTGTCGCCGGCGGTTTTGATGGAGGCGGACTCCACCACGCCGCCCAGAGAGATCACCGCGATGTCGGCGGTGCCGCCGCCGATGTCCACCACCATGTGGCCGTCGGGCTTGGTGATGTCGATGCCGGCGCCGATGGCGGCGGCCACCGGCTCCTCGATGAGATAGGCCCGGCGGGCGCCGGCCTGGATGCCCGCGTCCACCACGGCGCGCTCCTCCACCTCGGTGATGCCCGAGGGGACGCAGATGAGCAGGCGGGGCTTGAAGAGGGAGAAGGTGGTGACCTTGCGGATAAATTCCTTCAGCATGCGCTCGGTCATGTCATAGTCGGAGATGACGCCCTCACGCAGGGGACGCATGGCCACAATGTTGCCGGGGGTACGGCCCAGCATGGCCTGGGCCTCGGTGCCCACCTTCAGCAGCTTGCCGGTGTTTTTGTCAATGGCCACCACAGAGGGCTCGCGCAGGACGACGCCCTTGCCCTTGATGTATACCAAGACGGAAGCGGTACCCAGATCGATACCGATGTCCTTGCAAAATAAATTCATCATAATTTGCCACCTTAAAAAATCAGTATTTCAGTTCAACGGTTAAAGGTTATTATAACCACAGCGGCAGGGGTTATTGCCGCCGGGTATGGTCCAAAAAACGGGAAACCCGGGCTGAAAACGGAGATATTTCCAAAATTCCCAGTCTACTTTATTATAGCCGCAGAAGCGGCGCATTTCAACCGTTTTTTCTATTAATTTTTGCGTCTGGGGCCGGCTCCCAGCGGGCCGGCCCGGCCTGGGCCAGGGTCAGGCAGAAGACCTGGGCCGCCCCGGCCTGACGCAGCAGACGGGCGCACTCGCTGAGGGTGGAACCGGAGGTGACCACATCGTCCACCAGCACCACCCGCTTCCCCGCCAGGTCGATTTGGGGCAGCAGGGCATAGGCCCCCAGGGCGTTGGCCCGGCGGGCGCTCTCTCCCTCCAGACTGGACTGGGGCCGGGTGTGGCGCACCTTCTTCAGGGTGGGGACCAGAGGGACGTTCAGGCGCTGCCCCGCGCGGCGGGCCAGCAGCCTGGCCTGATCGAAGCCCCGTTCCCGCAGACGCCTGGAGCTCAGCGGCGCCCAGGTGAGCAGATCGGGGGCCTGGGACAGGTGGTCCGTCAGGCACTGGGCCATCAGCAGGCCGAAGGGCGCGCCGTAGGCCGGGACGGGGGTGAACTTATAGCGCTGCACCGCCTCCCGCACCTGGTCCCGGTAGGCCAGGGGGGAGAAACACCCGTCGGCAAACTCCACCTTCCGCTCCGCCCCCTGGCCGGACAGCCAGGGCAGGGCCGGCTGGCAGGCGGGACAGACGGGGGCGCGGGGATCGTCCAGAATTTTCTGGCAGAAGGGACATTTGGGCGGAAACAGCAGGTCCAGAAGGGCCGTTCCCGGATTCATTCCGGGTCCTCCGGGGGGATGGGGCCGTGCTCCTGTTCAAAGGCCCGGATGCAGGACAAAATCAGGTAATATGCCTGCCCGTTGATGGTCCGGCCCTCGTAATTGGCGATATAGCGCAGCTTTCTGTGGATCTCCGGGCTGACCCGCAGGCCGATGTTTTTCACTTCTTTCTGATTCATCCGTAAAACTCCTATCCCGCACAGGGGTGCCTGTGCGGGACTATTGTATTCAATTTGCAAACAATAAAAGATAATGTGCATGCTTTTGCATGCACATTATCTTTTCCGGCTTGTCGAAAAGCCCTCCCGCAGGAATCAAATTGAATCCGTCATTTCCGGCGGCGTGTACGTCGGAAATGACACCTCTACCGGCGGAGGGGGCTACTCCGCCTCAAAGGTGAAGATCTCCTCCACCGTGCAGCCGAACACATGGGCGATGTCCATGGCCAGCTTCAGGGAGGGGTTATAGCGGCCGTTTTCCAGGTTTCCGATGGTCTCCCGCCGCACCCCCACCTTCTGGGCCAGCTCCTCCTGGCTCAGCCGGTCCCGGGCCCGCAGCTCCCGGATGCGGGTTTTCAGCTTCATTCCAGACCCCTCATTTCTTTTACCTCCAGCCAGGTGTGGTACAGGCAGAAGAAAATCAAGGCGGCGGCGAAGCTGAGCCCCAGGGCAAAGGGGATTGGATTGGCTGCCGGGGCCAGGAGGTAGCGGCCCAGCATCAGGAGGGGGAAGAGGCCCACCTCCAGGATGAAGGCCCAGGTGGCCGCCCGGCGCAGGGTGAGCAGGAACAGCTCGTCCGGCTGTACCCAGAAGTACCGGATGAAGTAGAAAAAGCCTGCAAAGCCGATGAAATCGTGGTTCCCGGTGGGGAAGTACAGCAGAGCGGCCAGAGCGGGGAGGGCCAGCAGGCCCATGGGGTTGAAGGAATGTTTCATGACAGGTGCTCCTTTCTGTTGATACAAATTTCGCTCTTTATGTGATGTATTTTTATCTTATGAGCGAAATATACCACATGCAGAAGGGGATGTCAAGAGGGAAACCCATAAAAATGGACGGGCGGCGGGAAATTTTCCGGGTCCCGTTTTCCGGTCATATCCCGGGGCCTGTCCTCATAGGATGGAGACAAAGGTCGGTGGACAGGCATGAAGATACAATCTGGAGCAGAGGCTTACCGCCAGGCGGCGCAGGTGCTGCCCAGGCGGCTGCGGCAGGAGGCCCTCGGGCTGCCGCAAGAGGAGCAGGAACAGGCGGAGGAGCTGCGGCTGCGGGCGGGCTGGCCCATGACGGCGGTGCTGCCGGAGGGGGAGCGCCCCGTGGGCGGGCCCCCGGTGGAGCCGGAGGAGCTGGAGCAGCTGGTGGAAATCGCCAGCCGGGCCTCGGTTCACGCGGTGCTGGAGCAGATCCGCCGGGGATATCTCACCGTGGCGGGGGGACACCGCATCGGCCTGTGCGGCACGGCGGTGATGGAGGGGGGCGGCATCCACGCCCTGCGGAGCCTGTCCTCCGCCAACCTGCGGATTGCCCGGCAGGTTCCGGGGGCGGCGCGGCCGGTTCTGGGGGCCCTTTGTCCCGGGGGGCGGCTGGAGAGTACGCTGATTCTGGCGCCGCCGGGACAGGGGAAAACCACCCTGCTGCGGGACATCATCCGCCGGGTCTCCGAGGGGGAGGGCTGTCTGCCCCTGCGGGTGGCGGTGGCGGACGAGCGGGGGGAGGTGGCGGCTTTGTACGGCGGCCGGCCCCAGCTGGATGTGGGGCGGCGCACCGATGTGGCGGAGGGCTGTCCCAAGGCCCAGGGCCTGATGCTGCTGCTGCGGGCCATGAATCCCCAGGTGCTGGCGGTGGATGAGATTACCGCGCCGGAGGACGCGGCGGCGCTGCGCACCGCCGCCGGGTGCGGCGTAACCCTGCTGGCCACCGCCCACGGGGCGGGGCGGGAGGACCTGACCCGGCGGCCCCTGTACCGGGGACTGCTGGAGGAGGGCATGTTCCGCAGGCTGGTGGAGATCACCCGGCGGGAGGGCCGCCGGGAATACCGGGTGGAGGAGCTGAAGTAACATGGTACAGCTGTTGGGAGCGGTATTGGTGGCGGCGGGGTGCGCCTGGCTGGGCTTTGGCGCGGCGGCGTCCCTGAGCCGGAGGGCGGAGGGGCTGGAGGACATGGCGTCGGCCCTGGCCCTGCTGGAGCGGGAGCTGGAGTTGGGGGCGCCCCCTCTGCCCGCGCTGATGGAGGAGCTGGCCCGGCGGGCCCCGGAGGGGGCAAGCCCCATGTTCCGGGGCTGCTGTCAGGGGCTGGAGCGGCTGGACGAGGAGGACTTTTCCAGCCTATGGCGGCGGCTGGCCGCCGGGTGCGATGATCTGGGCCGGGAGGGGCAGGCCTGCCTGGCCCGGCTGGGGGATGTGCTGGGGCGGTATGACGCCCGGGAGCAGCGGCAGGCGGTGGCCGCGGTGCGGCTGCGTCTGGAGGAGCTGGCCGACCAAAGCCGCGCAGAGCGCCGCAGCCAGGGGCGGGTGTACCAGACCCTGGGGCTGTCGGGCGGGGCCTTTTTGATTATTCTACTGCTGTAACAGCGGGTACGAAAGAGGGTTTTCCTGTGGATGTGGATCTCATTTTTAAAATCGCGGCCATCGGAATTCTGGTGGCGGTACTCAACCAGGTGCTCAGCCGGGCGGGCCGGGACGAGCAGGCGATGATGACCACCCTGGCCGGGCTGGTGGTGGTGCTGATGATGGTGGTCCGGGAGATTGCCAGCCTGTTCGACATGGTCAAGACCCTGTTCAATTTATAGAGATGGAGGCGATGGCCAGAATTGCCGCGGCGGCGGTGGCGGCGGCAGCCCTGGGGGCGGTGCTGCGGAAGAGCGCGCCCGAGCTGGCCCTTCTGCTGGCTGTGGCCGCCGGGGTTTGGATTGTGTTTGCGGCGGCGGACGGCCTGCGGTCGGTGGCGGCGCTCATCGCCGAGCTCACCGGGATGGCGGGGCTGTCGGAGGAGCTGCTGGAGCCGGTGGTCAAAACGGTGGCGTTGTCCGTGCTGACCAAGGTGACGGCGGAGGTGTGCCGCTCGGCGGGAGAGAGCGGGCTGGCGGCCTTTGTGGAGACGGCGGGGGCGGTGCTGGCCCTGGCGGTGGCGGTCCCCCTGATTCGGGCGGTGACGGTCCTTGTGGCGGAGATGCTTCAATGAAACAGATGATGACAGCGGCCCTGCTGGCCGCAGTGATGCTGCTCTCCGCCCCGGCGGCCCTGGGGGCGGAGCTGACCATTCCGGGGGAGGACGAGCTGTGGGAACAGGCCGGGGAGTACGGCGTGACCCAGGGCACGCAGCTGGACCAGGGGCTGTCCAAACTGCTGACGGATGCCCTCAGCCAGATTACGGGGCTGTTTCAGGCCAGCCTGGCCACCGGAGCCAAGCTGATGGCGGTGGTGCTGCTGTGCGCCCTGGCGCAGGGGGCCCAGGGGGGAGACAAGGGGGACGGGCTGCGGGCGGTGGAGATCGCGGGGGCGCTGTCCATTACCGCCCTGACCATGACCGATATGGCGGCCATGATTGGGATGGGGCGGGAGGCCATCGGCCGGATGGATCTGTTTGCCCAGACCCTGCTGCCCGTGATGGCGGTGCTCACCGCCGCCACCGGCGGCATTACCGCCGCGGCAGCCCGGCAGGGGGCCACGGTGCTCTTCTCCCAGCTGCTGATCGGCGCCATGGATCAGCTGCTGATTCCCCTGGTCTACGCCTACGTGGCGGTGAGCTGTGCCCACGCGGCGGTGGGCAGTCCGGGGCTGGCCAAGCTGGCCGGCCTGATGAAGGGGGCGGTTACCTTTCTTCTGACTGCTTTCCTGCTGGCCTTCGTGGGGTATCTCACGGCCAGCGGCGCCATTGCCGGCAGCGTGGACGCGTCGGCGGTCAAGGCGGCCAAGCTGGCCATCTCCCGGGCCATTCCGGTGGTGGGGGGGATCCTGGCCGACGCGTCGGAGACCGTGCTGGCCGGGGTGGGCGTGCTGCGGGGCAGCGTGGGGGTGGCAGGGCTTCTGGTGGTGCTGGCCATCTGCCTGACCCCCTTCCTGCGCCTGGCCCTGCAGTATCTGGTGTATAAGGGGACAGCCGCCCTGTGCGCGCTGGTGGCCCAGCCCCGGCTCAGCCAGCTGATTGACGCCATCGGCGGAGCATTCGGGCTGGTGCTGGGGATGACAGGGGCGTCGGCCCTGGTGCTGCTGGTGAGCGTGGTGTCGGCTGTGTCGGGGGTGACGGCATGATGGAGGCGGGACGGACGTGGCTGCTGTCGGTGCTGGTTACCTGCGTGCTGTGCGCGGCGGCGGACGGCCTGATGCCGCCCGGCGGCGTCAGGCAGGTGGGCAGGCTGATGTGCGGGCTGGTGCTGCTGTGGGCCATCCTGTCGCCGGCAGTCCGCCTGGGCGGGGTGGACGCCGGGCAGTGGCTGGAGGACTATCTCGCCGGCCTGGAGCTGCGGGAGAGCGAGCTGGAGGAACAGGTGGGAAATGGAATGAAAAGCATCATAGAGCAGGAAACTGCCGCATATATTGTGGACAAGGCGGCTGAGATGGGCCTGACCTGCACCGCCCGGGTGAGCTGCCAGGCGGCGGAGGGGGGCGTGTATGTGCCCAGTCAGACGCAGGTGGCGGGGGTCCTCTCCCAGGCGGAGCGGGATCAGATATCCCAGATGATTCAGGCGGATCTGGGGGTCCCCGCACAGCGGCAGTTCTATTATGAGGAGGGACTGCCGTGAAAAAGAAGTGGCTGGAACAGCTTCAGAAGTGGAGGGGGGCGCTGGGAAAGTATCAATATGTGGCGCTGGTGGCGGCGGTGGGGGTGATCCTGATGCTGCTGCCGGCGGGCGGCACGGAGGAGCCGGCCGTCCAGGAGCCCCAGGCCGGGGAGGAGACCTTTGACCTGGAGGAATTCGAGGGGAAGCTGGAGGAGGTCCTCTCCCAGGTGGAGGGGGCGGGGGAGACCCAGGTGGTGCTGACCCTGGCCGGAGGAAGCCGCCAGGTGCTGGCCCAGGATACCCAGCGGGATGCGGATGGGGGAGGCTCCACCACCGTCGTGACAGTGGGGCGGGGGTCAGGCAGCCAGGAGGCCCTGCCCCTTCAGACGGTGGCCCCGGAGTTCCGGGGGGCGCTGGTGGTGTGCCCGGGCGGCGGGGATCCCCAGGTGAAGCTGAGACTGATTGAGGCCGTGTCCGCCCTGACCGGGCTGGGGGCCAGCCGGGTCTCCGTGTGTCAGGGCGGCGGCTGAGCCGGCGGGTTTGTGGTTTCAATTGTGACAATCTATTATTTCAATCAGGGAGGAATCAAGTATGAGAACGGGTAAAAAGGGGACCGGCTGGTCTCAGCTGTGGAGGCGCAACGCGGTGGTGGCCGCCATTGCGGTGTTTGTGTGCGCGGCGGTTTATCTCAACTGGAACTATGAGCAGGAGCAGGCCGAGGCGGGCAAGACCCTGGGACAGTCGGCGCTGGTGGACGGGGAGACGGACGACCCGCTGCTCACCGGGACAGAGACGCAGACACAGGACGGGACCCAGACCGCGGGCGAGGGGCAGGACGGGACCCAGCCGACGGCCGGGGAAAGCGACAGTTACTTCGCCACTGCGCGCCTGAACCGCCAGCAGGCCCGGGACAGCGCCCTGGCCCTGCTGCAGGAGGCGGCCGCCGGGGAGGACGCTGACGCGGCTATGAAGGAGCAGGTGAACGAGACCATTCAGACCATGGCCGATTGCACCGTGACCGAGGCGCAGATTGAAAACATGGTGACGGCCAAGGGCTATGCCGACTGCGTGGCCTTTATCGGGGAGGAGTCCCTGAGCCTGGCGGTGGCGGCCCCGGAGGGCGGACTGACCGAGGCGGATACCGCCAAAATTGTGGATGCGGTCAATCAGGCGGCTGGCTTTACAGCCGACCAGATTAAAATTATCGAGGTGGAGTGAGCCTCCCCTTCAGACTGGCAAACGCCGGGGCGCGCCTTTGCCGGTCTGAAGTTTTTTCCGGCCGCAGTTGTCAAACTGCGCAAACTGTGTTAAAATAACACCAGCAATCTGCGCAGAGAACTGCGATCGTAAGGAGCGTGGCAACTATGAGCGACAGCAAAGAATACGTCTCCCGCTCTGACGAGCTGGGTAACATCCACATTGCAGAGGAGGTTCTGGCCGCCATTTCCGCCGCCGCTGCCCTGGAGGTAGACGGGGTCAGCAGTCTGGCCGCCAATTTGGGAAGCGACATTGCCGAGCTGCTTGGAAAGAAAAACCTGGCCAAGGGCGTGCGGGTTAAGATGGAGGACGATAAGGTCGAGGTGGAGTTGTCCATCCTCATGGCCTATGGGCACACCATTCCCGAAATCGGGAAGGCGGTGCAGGACGGCGTAAAGAGCGCCATCGAGTCCATGACGGGGCTGGAGGTGTCCGCGGTCAATGTCAATGTGGCCGGGATCAGCTTCCCGCCCAAGAGCTGAGCGGCCCGCGCGCTGCATCGGTCCCTTTAGAAGAAGAAAACGGCCTGTCATCCCAGCGGGATGACAGGCCGTTTTTGTATAGTTCGTACGCTTTCCGGCGCGGCGGATCCGGGGGAAATAAAATGAAAAGTTTTCGGCGGAAAGGCGTTGACAGGGCCTTCGCCGTAGTAGTATAATGATGTATAAAGAAGTATGCAGCCTGTATACACCGTGGAAATGAGGTTGGTTCAGGCTGCTTGTCCGGAAGTTTCATATGAAGAAAGGAGTGTCTGTCATGCCGATTCTGCTTCAGGAGGACATGGAGCGCCCCCTGCCCAAGCTGTACCGGGTCCGGCAGCAGTTTGATGACAGCCGGCTGGAGGATGTGGCCGGAGCTGTGGCGGCGCAGTGCCGCAGGCCGGAAATCGCGGCGCTGGTAAAGCCGGGCGCCCGGGTGGCGGTGGCGGTGGGCAGCCGGGGCATCCGCAATCTGGACGTCATTGTCAGGGAGGTTGTGGCCGCCCTGAAGGAGCTGGGGGCCCAGCCCTTTATCGTCTCTGCCATGGGCAGTCACGGCGGCGGCACGGAGGAGGGCCAGCGGGAGGTGCTGGCCGGCTACGGCATCACGCCCGAGCAGCTGGGCGTCCCCGTAGTGACCACGGTGGATACGGTCCTGCTGGGCCACCGGGCCGACGGACAGCCCATCTGGTTCGACCGCGCCGCCTATGAGGCCGACCTGGTGGTGCCCGTCAACCGGGTCAAGCTCCACACCGACTTTGTGGGCCCCCTGCAAAGCGGCCTGTGCAAGATGCTGGTCATCGGCCTGGGGGATCATAAGGGGTGCTCCGCCGTCCACGAGGTGGATTCGGACCACTTTGCCGCGGTGATTGAGGAGACCGCCGCCGTCATTCTGGAGAAGGCGCCCATCGGCTTTGGCGTGGCCGTGCTGGAGAACGCCTATGACCAGACCTTCCACGTGGAGGCCGTCCCGGCAAAGGGGCTGATCCAGCGGGAGAAGGAGCTGGTGGTCCAGGCCAAGGCCAATATGCCCTATATCATGCTGCCCGAGGCGGACGTCATCGTCTGCAAGGAGATTGGAAAGGACGTGTCGGGGGCCGGCTTCGATCCCAATATTCTGGGGCGCAGCTCGGTGCTGAAGACCTTTGTCCTCCATATTCCCAAGTATCAGAAGCTGGTGCTCACCGATGTGACCCAGGCCAGCCACGGCAACGGCATCGGGGTGGGCCTGTTTGATGTCATCACCCAAAAGGTGGCCCGGCAGCTGGATCTGGAGGCTATGTATGCCAATGCCATCGCCTGCAACTGCCTGGGGGACGCCAGCCTCCCCTGCACGGTGGAGGATGAGGAGACCGCCGTGCGGGTGGCGCTGAAGTGCTGCCGGGGCATCGACCGGGACAACCCCAAAATCATTCGGATTCAGAACACGCTGCATCTGGAGTATATCGAGGTCTCACCTGCCCTGCTGGACGATGTAAAAGCCAACCCCAAGCTGACTCTGGTGGATCAGATTTAGACTATTTTTAATCAAAGGGAGGAGCAAGCACATGATTCTCAACGACGATCAAAAGGCCATGCTGGATGGCAAATTCGGCGATGGCGCGGCTTACGCCATGAAGATCCAATTTGCCCTGGGTGAGGCGTTCGACGCCCCCCGCATGGTACCCATCACCCGGGCCCACGTGGCCCTGAGCAACCAGGCCGGCGACCTGTGGTTTGCCGAGAAGATGCTCAAGGCCGGGGCGAAGTGCCGGGTGGCCCCCACGGTGAACCCCGGCTTCTGCCTGGGACATTTCACCGGTTCCTGCGCCCATCCGGTAAGCGAGGAAGATGCCGACCACATGCGCCGCACCGACGCGGCCTACCGTGGCCTGGGCGCTGTTTTGTCCTACAACTGCACCCCCTACATCGCCTCCAACGTCCCCAACTTCGGCGAGATCTGCGCCTTCTCCGAGTCCAGCGCCACCCCCTATGTCAACTCCGTGTGGGGCGCCCGCTCCAACCGTGAGAGCGCCAACAGCGCCCTGTGCGCCGCCGTCACCGGCTATGTGCCCGAGTACGGCCTGCTGCTGGACGAGAACCGGAAGGGCGACATCGTGGTTCACGTGGAGGCCAATATGAAGTCCGACTACGAGTACCACCTGCTGGGCATGATGGGCGAGAAGATTGGCGAGGGTATCCCCGTCTTCACCGGCCTGCCCAAGCATATCTCCTCCGAGGCTCTGCGCAACCTGGGGGCCCAGCTGAACACCTCCGGCGCCTACGGCATGTACCATATCGTGGGCTTCACCCCCGAGGCCCCCACGCTGGAGGCAGCTCTGGGCGGCAAAGCGCCCAAGCACGAGGTGGTCATTACCGACAAGGACCTGAAGGACTTTGAGGAGAAATTCAGCGACGCCGCCCACGACGGCAAGGTGGACTTCGCCATGTTCGGCTGCCCCCACTTCACCCTGAAAGAGGCCATGTACATCGCCAAGCGCATCGAGGGCAAGAAGCTGGCCATCCCCATGTATATCCTGACCTCCAGCGACTGGGCGGAGATGGCCCATCGCATGGGCGTGTACGATGTGCTCGCCGCCGCGGGCGCGGAGCTGATCCCCGACTCCTGCCCCGACCAGCCCTGCTGGCACTACCTGAAGGGCAAGGTGGGCATCACCGAGTCCCCCAAGTGCGCCTATTACCCCCGCCGCAGAGGCATCAACTTTATGATCCGCGACCTGGATACCTGCATCGAGGCCGCCCTGACTGGAGAGGTGAAATAAGATGGCCAAGAGATTTTCCTGTCACAAGATTTCCGAGGGCAAGGCCCAGGCCGAGGCGATCATCACCCATGACCGCATCATGTTCTATCAGGTCCGTCCGGAGGACGGCGTGATGGAGGAGAAAAATCACGAGCTGGAGGGCCGCAGCATTGCACAAAAGGTGCTGTTGTTCCCCGGCGGCAAGGGGAGCTCCGTGGTGCAGCAGGACGGTCTGTACCACCTGGACCGCTTCCACAATATGCCCGCCGCCCTGATCATCCAGGACCCTGACCCCGTGCTGGTGGCCGGCGCCATCATCATGGAGCTGCCCATGGTGGACAAGGTGGATCCCGCCTTCTATGAGCAGATCAAGGACGGCGACATGGTGGCAGTCAACGCCGACGAGGGCTATGTGGAGATTCTGGACTGAGACAGAGATTTTTGGAACATACAATTGCGTCATACCCGGGGCCGCATTCCTGTGTCCCCGATCCTCCCCCGGAAAAAGGGCCGCGGCTGCGGCCCTTTTTCTACGAGTTTACCCCCAATGCGGATTTCTGGTTATACGGATGACGGAAGAATAAAGTATATAAATACAGCAGGAGTAGCGCGGCATCAGCGGCGCTACTCCTGTTTTCAAATGATATATATCGAAGCATCAAATACAGCGCCGCGTGGCACCTATTGCCCGTTTGTGCCAAAGTGCTTACGGTCATCGTGGGCCCCTGTTATGCCGCGAACAGACAGAGGACTGGACGGGGCGGGCCCTGCCTGCTATACTTGTAGACAAGATAAAAGAAAGGGGGCGCTGGGGTGAGCTCGGTATTTCAAGAGGTATACCGGATAGTGGAGCAGATCCCCTGGGGCCGGGTGACCACCTATGGGCAGATTGCCCGCATGCTGGGCAATCCAAGGCTGTCCCGCATTGTGGGCTGCGCTCTGAATGCGGCGCCTGATGCCCTGCCCTGCCACCGGGTGGTCAACCGCGCCGGCGGGCTGAGCGGCGCCTTTCTCCCGCTGGGAAAGGAGAGCCACCGGATGCTGCTGGAGATGGAGGGCGTGCCCTTCCGGCCGGACGGAAGCGTGGATCTGGCCCGGTGCATGTGGGACGGGCCGGAGGAGTAAAAGGGGGAGTTTTATTGCCCGGAGAGGGCCAGAGCCCGGTCCAGAATGCGGCCGGCGGCCTCCTCCTTGGACATGAGGGGCAGCTCCTCCGCGCCGCCGGCGGTAATCAGGGTGAGGACGTTGGTGTCCACGCCGAAGCCGGCCCCCGCTACCTTTAAATTATTGGCACAGATCATGTCCACGTGCTTCTTTTCCAGCTTTGCCTGGCTGTTGGCCAGCATGTCCCGGGTCTCCATGGAAAAGCCGCAGATGATCTGGCCGGGGCGGCGGTGGTTCCCCAGATACTGGAGGATGTCCCGGGTCCGTTTGAGGGGGATGGACAGATCCGCATCCTTCTTTTTCAGCTTGTCGTCGGCAACCTGGGCGGGGGTGTAGTCGGCCACGGCGGCCGCCTTGAAGATAAAGTCGGACTGCTCCTGCCGCGCCGCCACCGCCTCAAACATATCCTGGGCGGAGACAACGGGCACCACCTCCACAAAGGGAGGGGGCTCCAGGGCGGTGGGGCCGGAGACCAGGGTGACGTCGGCGCCCCGGAGCATGGCCGTCCGGGCGATGGCATAGCCCATTTTGCCCGAGGAGTGGTTGGTGAGATAGCGCACCGGATCCATGGCCTCCTGGGTGGGGCCGGCGGTAACCAGCACCCGCTTGCCCTCCAGGTCGTGGGGGAAGGCGAGACGGCGCAGGATGTGCTGAAGCAGGGCGTCGGGCTCGGGCATCCGGCCGGGACCGGTGGTGCCGCAGGCCAGGTGTCCGCTGGCGGGGTCGATGACCTCCCAGCCATACCGGCGCAGGATGTCCAGGTTGTCCTGGGTCACCGGGTTGCAATACATGTTGGTGTTCATGGCCGGGGCGATGAGCTTGGGGCAGGTGCAGGCCAGCACCGTGGTGGTGAGCATGTCGTCCGCCAGCCCGTGGGCCAGCTTGGCGCACACGTTGGCGGTGGCCGGGGCGATGAGGACAAGGTCGGTGCGGTCGGCCAGGGCGATGTGCTCCACCTGATGGCTGAAATTGCGGTCGAAGGTGTCCACCATCACCCGCCGGCCCGTGAGCTGTTCAAAGGTCAGGGGGGTGATGAACTTGGTGGCGTGCTCGGTCATCACCACCTCCACCGCGGCGTGGAGCTTGGCCAGGGAAGAGGCCAGATAGGCGGCCTTGTAGGCGGCGATGCCGCCGGTGACCCCCAGCAGGATGGTTTTTCCTTTCAGCATAGCAGTTCCCTCCGGAGAACGGCCCGAGCCGGGCCGCGCAGATTTTTTTCTATTATACAAAGGCGGGCGGAAAAAGTAAAGCCAAAGGGGTGCGGGAAAACTGCCGGAGTCTGGAATAAAAATGGAGAAAGGGCGGCCTTTTCCGGGAAATCCATTGACGGAAAAACCGCGGAATGGTATACTGACTTAGTTTTGAAGGAGCAAAATGGAAGGGGGCGCGGCGCCTGTGTGGCTGTCTGACAAGTGGAAGGATTATGAGCTCATCGACTGCGGCAGGGGTGAGAAGCTGGAGCGATGGGGGGACCAGCTGCTGGTGCGGCCCGACCCCCAGGCCATCTGGAATACCCCCCGCACCCACCGGGGATGGAAGGCGAACGCCGGGCGCTATGCCCGATCCAGCACCGGCGGCGGGCAGTGGCAGAATAAGTCCATGCCGGAGCGGTGGACGGTCTCCTACCGGGATTTGACCTTTAACATCAAGCCCATGAACTTCAAGCACACGGGGCTGTTCCCCGAGCAGGCGGCCAACTGGGACTTTGCCCGGGATCAGATCCGGCGGGCGGGGCGGCCGGTGAGCGTGCTCAACCTGTTTGCCTACACCGGGGGGGCCACCGTGGCCTGCGCCGCCGCCGGGGCCAGCGTGTGCCATGTGGACGCGGCCAAAGGGATGGTCCAGTGGGCCCGGGAAAACGCCAAAAGCTCCGGACTGGAGCAGGCCCCCATCCGCTGGATCGTGGACGACTGCGCCAAATTTGTGGAGCGGGAGATCCGCCGGGGCCGCCGGTACGACGCCATTATCATGGACCCGCCCTCCTATGGGCGGGGCCCCACCGGCGAGGTGTGGAAGCTGGAGGAAAACCTGTACCCCTTTGTGGAGCTGGTGCGGGAGGTGCTGTCCGACCAGCCGCTGTTTCTGATTCTCAACTCCTATACCACTGGGCTGGCCCCCAGCGTGATTACCTATATTCTGGAAACCCTGATCTCCAGGCGTTTCGGCGGACATACCGTCAGCCAGGAGCTGGGCCTGCCGGTGACCGAGAGCGGCCTGGCCCTGCCCTGCGGGGCGACGGGGCGCTGGACGCGGGAGTGAGAACCTCTGCCAGATTTGCAGAAGCGGCGGAAAAGTACAGCCTGTGTCCGTCTGCCCGATACCATTTTTGAATAAGGGAAAGAGGGGAAACCTATGGGCAACTACTACGCAGAGAGCCTGAATTCACAAAAGCTGTTTCAGGTGTATGACACCGCGCTCCCCCGGATTGAGCAGTACTTCCGGGAGGAGATTGACTTTGTGCGCAGGAAGCTGACCGGAACGGAGCGGGTGCTGGAGGTGGCCGCGGGCTATGGCCGCATCGTCCGGGAGCTGGCCCCCAGCTGCGCCGAGATTGTGGGCATGGACATCTCGGAGGACAGCGTGCGGATGGGCCGGGAATACCTGAAGGGGGTGCCCAACGCCAGCATGGTGGCCATGGACGCCCACAAAATTACCTTCCCGCCCCAGTCCTTTGATGTGACGCTGTGTCTGCAGAACGCCCTGTCCGCCATGCGGGCCGATGATGGGGTGATCCGCAGCATCCTGGACCTCCTTGCCCCGGGCGGCACCGCCTATTTCAGCACATACAGCGCCAATTTCTGGGAACATCGCGTCGCCTGGTTCCAGGAGCAGGCGGACAAGGGCCTGCTGGGGGAGCTGGACATGGAAAAGACCCGGGACGGCGTGATTGTCTGCAAGGACGGCTTCCGGGCCACCACCCAGACCCCCGAGGAGTACGAGGCCATCGGCCAAAAGTCCGGCTATCCCTATGAAGTGACCGAGGTGGATGGATCCAGCCTGTTTCTGGTTATCCGCAAGCCCAAGGCCTGAGACTGGGCGGGACGCAGGCTGTACTTCCCCGCCGCTTCTTCGAGTAAAATAATGAGGTATGCGCCATGAGCAAATCAATTATCCAAACCCGGGATCTGCACTTTTCCTATACCACGGCGGAGGGAGTGGCCCCCGTGGTGCTGGACGGGGTGGACCTGTCCATTGAAGCGGGCTCCTTTGTGGCAGTCCTGGGCCACAACGGCAGCGGAAAATCCACCCTGGCCAAGCACATGAACGCCATCCTGCTCCCCTCCGGGGGCGCGGTCTATGTGGACGGCATTGACACCCGGGACGAGGCCCGGCTGCTGGAGATCCGCCGCACGGTGGGCATGGTGTTTCAGAACCCGGACAACCAGATTGTGGCCAACGTGGTGGAGGAGGACGTGGCCTTCGCGCCGGAGAACCTGGGGGTTCCGCCGGAGGAGATCCGCCAGCGGGTGGATGACGCGCTAAAGGCCGTGGGCATGTACGAGTTCCGGGAGCACGCCCCCCATCTGCTCTCCGGCGGACAGAAGCAGCGGGTGGCCATTGCCGGCGTCATCGCCATGCAGCCCCGGTGCATTGTTCTGGACGAGCCCACCGCCATGCTGGACCCCATCGGCCGGGCGGACGTGCTGCGCACGGTGAAGGAGCTGAACCGCAGCCGGGGGGTCACCGTGGTGCTGATTACCCACCACATGGACGAGGCCGCCCAGGCCGACCGCCTGGTGGTCATGTCCCGGGGCAGGATCATTGCCGACGGCCCCCCCAAGCAGGTGTTTCAGGACGTGGAGGGGCTGGAGGCCGTGGGTCTCACCGTGCCGGAGACCACCCGCCTGATGTGGGAGCTGCGGAAGGAGGGGCTGGACGTCCCGCTGGACGCCCTGAGCGACGAGGAGTGCGCCGCAGTCCTGCGGGATTTGCTGGTTTAAAAATGCAGTGCGCGCCCGGCGCGCACGGTCTGAACAAGTCCGGCGGGGCCGGACGCCGAAATTTCCTGTTTGAAACGCTTCATTTTTATGGGTATGACCTCATACGCGGGGCATGCACCACTTTAGACAAAGGACGGAACACCGCTGATGGAAGCAATTCTGGAGACCAAAAAGCTGTCCCACATTTACAGCGCCGGCACCCCCTTTGAGCGGGGCGCGCTGGTGGACGTGGACTTTACCGCCTATCGGGGGGAATACCTGGGCATTATCGGGCACACCGGTTCGGGCAAATCCACCCTGATTCAGCACCTCAACGGCCTGCTCAAGCCCACCTCCGGCCAGGTGCTGTGCCAGGGGAAGGACATCTGGTCCGACCCCAAGACCACCCGACTGACCCGCTTCCAGGTGGGGCTGGTGTTCCAGTACCCGGAGTACCAGCTGTTTGAGGAGACGGTATATAAGGATATCTCCTTCGGCCCGCGGAATATGGGGCTGGATGAGAAGGAAATTGACCGCCGGGTGCGCTCCGCGGCCTATTTTGTGGGGCTGCGGGACGACCAGCTGGAGCTGTCCCCCTTTGAGCTCTCGGGGGGACAGAAGCGCCGGGTGGCCATTGCCGGCGTCATCGCCATGGAGCCCAAGGTGCTGATTTTGGACGAGCCCACCGCCGGGCTGGACCCGGTGGGCGTGGAGTCCATTTTGAGCAACATTCGGGACTATCACCAGGCCAACAACGCCACCATCATCCTGGTGTCCCACTCCATGGAGGAGATGGCCAGGACGGCGGACCGGCTGGTGGTGGTCAACGACGGGCGCATCCCCTATGAGGGGCCCCCGCGCGAGGTGTTCCGCCACGGCCCGGAGCTGGAGCGCATGGGCCTGGGCGTGCCCCAGATGACCCGGGTGTTCAGCCGGCTGCGCCAGATGGGCGTGGACATTGACGCCTCGGTCTACACCATTGAACAGGCCAAGGCGGCCGTGCTGGCCAAGCTGAACCAGCGGAAGGGGGCGGTGTAAGTGGCGCTGAAGGATATCACCCTGGGCCAGTATTTCCCCGGAAATTCCCTGGTCCACCGCCTGGACCCCCGCACCAAGCTGCTGGCGGTGGTGCTGTATATTGTGGCGCTGTTCCTGGCCGACTTTTTTGTCAGCTATGCCATTATGTTTGCCCTGCTGGCCCTGTCCATTGCCGTGTCCAGGGTTCCGCTGAAGTCCATCATGCGGGGCATGAAGCCCATTTTGTTTATCGCCATTTTCACCGCGGTGCTGAACCTGTTTTATACCGACGGCACCCATGTGCTGGTGCACTTCTGGATTTTTACCATCACGCTGGAGGGCGTGTTCAGCGCCTTTTTCATGGTGCTGCGCATTATGATGCTGATTGCGGGCACCTTTCTGCTGACCTACACCACCTCGCCCATTCTGCTCACCGACGGGCTGGAGTCCCTGCTGGGCCCCCTGAAGAAAATTCACGCCCCCATCCACGAGCTGTCCATGATGATGTCCATCGCCCTGCGGTTCATCCCAACCCTGATCGAGGAGACGGACAAGATCATGTCCGCCCAGCGGGCCAGGGGAGCGGACTTTGAAAGCGGGAACCTGATGCAGCGGGCCCGCGCCCTGATTCCCCTGCTGGTGCCCCTGTTTATCTCCGCCTTCCGCCGGGCCGACGAGTTGGCGGTGGCCATGGAGTGCCGCTGCTACCACGGCGGCGAGGGCCGCACCCGCCTGCGCCAGCT
>JAHYYS010000110.1 GCA_019424865.1 bacterium
CCGCCGCACAGAACAGCCTGCTCGCCGAACAGGTCGGTCTCGGTCTCGTCCTGGAAGGTGGTCTCCATCACGCCGCCCCGGGCGCCGCCGATGCCGGCGGCATAGGCCAGCGCCAGCTTATAGGCGTCGCCGGTGGCATTCTGCTCCACAGCGATGAGGCAGGGCACGCCCTTGCCGTTGACATAGGTGGAGCGGACGGTGTGGCCGGGGCCCTTGGGGGCGATCATGGTCACGTCCACATTGGCGGGGGGCACAATCTGCTTGAAGTGGATGTTGAAGCCGTGGGCAAACATCAGCATATTGCCCTCCTCCAGATTGGGGGCGATGTCCTTCTGATAGACGGCGGCCTGCACCTCGTCATTGACCAGCATCATGATGATGTCGCCCCACTTGGCGGCGTCGGCCACGGTCATCACCTTCAGGCCGGCATCCTCGGCGTTCTTCCAGTTCTTAGAGCCCTGACGCAGGCCCACACATACGTCACAGCCGGAATCCTTCAGGTTCAGGGCATGGGCGTGACCCTGGGAGCCGTAGCCGATAATGGCGATCTTCTTGCCGTTGAGGTAGTTGAGGTCGCAATCCTTTGCATAATACATCTTTGCCATAGTAATACACTCCTTTTTTAATGGCATAAAGATTTAAATTCAAAACCCCAGGGGGCCGGTTCCCGGTCCTCTTGGCGGATTGACAGGGTGACTGGCTCTCCCTTTGCGGGAAAACCCGGCGTGTAGGGGCGGATATGATCCGCCCGAACAAGATAGCAGAATCCTGCGGGCGGCTGATAGCCGCCCCTACGGGCATTTTGCAGGGGCGACCCTCGCGGCCGCCCGGTTTCATTACAGCACGTTCTTGCCGTAGTTGTACTCCTCCCGCAGCTTGCTGTCGTCATAGATGGAGTTCTTGCCCCGCTCAATGGCCAGGGTACCCGTCTTGGCCATCTCCAGGATGCCGAAGTCAGACAGCAGCCGGATCAGGGCGCCAGTCTTGCTCCGGTCCCCGAAAATAGCCACGGTGAGGGTCTCCCGGCTCACGTCGATGATGTTGGCCCGGAAGATGTTCGCCATCTGAATCACCTCGTCCCGGGTATTCCGGTCCTTGGCCAGCACCTTGATCATGGCAAACTCCCGCTGGATGGAGGTCTCCTCGTCCAGAATCTTCACCACCTGAACCGGGATGAGCTTGCGGCACTGGGCGGCAATCTGGTTGACCATCAGCTCGTCCCCCAGGATGACAATGGTGATGCGGGTCATACCCGGCTGGCTGGTCTCGCCGGAGACGATGGACTCGATGTTATAGCCCTTCCGGGAAAACAGCCGGGCCACCTGGCTCAAAACGCCTGGGATATCCTTCACCAGCAGGGAGAGGGTGTAGAACTTCTTTTCCGTGTCAAAGGTCTTTTTCATATCCCGCTCCCCCTTACTTCAGCAGAAAATCGGTGATGTGGGCGCCGCCGGGGACCATGGGCCGGACCATCTCGTCAATGTCAATCTGACAGTCGATGACATAGCCGCAGCCGCAGGACAGGGCCTCCTGCAGGGCCTGATCCATCTCCGCACGGCTGGCCACCCGCCGGCCCTTCAGGCCGTAGGCCTCGGCCAGCTTCACAAAGTCGGGCCCCCGGTCCAGGGTGGTCTGGGAGTAGTGCTCATGGTAAATCAGGTGCTGCCACTGGCGCACCATGCCCAGGGTGCCGTTGTTGAACACCACGGTAATGATGGGCAGGCGGTAGTACTGCACCGTGGCCAGCTCGTGGCAATTCATGCGGAAGCAGCCGTCCCCGGTGGTGTGGATCACCACCTTGTCCGGGTTGCCGATCTTGGCCCCGATGGCCGCCCCCAGGCCGAAGCCCATGGTGCCGAAGCCGCCGGAGGTGAGCAGCTGTCCGGGGTAGCTGAAGTGGAAGTGCTGAATGGACCACATCTGGTGCTGGCCCACGTCGGTGGCCACAATGGAGTCCCGGGGGACCGCCTGTTCAATGGCGTCCAGCACCTGGCCGGGGGTCAATCTGCCCCCCTCCTCCACCACCTGCGCCTCCCGCAGGGGCAGAATGCGCGCTTTCCAGCTCTCGTGGCGGTACTGGGGCAGGCGCTGGTTGAGCATCTCCAGCACCCGCTTGGCCGAGCCCACAATGTGGTGGTCGGTGAGGACATTCTTGTCAATCTCAGAGCGGTCAATATCGATGTGGACGATCCGGGCCTGGCCGGCAAAGGAGGCCGGATTCAGAGCCACCCGGTCGGAGAAGCGGCAGCCCACCGCGATGAGCAGGTCGCACTCGTCACAGGCCACGTTGCTGGCCCGGGAGCCGTGCATGCCGATCATGCCGGTGGTGAGGGGGTGGTCGCCGGGGAAGCCGCCGCCCCCCATAACGGTGATGGCCACCGGGGCGTCCAGCCGCTCGGCAAAGGTCCGGAACTGCTTATCCGCCCGGCCCCGGACCACGCCGCCGCCGCAGATGAGCAGGGGGCGCTGGGACTGGGCAATCATTTCCACCAGCTTGTCGATGTCCCCCTGGTCGGGCTCCGGGGCCTTCAGGTCGTGGCTGACCGCCAGCTGGCGGATGCTGCTGGTCTCCCGGTTCTGGGTCCAGGGGATGAATTCATAGTCAATTTCCACGCTGGGGGCGGTGACGTTTTTCAAAAAGTCGATAAGCACCGGGCCGGGCCGGCCGGTGGCCGCCACGGCAAAGGCCTGTCGCATCACGTCGGGGATGGTATTGGGGTCCCGCACCAGATAGGTGGCCTTGGTGATGGGCATGGCGATGCCGGTGATGTCCA
>JAHYYS010000012.1 GCA_019424865.1 bacterium
CATGCGGTAGAGCATCTGGGCCCAGTCCTGGGCCTCGGTGCCGCCGGCGCCGGGATGGATGGTCAAAATCACGTTGGAGCGGTCATACTCGCCGGTGAGCAGGGTCTCCAGCCGTGCGGACTCCATATCCGCCTCCAGCTTGACAAAGCCCTCCTCCAGCTCGGGCAGCAGGGACTCGTCCTCAAACTCGTTGCCCATTTCGCACAGGGCCATCAGATCGTCCCACTGGCTCTGGCGCTTTTTCTGACTGTCCACCTTGTCCTGAAGGTTCTTGATGCGCTGCTGGACCTTCTGGGCCTTGGCCAGGTTGTCCCAGAAGCCGTCGGCGGCCGACTCGGCCTGGAGCATGTCCAGCTCCCGCTCCGCCCCCTCCAAATCCAGGGCCTGCTCCAGCTCCTTCAGGGCGGGGGCCAGGTTGTTCAGTTTGACTTTATACTCGTCGAATTGGAGCATCAGGTCCTCACTCTTTCTGTCAATTCCCATTCTGTGGGGAATCAGATAAATTTAAGCCAAATTATTATATATGAGGGAGATAAAAAAGTAAAGGGAAAACTGCGCACAGACGGGCGCCGCTGATTTTTTTGTCCGGACAGGCAAAAATCGGCACATATCCCGGCCTGTCCCGCATATACTGATACGTATATCGCCTTTTCCCGGAGGCGCGTGCAGAGCCGCCCGGCGGCGCGGCCCGTCTCCGGGGGCGGTGAGGATACCAGCGTGAAAATTGGAGGAATTGCAATGGAAGAATATAATATTTTGCTGCCGCTGCCGGAGCCGAACCGCGCCTCCGGAGCCAGAGATGACGATCTGGACGACCTGATCTTCCGGGGGGAGGGCTGGCTTGCCAGCGACCGCTGAGAAGGCCGCCTTGGGCGGCCTTCTTTCCCGTTGTGGGAAAAAACAAGCCGGCATCGCGCAGGTGAGGCGGGGAGGACCCGCGCCCCGGCGGGATGTGCCGCGCCGTATTGACACAGAGGCTGTCGAAAAAGCGGCGTCCGCTTTGTGAAAGCGGCACGCCGCTTTTTCAAACCGGGCCCCACAAAATTTTCACCTTGATTTCCTGGGAAAGGGAGCAAGGCGTGCGCGCCGGAAAATTATAGACCCGGCTCCACGAAGTGAACGGCGGAGTTGTCCCAGTATTTTCTGCATACTCTGCGGCTGTTTCCGTCCAGATTCAGCTGATAGAGACGGAAGACGACCAAAATGTTTTTGGGCATCCACAGTTCCTCATAGGAATACTGATACTCCATCCCCAGCCGCTTCATGACCGCGCCGCTGCGGGGGCTATTGACGTCGTGTGTGGCCGTGAGGTAAGGAATGCCGTCTCGCTTTAATTGCGCAGCGACCGCCCGCCCCGCTTCCGTGGCGACTCCTCTGTGCCAAAATTCTTTGCGCAGCCCGTAGCCCAGATCATAGCAGCTGTCGGTGTCAACGTGAATATATCCAACTGGCTGGCTGCGTTCCTTCAGACAGATGGCGTAGTGATACCCGGTCTCCTGCCGGTATTTTCGCGCAAAGTGCTGCTGGTAAAAGGCCATGGCCTCCTCCCGCGTTTGAACGGGAAACCACGGCAAAAACCGGTTGACTTCTTCATCCCCATAAATTTGAAGCAGGGCGTCCAGGTCGCGCGCGCTGAATTTTCGTAAAATAAGCCGCGGTGTCTCAAGCAATGGTGTGTTCATCCTGGAAGTTCCCTTTCATATTTTGATTTTCTGCTGAAATTATATCACCGGCGGCGCTTCGGAACAAGACGCCGGCACCGTGAGGCGGCGGAGGGCGGAGAGGAAAGAGAACCCTCTTGACAAAACCGGAGGTTGGCGGTATGATAAGCATACACCCCCCTGGGGTGGGGTATTATGGCACTTGAAACCAGCGAGCCTGCCCGGGGTGTATGGAAAGAGAGCAGAGGTTCAAGATTACCGGTATAAACCGCTGGACGTGGGCACCATCCGGGTGGCGGCGGTCCTCGCCCCCCAGAGTCAGGCTATGCCCGAATGGGGCCCGCCGTGTTCAAAGGCCTTGAGCAGAGGATTCCGGTTTCAGAAAGTCGGGTGTATGGATATGAAGCAGAAGTTTAACATTACCGGCATGACCTGCTCGGCGTGCTCCGCCCATGTGGAGAAGGCGGTGCGCAAGCTGCCGGGCATTCAGTCGGCCGACGTCAGCCTGATGACCAACAGCATGGTGGCGCAGTATGATGAGACCGCCCTGTCCCCCCAGGAGATTATCCGGGCGGTGGAGGACGCGGGCTACGGGGCCTCCCTGCCCCGGAAGGAGGGCGCGGCCCGGGCGGATGCCCGGCCGCAGGAGGACGGGATGGCCCGGGAGCTGGCCTCCATGAAGCGTCGGCTGATCTGGTCCTTTGTGTTTTTGATTCCGCTGTTTTATATCTCCATGGGCCACATGATGGGGGCGCCCCTGCCCCCCTTCCTCACCGGGTTGGAGAATGCGGTGGCCTTCGGCCTGACCCAGCTGCTGCTGACCCTGCCCATCATGTATATCAACGACAAATACTACCGGGTGGGCTTTAAGACCCTGTGGCACCGGGCACCCAACATGGATTCCCTCATTGCCGTGGGCTCGGCGGCCGCCGTGATTTATGGCGTGTTTGCCATCTATCAGATGGGCTACGGCCTGGGCCACGGGGATTGGGCCCGGGTGGAGCAGTACCATATGGATCTGTATTTCGAGTCCGCGGGCATGATTCTGACCCTGATTACCGTGGGCAAGTTCCTGGAGACCCGGTCCAAGGGCAAGACCTCCCAGGCCATCACCCGGCTGATGGATCTGGCGCCCAAGACGGCTACCGTCCTGCGGGACGGGGCGGAGGCGGAGATTCCGGTGGAGGAGGTCCGGGTAGGCGACCTGGTGGTGGTCCGGCCGGGCCAGTCCATCCCGGTGGACGGCGTCATTACCCAGGGACAGTCGGCGGTGGACGAGTCCGCCCTGACCGGCGAGTCCCTGCCGGTGGACAAGGGGCCGGGGGACAAGGTGGCGGCCGCCTCCCTGAACAAGTCGGGCTTTTTCACCTTTGAGGCCAGCCGGGTGGGGGAGGATACCACCCTGGCCCAGATGATCCGGCTGGTGGAGGAGGCTTCCGCCTCCAAGGCCCCCATTGCAAAGCTGGCGGACAAGGTGGCCGGGGTCTTTGTCCCCGTGGTCATGTGTATCGCCGCCGTCACCGCCGCGGCCTGGTTCATCGCCAGCGGCTATGATATCACAAAGGCCCTCACCACCGGCGTGGCGGTGCTGGTCATCTCCTGCCCCTGCGCTCTGGGCCTGGCCACCCCGGTGGCCATTATGGTGGGCACGGGCAAGGGCGCGGAGAACGGCATCCTGATTAAATCGGCCGAGGCGCTGGAGGCCCTGCATACGGTGGACACCGTGGTGCTGGACAAGACGGGCACCCTGACCCAGGGGAAGCCCCGGGTCACCGATGTGGTCCCCGCCGGGGACATGGACGAGGAGGGGCTGATGATCCTGGCCGCCTGTCTGGAGGGCCCCTCGGAGCATCCGCTGGCCGACGCCATTGTGGAGCGGGCCAGGGAGCAGAAGCTGCCGGTGACCGCGGTGAAGGAGTTCCAGGCCGTCCACGGCCGGGGCGTGCGGGCCCTGATTGGCGGACGGGCGTTTTTGGGGGGCAACCGGGCCATGATGGAGGAGGCCGGGGCGGATCTGGGGGACTTCCCTGCAAAGGCGGAGGAGCTGGCCGCCCAGGGGAAGACGCCGCTGTATTTTGCCGATGAGACGCGGGTTCTGGGCCTGATCGCCGTGGCGGACACCCCCAAGCCCACCAGTGCCGCCGCCGTGGCCGCCTTCCGCAAGCTGGGACTGGACGTGGTGATGCTCACCGGCGACAACCAGCGCACCGCCCAGGCCATCGGAACAGAGCTGGGGGTTACCCAGGTGATGGCCGAGGTGCTGCCCCAGGACAAGGAGCAGAAGATCCGCCAGCTCCAGAGCCAGGGGAAAAAGGTGGCCATGGTGGGCGACGGCATCAACGACGCGCCCGCCCTGGCCCGGGCCGATGTGGGCCTGGCCATTGGCGCGGGCACCGATGTGGCCATCGAGTCGGCGGACATTGTGCTGATGAAATCCGACCTGCTGGACGCCGCCGCCGCGGTGGAGCTGTCCCGTGCCACCATCCGGAATATCAAGGAGAATCTGTTCTGGGCCTTTTTCTATAACTCCCTGGGCATCCCCCTGGCCGCCGGCGTGTTCTATGCCCTGGGCTGGACCCATTTTATGCTCAATCCCATGTTCGCCGCCGCGGCCATGAGCCTCAGCTCGGTGTGCGTGGTGACCAACGCCCTGCGGCTGCGGTTTTTCAAGAGCAAGTTCAAATCGGACGTCTCCGGCGCCCCTGCCGGTGATGATACCCCGGCGGTGCCCGCCTGCGGCGGGACCTGCCCCGTGGATTTGGAAGAGAGTTCCCACAACCATGAAGGAGGAAATGAAGCTATGACCAAGACACTGAAGATTGAAGGCATGATGTGCGCCCACTGCGTGGCCCACGTGGAAAAGGCCCTGACCGCCCTGGGGGGCGTCACCTCCGCCAAGGCGGACCTGGAGGGAAAGTGCGCCACGGTCACTCTGGCGGCCCCGGTCACGGACCAGGAGCTGAAGGACGCGGTGACCCAGGCGGGCTATGAGGTGGTGTCCGTCCGTGAAGGCTGACCACCAGCAGGTCGCCCGGCTGCTGAAGACGGCCCGGGGACAGATCGACGGCATTTTGAAGATGGTGGAGGAGGACCGCTACTGCCTGGACGTGTCTAATCAGCTGATGGCCACCCAGTCCATCCTGAAAAAGGCCAACCGCCTGGTGCTGAAGGCCCACATGAACAGCTGCGTCCGGGAGGCGGTGGACAGCGGGAATCCGGAGGAGAAGCTGGAGGAGCTGGCCATCCTGCTGGACAAGCTGGCCGACTGAGCACGAGGAGTCCAAAAAAGTTATGTGCAAATCCGCGGCGGCCCTGGGGCTGCCGCGGATTCCTTCTGCTCAGGGCGGGCCGCGCCGGGTGTGTTTTGAGATTTGCTGAAGAACTTCTTAATATCCCCTGAAGAATTCCGATCCCGCCTTGTTCCGGCAGGCAGGATATGCTATGGTAGTGCCACCCCGGGGAGAAAACAATGTGATAGGAGTGTTTTTCTTGCTGAACATGACCCGAGTCAAACGAATCTTGCTGGTGAGCTGTCTGGCGGCAGCCCTGGCTGTATCTCTTGCGTCCTGCACTCTGCTCCGCCCGGCCTCCTCCGGCGGTGCGGCCAATTCTGCACCGGATCATTCTGACGTGTCCGGACAGGATATGCCGGACGTATCTGAACCGGATGCCTCCGGAGCGGAACAGGAGGCGCAGACCCTTCATGGAACGCTGAATACGGCGGACGCAGAACTGGGGCTGCTGATTGTGGTGTCGGAAGAGCAGTACTTCCGTTTTGATTTAAACGGAGCGGATGTGTCCGCCCTGGCGCCTGGGGATGAGGTAGTGGTTACATATACCGGAGAGCTGGAGCCGGACAGCGACGAGCTGACCGCTGTGGTGACCTCTGTGGAGAAGGCTGAGGAGGCTCCCGCCGCCTGAGTCTGCCGGCCGGGTTTCCCGCGGGGCCGAACTGGAAAAAGCGCCGTGTCCCTTGTTTCCAAGGGGCACGGCGCTTTTTGGAATTGAGCGTCCTCTATGTCCGCTCATACAGTACAGCGTATAAAACGGCCCTGTTTTTGGCACACTGGCCCAAAGGGGAGGTGTTTTTGATGGGCGGCAAAAAGCTGCGCTATCTGACTGCCGGGGCGCTGGCGGGGCTGACCAACGGCTTTTTCGGCGGAGGCGGGGGCTCGGTGCTGGTGCCGCTGCTGACCCGGTACTGCGGCCTGGAGCAGAGGCGGGCCTTCGCCACCTCGGTGGCGGTGATCCTGCCTTTGTGCGTGCTGTCTGCGGCCATCTATCTGCTGCGGGGCGGGCTGGAGCTGATGCCGGCCCTGCCCTATCTGGCCGGCGGCGCCCTGGGGGGATGGGCCGGGGGGCGGATCTTCCGGGGGATGCGCATGGACTGGCTGCGGCGGATCTTTGGGCTGCTGCTGATTTACGGCGGGGTGCGGAGCTTCCTGTAAAGGGGCGCCCGCATCGGAAAGGAGGAGCGTATGACGCAATGGCTGCTGCCCCTGCTGGTGGGGGCCGCCACCGGCGTGCTGTCCGGCTTCGGCGTGGGGGGCGGGACGCTGCTGCTGGTCTATCTCACCGCCTTTGCCGGGGTGGAACAGCGCCAGGCCCAGGGGATCAACCTGCTGTATTTTCTGCCGGCCGCCCTGCTGGCCCTGCCCGCCCATTGGAAAAACGGATACATTGAAAAGCCCGCGCTGCTCCCCGCCGCCGGGGCGGGGCTGGTGTGCGCCGCCCTGGGCGCCTGGGGGGCCACCGCCCTGGAGGTGGGGGTGCTGCGCAAGTGCTTCGGGGCCTTCCTGATTGTCATCGGCCTGACGGAGCTGTTTGGGAAAAAGCCGGCTGACAAGGAAAAATAGGAGGGGAGGGGCGGCCGGGCTTCTCCCCCCTTTTTCCGTTGACCGGCGGGCCGGTTTGAGATACAATAGAGAAAACAAAAACCGCTTTCCGGTTCTGCGGCCGCGAAGCGGCTTATTTATGCGGCGCTTTGGCCGACCCCGCGCCCACGGGCCGCCGGAATTTGCACAGACAGGATGGTACATATATGCTCAGTCACGAACAGGAAATTCGATTTTGCAAGGCGCGCCGGGCTGCCATTGCCCGGGACTTTGCCCGCCTGAACCCGGAGCAGCGCAAGGCCGTGCTGGCCACCGAGGGGCCGCTGCTGCTGCTGGCCGGGGCGGGCAGCGGCAAGACCACGGTGCTGATCAACCGCATCGCCAATCTGATGAAATACGGCCGGGGCTCGGACAGCGAGGAGGTGCCGGAGTGGGCGGAGGAGGACGACCTGCGCTTTCTGGAGGCATATGCCGCCGGCAGCGGAACCCCCGCGCCGGAAGAAAAGGAGCGCCAGGAGCGGCTGTGCCGGCTGGAGCCCGCCGCCCCCTGGTCCATTCTGGCTATTACCTTTACCAACAAGGCCGCCGGGGAGCTGAAGGAGCGTCTGACCCGGATGCTGGGGCCTGCGGCGGAGGACGTGTGGGCCTCCACCTTCCACTCCTCCTGCGTGCGCATCCTGCGCCGGGACATTGAGAAGCTGGGCTTTGCCTCCTCCTTTACCATCTATGACACCGACGACTCCCTGCGGGTGATCAAGGACTGCATGAAGGACCTGAATGTGGACGACAAGCAGTTCCCGCCCCGGTCGGTGCTGGGATATATCTCCCGGGCCAAGGACGCCATGAAGCTGGCCGAAGAATATCTGGCCGAGTGTGAAAAGGCGGGGGACTTCCGCCTGACCAAGATCGCCCGGATCTATCTGGAGTACCAGCGCCGGCTGTGGGAGGCCAATGCCCTGGACTTTGACGATATTATCCTCCACACCGTCCGGCTGCTCCAGCAGTTTGAAGACGTTCGGGCATATTATCAGAAAAAATTCCGCTATGTATTGATTGACGAGTATCAGGATACCAATAATCTCCAGTATCTGCTGGCCTCCACCCTGGCGGGCGGGTACGAAAACTTCTGCGTGGTGGGGGACGACGACCAGTCCATTTACCGCTTCCGGGGGGCCACCATCGAGAACATCCTCTCCTTTGAAAAGCAGTATCCCCGCTGCCGCACCATCCGCCTGGAGGAAAATTACCGCTCCACCCGGCACATTCTGGAGGCGTCCAACGCGGTGATCCGCCACAACCAGGGCCGCAAGGGCAAGGAGCTGTGGACAAAGGCGGGGGAGGGGGAGAAGCTGACCCTCTACTCCGCCATGAACGAGAATGACGAGGCGCAGTATGTGGCGTCCCGGGTGATGGAGGATTACAGCCAGGGGAAGAAGTGGAAGGACCACGCCGTTCTCTATCGCATGAACGCCCAGTCCAACCAGCTGGAGCAGGCCTTCAAGCGCAACGGCATCCCCTATCGCATCATCGGGGGCACCCGCTTCTTTGATCGGGCGGAGGTCAAGGACATGATCGCCTACCTGGCCGTCCTGAACAACCCGGACGATGACCTGCGCCTCACCCGCATTATCAACAACCCGCCCCGGGGCATCGGCCAGAAAACGGTGGAGACCGCCCAGGAGATTGCCCGGCGGGATGGGGCCTCTCTCTACGCGGTGATTGACAACGCCCGGATGTATCCGGAGCTGGAGCGGGCCGCGGGCAAGCTGGCGGCCTTTACCGGCCTGATGGGGGAGCTGACGGGGCTGCTGGGGGAGCTGCCCCTGAACCAGTTTTATGAGGAGCTGATTCTCCGCACCGGCTACGCCGCCATGCTGGAGAGCAAAAACACCGTGGAGGACCGCACCCGGCTGGAAAACGTGCGGGAGCTGCTCACCTCCATCAACGGCTATCTGGAAAACGCGGGGGACAGTCCCTCCCTGGCCGGCTTCCTGGACGAGATCGCCCTGTATACCGATTTGGACAGCCACGACCCGGATCAGGACTGCGTGGTCATGATGACCATGCACTCGGCCAAGGGGCTGGAATTCCCGGTGGTCTTTGTGGTGGGGGCCGAGGAGGGTATCTTCCCCGGCATCCGGGCCATCGGAGAGCAGGAGGAGATGGAGGAGGAGCGCCGGCTGTGCTATGTGGCCATGACCCGGGCCAAGGAGAAGCTCTACCTCACCTGTGCCAGCCAGCGCATGCTCTTCGGACGCACCAGCGCCAACCGCCCCTCCCGCTTTGTGGAGGAGATCCCCCCCGAGCACCTGGAGCGCAGCGGACGCAGCTATCTCTCCGCCCCGGAGGAGGACAGCTGGGGCGGTATGCCCAGCCGCGCCTCGGGCTATGACGGCTACGGCGTCCGCCGGAGCGGGTACGGCGAGCGGCCCGCCGGCGGAGGGCGCAGCCCCTATGATCAGCGGTCCCAGAGACCGGCCCAGCCCGCCCACGGCGGCTTTGTCCGGGCCATGGAGGGCAGAGGGCAGGGGAGCGCGGGACGGGGCGTCTCCGCCCGGCCGGCGGCCCAGACGGGCGGCGCGCTCCCGGCCTTCCAGAAGGGGGACATGGTGCGCCACAAGGCCTTTGGGCAGGGCATGGTGCTGTCCGTGCAGAAAATGGGGGGCGATGCGCTGATTGAAATCGCCTTTGATCAGGTGGGCACCAAGCGCCTGATGCTCAAGTCCGCAGCGGCCCATATGGTGAAGCTGTAAAAATTTTTGAAAAACCCGGAGAACGCAGCAACAGGTTTTGCAATGAAAGAAAAAAGCTCGCCGCAAGTGATATAACGCTTGCGGCGAGCTGAAAGGGACGGTTAAAATCAATATTTTTTTGCGATAAGAAAAAACCGCCGCGCAGCGGCGGACCCAAACCGGAGCCCAGCGAAGCGGGTTCGGTTTGGAAGCGAGGAGCAGCTTCAATGAGCGCGCGATGAGCTTTGCAGTGAAATGAAAAAGCTCGTCGCAAGCGATATGTCGCTTGCGGGCATAAAGAAGCCGCCCGCAGGGCGGCCCACCAACTGCGAGCCCAGCGCAGCGGGTCGCAGTTGGAAAGGAGGAGCAAGGGAGCGGGCGGATGACGTCTTTTTTGCCACAGGCATAAAAAGACGTCGGAGCAAAGCGGACTTTGTTCTGGACGCGGGAGGAACAGTTAAGATCGATATTTTTTCAAGGTCAGACAAAACCGCCGCGAAGCGGCGGACCCAAACCGGAGCCCAGCGATAGCGGGTCTGGTTTGGAGGCGAGGAGCAGCTTCAATGAGCGCGCGATGAGCTTTGCAGTGAAATGAAAAAGCTCGTCGCAAGCGATATGTCGCTTGCGGGCATAAAGAAGCCGCCCGCAGGGCGGCCCACCAACTGCGAGCCCAGCGCAGCGGGTCGCAGTTGGAAAGGAGGAGCAAGGGAGCGGGCGGATGACGTCTTTTTTGCCACAGGCATAAAAAGACGTCGGAGCAAAGCGGACTTTGCTCCGACGTGGCGCAGAAGGGGGGATTCGAACCCCCGCACGGTTTTACCCGCCTACTCCCTTAGCAGGGGAGCCCCTTATAGCCACTTGGGTACTTCTGCATGGCTGTAAGTCGGTGTGGATTTAAACTTGTCCGGGATGAAAGGTGGCGGAGAGAGTGGGATTCGAACCCACGGCTCTTTCGAGTCACCGGTTTTCAAGACCGGCTCCTTAAACCACTCGGACATCTCTCCTCATCTTTTCCAATCAGAGGCGAAACTTATCTTACCATACTTGGGGCGCTTTGTCAAGGGCAAGCGCCCTTATCTTTTCCCAGGTTTTCAAGTTTATTCTCCTCAGCTGCCTCCGGGGATTTTATCCCCGGAGGCAGCCGAAGAACGTCAGGCGGCAGGCACAGCCTGTGCGCCGTCAGAGCTGGGGGCGGGATTGGCTGTCTGAGCGGGCGGCTCCTGGACAGCGGCGCGGCCGTCTATCTGAAGGGAATAGGCATCCAGAACAGAGCTGTCGGATCCCTCAGCGGCAGCGGCGTGGGAGATGGTAACCCGGTCTCCCACATTCAGGGTGACAGCCTCCCGGTTTTGGGCGGCGGAGAGAGAGTAAAAGACGGACTCGTCCTCCAGGCGGATGAAATAGTAGGTGTTGCCGTCCAGCACGGCGGAGCGAATCTCTGCCACAGTGCCGGAGGCATCTGTCTGGGGGACCGAGTCGGGCTGGCTGATGCCGCTGCTGGACATCAGGCGGATATACTCCTCCTCACACTGGGACACAGTGCTCCCCATGGCGACAATCTGATACTGGGCCACGTTGACCATGGCGTACATCTTCACCAGATTGGACTGGTCCTTCAGGGGGATGAAATAGGTGGGCTGGTCGGCAATGTTGAGCAGCAGGGGGAAGGTGGCAGTATAGCCCAGATCCTGAACTACACCCTGGGCCGAGCCCATGGCGGCCACCTCCGTAGCCCCGGCGGCGTCATAGAACCTGGTCTCCTTGGTGCGCTGGTTGGACAGCAGGAAGCCCAGGTTGGACTGGTCGGCGTTGGCGGAGGTGACGCCGGTATAGACGTACACGTCGTCGTTAAGGGCGATATAGTTGTAGCCCTCGGTGGTGACGGTTACGCCCCGCTGGCCCAAAATGGAGTTGATAAAGCCGTTGACCAGGGTGCCGTGGTAGTCGTACTGCTGCATAATCAGGTCGGGTGTATAGACATTGTCCACCCAGCTAGGCACATCGGCGATGTCGCAGTAGGTGCTCTCGCCGGTGATGGCGTTGCACAGCACCGCGCCCTGGATGTCAGTGCCGCCGAACAGGCCGATGGTCTTGACCACCCGGGGGGCAATCCACCAGGGGTTCCCCTCCTCATCGATCTCAAACTGGGGGGTGTCAAAGATGTAGGTGGGGTATTGGAAGCGCAGGTGGCGCATGATGTTGCGGTTGAGCGGCTCGGAGAAGGAGTACTTCATGCCCTCGGACAGGCGGACCACCTGGGCCTCCTGGGAGACCATGTCCACCAGGACGTAGGCGGGCAGTCCCTCACCCCGGTTGGTAAACCATTTGATCAGGTCGGCATAGGCGATGGGCGCCACCCGGACGGGGCGGCCCTGGTAGTTGATCTGGGTGGAGTCGTAGGAGTACTCAAACTGGCTGACCATATCGCTGAGCATGCCCATCTGCCGGTCCCCCAGAAATTCCGCGCTGTCCCGGTCCAGCGTGGGGATCTCGCTGAAAGAGATCTGCGCGATGTCCTGGGAAAAGTTGCCGTCCTCCACCGTCAGCAGGTCCCGGTAGTCGGCGGCCCGGAAGACAGGCAGGGAGATGATCTGGCCGACAAGGGCCACAGCCAGCACCAGCAGGAACAAAATGCCCACCGGCAGGCAGCGGCTCTTGATAAAGCTCAGCCAGCTTTTCAATTTATCGCCGGGGGAACGGGAGGAGCCGCCCAGAGACGCGCCGGACAGAATAAAGATGCTGATCACGTATACCACGCACAGCAGCCCCAGAAAGCTGTAAAACTCGCTGGACTGGAAGTTCAGGGGCGGCAGCGCCACGTAGAAATAGAGGAACCCCACCACAGCGGTGATGAGGAGGCTGAGCAGAGTCCGGCTCAGCATACCGGCCGGCCGTGGGCTGTGCCCCTTCGCATTGTTCGAATTCAAAGTAATTCTCCTTTTCGGCAGAACGCTGCCAAGTATTTCCCTTAGTATATCCGATTCCGTAAAAAACATCAACGGGGGAAAAATTAAAGTTCCATGAAAAGGGAGCCGCCTTCCGGGTCCCTTTTCACAGAAGGCCCTTCAGGGTGCCGGTGCGCGGTCTCACGAAAAGAGCGGTGCTTCATATGCCTTCAGCGTGTACGCCGCTCGTTGCCATATGCCCCGCGCCGGCCCGGAATGCGGGCCGGCGCGGGGAAACGTTTTATTGTTTTGTCCGCTCCAGCAGCTCCAGCAGCAGGCGCTCATTTTCCCGGGCCTTCTGGGCCAGCGCGCGGGATTTTTCCTGAAGGCGGGCCAGAACCGCGTCATAGTCGGCCATCAGTGCGTCGGCCCGCTCAATGGCGATGTCCGCGTCAAAGTGATCCACATCGCCTGCGGCCGGCAGATCCAGCTCCTGCAGATAGCTGGCCACCTTCGGGTCGTACACCAGCCCCATGGAGGGCACCGCCATCCGTGCGGCAAAAATCAGGGTGTGCAGGCGCATGGCCAGACACAGCCGGGCCTGCCCCAGCACCCCCATCAGCTCCCGGGGCGTACAGGGGGCGTCCAGCACGCAGGAGGGCTCCTCCATGGCCTGCCGCACCCGGGCGGTGGCCTCCCGGTCCCGGCTGGGCTGCATCAGAAGGAACAGCACCTCCAGGCCATAGCGGCGGCGCAGGTGGTCGCACAGCCTGGCCAGGCTGGGAAAGAAGCTGCCGGTATCCCGCCAGTCCCGGACAGACACCGCCATAAAGGGGGTCCCGGCGGCCAGCCCCGCAGAGGCGAGCAGCTGGGCGGCCCGCTGGGGCGAGGCGGGAGAGAGATGGAACACCGGGTCGGCGGTGACCTGCAGATCGGAGCGGGTTACCCCCATGTCCTCCAGCTCCCGGGCGGAGCTGTGATCCCGCAGGGTGACCAGAGCGGCCCGCTCCACCACCCGCTTGACCCGGCGGCGGTTGACGGGCTTGTGCACCGGGCCGATGCCGTTGGCATACAGCATCACCGGCTTGCCCAAAAAGTCGGCGCAGCGGATGACCGACAGATAGTAGAGCAGGGAGCGGGTGGAGGTGGTGTCCTGAAGCAGGCTGCCCCCGCCGGAGAGCAGCACGTCGCTGTTTTTCAGGGCGGAAAAAATCCGCCACACGCGGAAGCGGGGGATGGCCTCCATGCCGTACTGCCTGCGGGTCAGCTCCGGGTCGTTGGACAGCACGGTGACGGATACGTCGTCGCTGGCCTCGTGGATGGCCTGCTGGATGGATTCCAGAATGGCGTCGTCCCCCGCGTTGGCAAAGCCGTAGTAGCCGCTCATGACCACGTTGTATTTCCGGCGGCGCACCTGCTCGTAAACGGACAGGCTGTCCTGGGCCATCCGCTGGACGGAGTAGCGCTCCTTGACCACGGTGCGGCCGTATTCGCCAAGGCGGCGGCGCTCCCCCTCAGGCAGGGACAGCCCGGCAATCACGTCGGAGAGCAGGCGGTCTGTGTCCGCGATGGGGTCGGTGCGGCAGCAGAAGTTGGTATCCACCGCCTTTTCCAGCAGATCCGGGACAAACAGTCCGGTGTGCCCCTGGGCGCCGGAGAGCACCACGGGCCGGCAGGCGGCCATGGCCTCCAGCGCCGAGCGGGACACCCCCACAAAGAGGTCGCAGGCGGCGACCAGACGGCTGATGTCGGTGCGCGGGCCGGTGAGTACCAGGCAGTCCCGGCCCATCTCCCGGTTGACGGCCTGGGCCAGCTGGGAGAGCTCCTGATAGACCTCGCCCCCTCCGGTGATGACAATGCGCACACCGGGAAAGGCCCGATCCAGGCGGGGGGCCAGCTCAATCAGCTGCCGGGCCGCCAGGGAGCTGGCCCGGTCCAGCCGGCTGACATGGCCCACCACCAGGGCGTCCCCCAGGCCAAGCTCCTCCCGGACCGACGCCCCGGACACTGCGGGGGAGAACTTCTCCGTGTCGATGCCGTTGATGGTCAGGGTGATGTGCTCGGGGGGGACGCCGTACTGGGCAATCAGATAGTCCCGGATGTCCTCCGACACCGCCAGTGTCCGCTGCCCCCAGTTGGAGAGCAGCTTCAGCACGCCGCTGGCCTGATACACCCCGTGGCAGGAGGTGACAAAGGGGAACTTCAGCTTTTTTTGCAGGGAGCCGCACAAAAAGGCGGGGATGCGGGCATGGGCGTGGACGATGTCAGGCTGTTCCCGCCGGATAACGTCCCGCAGAATGGACCGGGAGCGGAGCATGTTTCCCACGCTGCGCCGGTGCATGGGGGCGTCATAGTGCCGGATGCCTGCGGCGGCGATCTCCGGGACATAGACGCCGCCGTTGGACACAATGACAACCTGGTGCCCCTGGTGGACCAGCTCCTTGGACAGCTCCACAATGTGGGTCTCCGCCCCGCCGATGTCCAGGCCCATGGTGGCCATAAGGATTTTCACTGGCGCCCTCTCCTTTTCGCGTTACTGAATAGCAAAAACTGAGCCCACAAACTGGACGTATTTGGTGTGGAAATTCCGGGAGGAGTTGACCCCCAGGTCATAGATCCGGTTGAGCTGATAGCGGCCGTTGCTCACCAGGCCCTCGCCCTCCACCGTGATCAGCAGGTTGACGCCGTCCTCCACCGGGACATATTCCGCGGTGCCGTCGCTGAACTGGGCCAGAGTGGAGCCGGGGGAGACCTGAACATCGGTGATGGTGCCCAGGGCGCCGCCGGTGCTGCGGTCCACCTCATACACGGCGTCTCCCACGGCCACGGCGTCGGCTACATAGGAACGTACGCCCCGGACCAGGATCTGAAAGGTGATGGGGGTGTTCTGGGTGGTGGTACTGGTAATCTCTTTCTGGTTGGTCTTGACATACAGGGCCACTGCCATTACCGCCACTACCGCGATGACCAGCAGGTCAATCACGCTGATTTTGCCGAACAGCCGGCCGTTTCGGTCGATGATTTTCATGCTTCTCCCTCCTGATCCAGACGTTCAATGGACACAACCGGTCCGACGCCCACATAGCCCGGGCCCCGGACATAGGCGGTTCCGCCCACCCGGATGGTATAGCCGCTGCTCAGGTTCAGATACTGATCGCTGATGGTGCAGGGGGACTCCACCGTGACCAGCACGTCCTCGCAGCCGGGGATCTGGGCCTGGACATACTGGCGGGTCTCCTGGTTGAGGATCTGGGTGGTGGCGGGGACGGACTCCACCGATACCACGGTGCCCAGGGCGTAATTCTGAATGGTGTCCTCCAGGGCGTCGCCGGGCTGAATCAGCGCGCCGTTCCCCTCGGCCAGCCCCTGAAAGCGGATGGTGTAGCGCACGGTGGAGGCGGGGGAGGCTGTCTCCCCTGAGGAGGGGGCGGCCTGGGGCTTGAGGGCGTTCCACAGCACAAAGGCCCCCACCGCCAGGGCGATGATCAGCACAATGGCGTCAAACAGGTTCAGCCGCAGACGAAATTTTTGATTATGTTGTTCCATGAGCGTCTCCTTTCAGCACGTCCAGATAGACGCGCTCAATCTGCTTTGCAAACACTTCTCCAGTGAATTGGCTCTGAAAGAGCTCGCCGGCCCGGCGGCCCATGGCGGTCCGCTCCTCCGGGTGATCCAGCAGCCGCTCCATACAGTCGGCCAGGGCGGCGCTGTCCCGGCTGGGGAAGACAAGGCCGTTGTCCCCGTCCTTGACCAGCCAGGGGTTGCCGCCGTAGTCGCTGACAATGGAGGGGAGCCCCAGGCTCATGCCCTCCAGCAGGGCCATGCTGGTGGCCTCGGTGCCATAGGAGGCGTTGAGCTGTACGTCCAGAATGTTGAGCAGCTCTCCCACGTCGGAGCGGAAGCCCAGCATCTGCACCGTGTCCTCCACCCCCATCTCCACCACGGCCCGGGACACCTCCTCTTCAAAGGAGCCTGTCCCGGCCACAAGCACCCGAAAATCGGTGCGGCCCCGGTCCTGAAGCAGGCGGGCGGCGTGAATCAGGTACAGATGGCCCTTGTAGTCCTCAATGCGGGCCAGGATGCCGAAGACCACGGTCTCGGGGGGGATGCCCAGGCTCTCCCGCAGGGCTGCGCGCGCCTGGGGGGAGGTAGGCGGCACAGGGGCGGTGCCGTTCATGACCACGGTAATCTTTTTCGGGGAGATCCCCCCCTCCAGCAGGTTGTCCCGCGTGGCGGGGCTGACGGCGATGATGTGGTCGGCATAGTGCTCGTTGATCCACTTGTTGACCCACCGACCGGGGGGATATTTCAGCTTGGAGGGGACGGGAAAGGCGGAGTGCCGGCTGTACACCACCGGCACGCGGCACCGGCGGGCCGCGATACGGCCGGACAGAGCTCCGTGGGTGTGGACCAAGTCGGGCTTTACCTGGCGGATGAGGGCCTGCAGGGCCTTTACATCGTCCTTGTGATAGGAGCGGTCGGCCATGCCGTCCACCTCAAATACCGGGGCGCCCGCCTGCTCCAGCGGCTCCTTCAGAAGGCTGCCCCTTGGGATGGCGGCCATGGGCTCGAACCGGCTGCGGTCGGCGTATTTCAAATAGTTGAGAATCACCCGCCCCGCCCCGCCGATGTTGGTGTCGCTGATGATGTTTAAAACGCGGATCAATCCTTCAGCCCCCCTTCCGGCAGGCTGCTGCGCCGGGCGGCCAGCCCGCCCAGGGCCAGGAAGACGAAGAACAGGAACATGACCCGGTAATTATAGAAGGAGTAGTCGGTCATGGCCTGGACCATGAAGCCGCAGGCGCCGGAAGTAAAGGCAATCTGCAGCATCCGGCTGGTCCAGTCCTTCTCACGGCTGAGGGCGGAGCACAGCATGCGGAAATAGACAAACAACAAAAGGATAAAGACGACCAGGGCCGTGATGCCCGCGTCGCACACAATCTGCAAAAACAGGTTGTGGGAGTGGGGCGCGGTGATGGCGTTATAGCTGTATGCGGGATAGACCATGTTGAAGGCGTCCTCCCCCGGTCCGATGCCGCACAGCCAATACTCCTTCAGCATAGCCAGGGTGCCCAGCCAGATATACAGGCGGTAGGAGGTGGAGTCGTCGCTGAGATCGCCGATGCTGGTAAAGCGGGTGATGACCGTCTCCGGCAGGACAAAGTACAGGGCGATAAGGGCGAAGGGGGCCAGCAGCATCAGCCTGGGGTTGAGGAATACGAAGAACACCGCCCCTGCGAAAAGCAGACCCAGCCAGGCCCCGCGGGAGAAGGTGAGCAGCATGCACACGCACATCAGGCCGCAGCAGCACAGATAGAAGATCCGCGCCCCCCACTCCCGGCTGGACAGCAGCTTGGCCCCGCCCAGGGGAATGGCCAGAAGGAAGTACTGCCCCAGCATATTGGGATTTTCCAGGGTGGAGGGCACCCGGAATTCGATGCCGGAGAACATGTCGCTGTCCACCCAGGCGGCGGACTGGTATCCCCAGCGGAAAATATACTGGAGAATGCCGTAGGCGGCCACAGCGGTCCCCGCCAGCACCATAAGGAAAATCAGGGTGTCCAGCTGCCGCCGGTTGGAGACGGCGTTGCCCAGCACCACGGCGAACAGGATAAAGGCCACCCGCAGCAGCCCGGGGTTCAGGCTGCCTTCCAGATCCACGGAGAAGAAGGTGCCCGCCAGATAGATGGCGGCGTACAGAATAATATACCGGTTGATGGGGGACCAGGCCAGAGGGCGGTCCCGCTCCCGCACCAGGCGCAGGGCGACGCAGGCATAGCCGATGGCGGCCAGCCCCAGCACCGCCATGGTGGGCAGGAAGGGGGCGAGCACCGCCGGCAGCGCGCACCAGAACCAGGCCTGCAGGAAGACGCTGCCTGCAAACAGGCGCTCCAGATGCAGCAGCTCGTACAGCCGGCACAGCCCCCGCCGGATCAGGGACCAGAGCTTGAAGAAGATGCTGCTCTCCGAGGCCCCGGCCCCCCAGCCCGCCGGGTGGAGGAACCAGCTTATTACGCCGCTGCTGTGCCACTGCCTGCTAAACCACAGGCAGATAGCGGTCAGCGCCCGCCACAGCAGGCTGCCGTCCAATACTTGCTTGACTTGTTCCATGGCTCAACCTCGCTTTATGACACGTTTGATCCAGACCAGGCACAGCCTGGCCTCTCCCAGCCCCATCGCCAGGGCCAGAAGGAAATAGACCGCCGCGCCCAGCAGGGCGCACAGCCCCAGGCACAGCAGTTCCCCCGCCTTTCCGGCGGGGAGCAGGGCCTCCAGACCGCCCAGAGCCCCGGCGGCACACAGGCCGGTGGCGGCGGCGGCCAGCAGCATTTTGACAAAGTCGCCGGCAAAGGAGCGGTCCACCAGCCCCGCGCCCCGGCGCTCCAGAGGAATAAGCAGAAGCAGGGCGTATACCGTGGAGGACACGGCGGAGGAGAAGGCCAGCCCCGCCACCCCGAAGGGGCCGGTAAGGACCATGCACAGCACAAGGTTGCAGGCGATGGCGGCCGCCCCAGCCAGCAGAGGCCCGCGCCCCTCCTGCCGGGCGAAGTAGGCCCGGCTGAGTACATTCTGCACCGCATAGCCCGTCATGCCCAGACTGGCCCAGACCAGGGCGGTGGAGGTGATGTCCACCGAAAAGGAATCAAATTCCCCGCCTCCATAAATAAAGGAGATCAGCGGCCGGGCCACCGCCATCAGGCCGGCGGACATGGGCAGGACAAAAAACAAACTGGTGTGAAGGGTCTGGCGCAGGGTGTCCCGAAATTCCCCCTCCTGTCCGCCGGCGGTAAGCCGGGAGAGCCGGGGGAAGATCACGTTGGTGACCGACAGGATAAAGGTGCCGGCAATGACCAGATAGAGATTGGTGGAGTATTCCAGGGCGGCCACGCCGGCCCCGTTGTACAGCTGGGAGCCGAACCGGGAATTGATGACCAGATTGATGGGCTGTACCCAGGTGGACACCATCACCGGCCCCATCAGGGCGAAGACCTTTTTCATCCCCTGGGAGCGCAGGTTCAGCCCCGGCTGGTAGTGATAGCCCAGCCGCCGGAGCGGCGGGATCTGAATCAGCCCCTGGAGCAGCCAGCCCACCAGATAGGCCGCCGCCAGCCCATAGATGCCGAACCGGTCGTTGCACAGGAAGAAATAGAGGATAATGACCAGGTTGGAGGCGGCGGACATCAGGGCGGGGGCGGTGAAGTGGTCCTGGGCCTGTAAAATGCCCACCAGGGAAAAGGCAATGCCCGAGAACAAAACGGTGGGAAACATCACCCGGGTGAGGGAGACGGCCAGCGCTGTGGTCTGGGCGTCCTCATAGTCGGCGAACAGCGCCACCAGCGGCTGGGGGAACAGCATGCCCAGCACGGTGAGCGCCCCGGTGAGCAGGGCGATCACCGTGAGGAATTCCCCGGCAAAGCGCATGGCCTCCCGCTTTCCCTTTTTGGCCAGATACTCGCTGAACACCGGGATAAAGCAGGAGGCGATGGCGCTGGCAAACACAGCGTCAAAAAACACCCGGGGAATGCGGCTGGCAGTGAAAAAGGCGCTGGCCTGGGGCCCCACGCTGTAATGGACGGCCAGCAGCCGGTCCCGGTACAGCCCCAGCACCTTGCCCAGCAGGGTGATCACCATGACCAGACTGATGGTTTTCGCGGCGTTTCCGCGCGGTTCCTCCACAGGGCGCACCCCCTTAATTTTTGGCAATCGACTTATTTTACACCAAGCAATCCCGTTTTTCAACCTCTCCTTCCCCAGTTCACAGCTTGTTTACAGTTGAGGGACCGGCCCTTGTTTTTCCAGAACAGCCGGCGGAATTTCTCCCTTTTTTCCGTTGAAACTCCCGCGGCAAGCTGGTATAATGGAGCCATTCGCTGGTTTACATATTGTCAAACTGCAAAGAAGGAGCGCCCATGAAACATATTGCCAGATCTTCTGTGTTCCGCCGGACCGCCGCCCTGCTGCTGGCTGCGGTTCTGGCTCTCCCGACCGTGTACGCCGCCGCTGGGGAGCAAAAGCTGCAGACCACCAGCACGCTGACCGACGGCCTGACCTACCGCAACACGGTTACCGTCAACAACTCCAGCCGGATTGAGAGCTTTTCTCTGGAGCTGGAGCCCGACAGCCAGGTCCAGCCCATTATGATCCAGGCCTCCGGCACAGTTTACGGCGCCGCCACCATCAACCGGGCGGTGACCCAGGCCCAGGAGATGGGATATCACGTGCTGGGCGCCATCAACACCGACTTTTTTTCCACCTCCTCCGGGGTGCCCATCGGCATTGTGATTGAGGACGGGGTGTATAAGTCCAGCGCCGAGGGCCGTCCCGCGGTGCTCATCGCCGGGGAAGATGAGGATGAGGAGGAAATTTCCCTGTTGGAGAGCCCCCAGGTCAAGATGACCCTGACCAACCAGCGCACCGGACAGTCCATCTCCCCCCACCACGTGAACAAGCTGCGCAGCGAGTCGGGGGGACTCTATGTGCTCAACCGTGATTTTTCCACCGTGTCCACCCGCACCTCCACCTCGGGCTGGTACGTGCGGATGAAGCTGGTGGAGGGGGATCCCAACGACCCCCTTGGCATCTGGGGCAGCGCGGACGGGTCGGATACCCTTCTGACCGTGAACTCTACCCTGACCCTGGAGGTCACCGAGCTGCTGCGGACCGATCAGGCCGCCACCATCGGGGAGGACGAGTACATCCTGACCGCCGCTGACGCCTCGGGCTACCTGGATACCTATAACTCCTTCCAGGTGGGGGATACCATTACCCTGACTACCTCCTGCGAGGACGAGGCCCTCTCCCAGGCCCGGTGGGCCGGCGGCGTGGGCGATGTGATGGTTCAGGACGGCCGGATCACTGACTCCACCGACTGGGAGTATGTCAATAACGGACGGGCCCCCCGCAGCGCCCTGGGCGTCCGGGAGGACGGCACGCTGGTGCTCTATGCCGTGGACGGGCGGCAGTCGGGCTATTCCATGGGCCTGAGCCAGATGGATCTGGCCGAGGAGATGCTGGCGCGGGGCTGCGTGTGGGCCGTCAACCTGGACGGCGGCGGCTCCACCGCCATGTCGGTGTGGCTGCCCGGGCAGTCCGGGGTGGCCATTGTCAACTCCCCCTCGGACGGGCGGGCCAGAAGCTGCGCCACCTACCTGCTGCTGGTCACGGACCGGGAGGGGGACGGCGAGCCCGACCGGCTGGCCATGGCGGAGGACGGGCTGGTGGTGCTCACCGGATTCTCCGTGACCCTGCCCGATACGCTGGTGCTGGACGACGGGCTGAACATTCTGGACGAGGAGATCTCCGATTTGTCCATCGAGTCCCGGGAAGACCTGGGCGAAATTGAGGACGGCGTGTACACAGCCGGAGACAGGGCGGGCACCGATACCCTGCTGCTGGAATCCCGGGACCTGCGGGTAGAGGGGACGGCGGAGATCCACGTGGTGGACACCCTGACCAGCCTGACCATCTCCCGGGAGGGGAGCACCGCCGCCCTGTCGTCCCTGTCGATCAAGCCGGGGGAGTCAGTGCAGCTGACCGTCACCGGCAGCTATTGGGGCCGCACCGCCCTGCGGGGCTGGAACGGCGTCACCTGGACGGTGGAAGGCGACGTGGGCACGGTGGATGAAAACGGGCTGTTCACCGCCTCCTCCAGCGGAGGGACGGGCTCCATCACCGCCACCGCCGGCGGCCTGAGCCAGACCATCCAGATTGCCCCCAGCTATGTACACCAGGATGTGACGGAGGATCACTGGGCCTATCAGGCGGTGGAGTACTGCTATGCCAACGGCATCGTGGGCGGAATTACCTCCACCGAGTTTGGCCGGGACCAGTCCATCCGCCGGGGCGACTTCATGCTGATGCTCTATAACGCCGTGGGCAGCCCGGAGGTGTCCACCGGCTGCACCTTTACCGATGTGTCCCAGAGCGACTACTACTATACCGCCCTCTCCTGGGCCCAGGAGGCCGGCCTGGCCTCGGGCACCGGAGACGGGGCCTTCTCCCCCGGGGCCTCCATCACCCGGGAGCAGGCCTTCACCATCCTGCGCCTCGCCCTGCCCCTGCTGGGCAAGGACTGCCCCGACGCCAGTCTGTCCGTGCTGGACCAGTTTGCCGACAAGGACACCATCGCCGAGTACGCCCGGGGGAACATTGCCACCCTGGTGGCCCAGGGCCTGGTCAGCGGCAAGGGGACCGGCGTGGATCCCAGGGGCAGCCTGACCCGGGCGGAGATGGCCGTGCTGCTCTATGGCGCCATCACCTTTACCCCGGTTCAGGACGTCCCCACGGATCCCCAGGAGCCGGAGGAACCGGAACAGCCTGAGGAGCCTCAGGAGCCCACAGAGCCGGAGGAGCCCGCCGACCCCGGTGACGAAACCCAGCTGCCCGACCCCAGCGGCTACACGCTGACCCTGGACCAGAGCCAGGTGGTGCTGAAATCGGGGGAGAGCGCCGTGCTCTCCGCCGTGCTCTCCCCGGAGTGGGAGGGGGCCCAGATCACCTGGAGCAGCAGCGGGTCCAATGCCGCAGTGGTCACGCCGGAGGGCGTGGTCACCAACCTGTACCCCGGCGCGGGCACCTTCCAGGCCACGGTTACCGCCAGCTGGAACGGCCTGACCGCCAGCTGTGTGGTCTACTGTGAGCCTGCCTCCCTGGTGGGGACGGTAGCCGGCGCGGAGGCGGGCCTGAACGTCCGCTCCGGCCCGGGCACCGACTACGCCGTCATCGGCGGGCTGAGCAACGGAACCTGGGTAGTGGTGCTCTCCCAGCAGAACGGCTGGTATCAGGTGCTCTACCGCAACAGCAGCGATCAGGCCGCCATCGGCTATGTATCGGCGGACTATCTGACCCTGACCCAGCGGTAATCATTCTATTTCAAAGGGGGGACGGCCTGCCCAATGGCAGGACGTCCCCTCCAGCGTGTCAAAAAAGCGGCTTGTCAATTGAAATTGACAAGCCGCTTTTTTGAGCAGGATTGCATGCAGGAACTCCCTGCGGGAGGGCTTTCTTGCCGGTTTTACCGGCTCACCGGGGTGATCACCGGCCTTCCCTCCCGGTCCAGCAGGGGGGAGAGCCCGCCGGAATATCCCTCACTGTGGTAGAGGTAGTTCACCCCGGTCTCCTGATCCACCCAGATTTCCATCACGGTGGCGATGCCCTGCTTGTAAATCCGCTGGAAGCGGTCGGTATCCTTTGCCATTGTATGGTTCCTCCTTGTATAATATCAATGATAGTTTTCTCAATCAAAGTCTAGAGCCGGAAGAGAAACGGGACGGCCAGCACCGCCAGGACGCCAATGAGGAACACGGCGATGACGAATTTGAAATTGCTCCGATCCTCCGGGGACATGTTCCGATAAAACTTCATGGAAACAGCTCCTTTTCTCTGTATGATGCCGGTTCAATGTTTTACCACGGCGTGGAGCAGGGACCACACCGACCAGATCAGCATAACCGCCGCCAGGACCACCGCCACATAGAGCAGGAAGTCGGGGGGCAGGGGCAGGCTGAGGTCATCCAGGGGGAGCAGCTGAGGGGCGAAGCAGATCGCCATCCAGACGCACCACAGGATCCATCCGCCTTTAGCTCCGAACCGTTGGAGGCAGGCTCCGACGATGAAGCCCGCCGCCAGGCCGATCAACAGGATCACAGGGAACCACCACCAGTCCAGGGAGACGTCCTGCAGGTAGAGGGTGGAGGAGATCTCGTCCAGCAGGGCGGCCCACTCCTGGTTAGAGCCATCCCAGGGGGCGGGCGCCGGGATGGGGGGAATGCCGCCCCAGACCAGCTGCTCTTTGCCGGACAGAACCAGCCACAGGGCGGGGAAGAGGGTCCGCTCCACCCAGGTCAGGGCGGCGGCCAGGGCCATGGAGCACCCCCCCTCCAGAAGGACCAGGGACAGCATCAGCCCCAGCGCCCGGCGGCGGCTCTGGCCGAACTGGAGGGCCTGGACGAAGCTGATGCTCACGTGGCTGACGGTAACGGCCAGCGTCATGATCCCCACGGCAATGGGCAGCGCGACCCCGGAGGGGAGCGGAACGGACGACGTACCCTCTGACAGGAGCAGGACGGCTGCGATAATGCCGTTCACAATCAGAAACAGGCCCGCCACCACCCCAAGACACAGCCACAGGTCTGAAATGTGGAGCCGAATCAGTTTTTTCAGCATATTTCTCACCTCAGTTCACCGTGTACCGCTGAATGCTTCGCCACAAAAAACCCTCGCTTACCCCCACTGCGGCCACCGCCCCGGCGGTGAGCACCACGGGCAGAACCCCCCAGGGGTTGCTGCCCTCCCAGGTGCCCGAGGTGACAAACAGAAAGATAATCCCGAACATGGCCAGCACGGCGGAGGCCGTGATGATAAGGACGCCCAGGGCCCGGGAGCGGGCGAAAATCAGCCCGCACACGCAGCCCAGACACAGCACGGCCAGGCACAGCAGGGGATAGGACCACGGATGGGGCCCCCGCAGGGCGGCGAGGATGGACCAACGCTCCGGCCGGGCCCAGTGGAACACAACGGGGATGGCGGACACCACCGCCTGAAGGACCCAGCACACCCCGGTGTACAGCAGCAGAATGCCCTGAACGGCGAAGAAGAAGTCCCGACGCCGGGCCCCCAGGGACAGGGCCAGATTCATGCTGCTGGTGCACAGGGCAAAGGACAGGATATAAAGGATGACCAGCAGCACCATCGGGAGGGTGGAGAAATAGGTCTCAAAGAGGTTCTCCGCCCCGTTGGGCACTCCGGTGGCAAAGGAGCCCACGGTAACCACCGCGGCAAAGGCCAGCACCGCCCCCAGATTGACCCAGGCAAACTGGAAAAGAAAGCGAAAGGATTTGAACATGTTGATTCACCTCACCACATAGGTCTGGATGGTACTCCACAGAAAGCCCTCACACCCCGCGGCCGTAAGGGCGCTGAGGACATAGGGGAGGGCGCCCCAGGAAGCTCCCTCCCCCCAGAGCACCTGCGCCAGGGACAAGAAGCTCCAGTCGGAGAGATTCAGCCCCCCGACGATCAGGAAAAAGACCAGAAACGCGGCCTGGGAGTAGAGGGCGGACAGGATCCCGCATACGCTGCCCAGAAGCAGCATCATCAGGCACAGCAGAAAATAAACCCAGGGAGAAGCCGCCTCGGCCGGGGCAAGGGCGGGAAAGCGCTCCGCCATCGCGGGGAGAAAGGGGGCGGGAAGGGCGCAGACCGCCCGCTGTACGGCCCAGGCGGAAGCGGCGAGGACCAGGAACAGCAGATGGACGGCGCCGAACAGCCCCCGCCGGCCGGCCCCCATGGACAGCGCCAGGTTCATAGAGCGTCCCCACGGGAAAAAACCGGCGAAGAGGAGCACAGACGGCAAAAGCTTGGGGAGCAGCGCGAAGCACCACTGAAACACCGTCCGGGTCCACGGCGGCAGCCAGAGGGCCTGACTTCCAGCCGCTGCGGCGGCAAGAACCGCCATCACCGCCAGACAGGGTCAGAACCGGCCCAGCAGGAAGCGAAAGGATCGCAGCATCACGCTCACCTCACAGGAACAGAATAGGTATTGATGCGCAGCCAGGAGAGCAGCTTGGTTACCCCCAGGAGGAAAAAGGTGGAGAGGTAGCCCGCCACCTCCCGGCCCAGCCCCGACCCGCTGCCCCAGAGGACGTGGACCAGGGGCAGAAGAGAGAAGTCCCCCAGGATCAGATTGACTCCGGTGAAGCAGAGGAGAAAGTTTGCCGCCCGGGGATAGCGGCGGGCCAGCACGCCCAGCGCGCTGCCCAGACACAGGGCCGACAGGCACAAAAGGGGATAGGCCGCCATGCCGGGCCCGTCGGCGGGGGTCAGCGCCGGCAGGCCCTGGGGCAGAAGCTCCGCCGGCAGAAAAGACGCCGCTGCCGCCAGCGCCCCCCAGGACACCAGCACCTCCGCCAGAAACAAAGCCCGGGAGGTCAGGAAGAAGTCCTGCCGCCGCCCGCCCAGAGACAGGTCCAGATCCAGATACAGCCAAAGCTGCCACCCGGCCAGGAGCAGAAGAAACGGGAAGAGCCGGGGCAGAAACGGGAAAAAGAGAGGGGCCAGGCCGTCAGGCGAACCGAACGCCAGACCTCCGGCCGCGGCAGCCGTCATACAGACCGGAAGGGCCAGGATAGGCCACTGAAAGCGGAACAGGAAGCGAAAGGTGCGCGTCATCCCGTTCCCCTCCTCTCACCCCTCGTCCCCGTGGCCGCACAGAGCCACAAAGACGTTCTGCAGATTCATGGGAGAGACGTCCACATCGGCCTCCTGGGCCGCCTTCAGCTGGGCGGCGCTGCCCCGGACCGCCGCGGTTTTGCGCCGGCCCATCTGGCGCACGGACAGCACCTCCAGCCCGGCACAGGCCTGGTCCACCACGTCGTCCCGGCCGGAGAGATAGCGGAACTGTTCCACCAGCTCGTCTGTGGGGGCGTTTTCCACAATGCGCCCCTGGTCCAGGATGATGACCTGCTCAAAGACGGAGGCCGCCTCCTCGATGATGTGGGTGGAGACCACAAAGGTGCGCCCCGTCTGGGCGAAGTCCTCCAGCAGCAGCTGGTAAAACCGCTCCCGCATCACCACGTCCAGCCCCGCCGCCGGCTCGTCCAGAATGGTCAGCGGGGCCCGGCTGGCCAGGGCGATGAGAATGGTCACCATGGACATCTGCCCCTTGGACAGCTGGCAGATCTTCTTTTTGGGCTCCAGCTTGAACTCCTCCAGCAGCCGCTGGGCGTATTCCCTGTCCCAGTTGGGGTAGAAGATGGCTGCCGAGCGGAGATAGTGCCGGACCTTCAGATTGTTCTGGCCGGAGAGCAGGGTGGGCTGAAGCTCCCGGGAGAAGCAGATGTGGTCCAGGGCCCGCTGATTCTCCCACACCGGTTCGCCGTCATAGGTCACCGAGCCGCTGTCCTTGGTGTTCTGGGCGGTGAGAATGCCCAGCAGGGTGGTTTTGCCCGCACCGTTGCGGCCGATCAGGCCGTAGATCTTCCCGGGCAGAAGCTCCAGATCCAGATTGTGCAGCACCTGGTGGGTGCCGTAGGATTTGCACAGGCCCTCGGCCTTTAAAATACCAGTGTTCATTTCTGCTCTCCTTCCTCAATGGCTCTGGTCACCATGGCCAGCAGCTCCTCCCGGGTCAGCGACAGGGAGGAGCCCTCCTTGACCAGAGGCTTGACAAAACCGTCATAGAACGCGTCTTTTCTCTTTTGTCTCACAGTCTCACCCGCTCCCGGGGCCACGAACATGCCGATGCCCCGCTTTTTGTACAAAATTCCGTCCGCTACCAGCAGGTTGATGCCCTTGGCCGCCGTGGCCGGGTTGATGTTATAGCTGCGGGCCAGCTCATTGGTGGAGGGGACCTGCTCCCCCTCCTGATAGATGCCCCGGAGAATGTCATCCTCCAGCATCCGGGCGATTTGCAGATAGATCATGGACTGGTCGTTCAATACGCCATGCACTTGGCCTCACCTCCGTTGCTCCAGACTGTGCCCAGGGACTGACCGCGGCCCGCCGGGGGAGGCCGGAGGCAGAACGGTCAGAACAATCAGGGGGGATCTGCGCGGAGCAGTTTGGGTCATCCGGTCCGCCTCCTTCCTCTTCGTTCATTGGTTCGTTACTTGTGTAATTAACCATATCACCAATGACGCCAGATGTCAAGGGGGGAAGGAAAAATAACGCAAAAAAATCCGGCCCGCAGGGTGCTGTGTCATACAGCACTCCGCGGGCCGGCTCCGGTTTTTTTGTTATTTCAGCTTGTCCAGCCCTGTCTCCAACCGGCGCAGGGTCTCGTCCTTCCCAAGAATGCGGCAGATCTCCACTGCTCCACCCGGGGTCACCGCCTTGCCGGCGGCGGCGATGCGCACCGGCCACATGAGGGTGGCGTTCTTGACGCCCAGCTGCTCGGCCAGGGCCACCAGTCCGTCATGGATGGCCTCCTGCGTCCAGTCAGGGAGGGCCTCCAGCATGGGGATGGCCGCCTCCAGCATGGCCTTGGACACCTCCGGGTTGGTCTTGGACTTCTTGTTGGTGAACAGCTCCGGGTCATAGTCGGGCAGGGCGTCGAAGAAGTCCACCTTCTCCGGGATGTCGGTGAGCTTTTCGCACCGGGCCTGGAGGAGCGCGGCGATCTCCGCTGCATCCAGAGCGGGGTTTTTCACGCTCTGGCGGATATAGGGCTCGGCCGCCGCGGCAAAGTCCTCCGGGGACATGGCCCGCAGATACAGGGCGTTGAAGTGGGTGAGCTTGTCAAGGTCGAAGATGGCGGGGGACTTGGACAGCCCCTCCAGATCAAAGGCGTCCACCAGCTCCGCCAGGGAGAACACCTCCTGCTCGGCCAGCTCCCCGCGGGGGGACCAGCCCAGCAGAGCCACATAGTTCAAAATGGCCTGGGTCAGATAGCCCTGCTCCCGCAGATCCTCATAGGAGGGGTCGCCGTGGCGCTTGGACATCTTGTGCTGGGCGTCCCGCATGACGGGGGAGCAGTGGACATAGGTGGGCACCTCCCAGCCGAAGGCCCGGTAGAGCAGGTCATACTTGGGGGCGGAGGAGAGATACTCGCTGCCCCGGACCACATGGGTGATGCCCATCAGGTGGTCGTCAATGACGTTGGCAAAGTTATAGGTGGGCAGGCCGTCCCGCTTGAGCAGCACCTGGTCGTCCAGCGTCTTGTTCTCCACGGTGATGTCCCCGAAAATGGCGTCGTGGAAGGTGGTGGTCCCCTCCTGGGGGATTTTTTGGCGGATGACATAGGGCTCCCCCGCGTCCACCCGGGCCTGGGCCTCCTCCAGGCTCAGGGCGCGGCAGGGATCCGCCCCCCGGTCGAACTCCCCGGAGTCCTCCTCGCTCTCGGCCTTTTCGCAGAAGCAGTAATAGGCGTGGCCTCGCTCCACCAGCAGCCGGGCGTACTTCCCATAGGTGTCCCTGCGCTGGGTCTGAATATAGGGGGCCACGGGGCCGCCCACATCGGGGCCCTCGTCGTGGGTCAGGCCGCACTCGGCCAGGGTGCGGTAGATCAGCTCGGTGGCGCCCTCCACCTGGCGGGTCTGGTCGGTGTCCTCGATGCGCAGGATAAAGGTGCCCTGATTGTGCCGGGCGATGAGCCAGGTGTACAGAGCCGTGCGCAGGTTGCCCACGTGCATATAGCCGGTGGGAGAGGGGGCGAAGCGGGTGCGTACCGTCCCCTTGGGGATTTTGGCCTCCATCTCCTCGAAATACGTCTTGTCCAATGTCATGCTGTTCCCTCCGTCAAACGGCGCGGTGCGCCGGATTTATCTTGTGACAGTGGTATTATATTGAATTTTTTCCCGTTTGACAAGGCCAAATGCCGTGTGTCCGCACTTTCGGATGGCCTGCGGCGGCAAAAAGTCCGCCTGGCTGCCAGACTGGGGCCTGCCTTTGGCATGACTGCGGGCGGCATGGCCCTGTGTCAGAATCAGAAAGGGAAAGCGGCGCATCCGGTGCAGACTGCCGCGGGGATGCCAGGAAAGAAGAGGGGCTGCCGGTTCTGCTCAGAAGAAGTTTTCACAAGAGTTTAACAGGAGCTTGATGTCCTGTTTTCACACCCGTATTATAATGGCACCGTTGAAAGGCAGGCTGCCGGCGTGAAACTCCTGCCGGCGGCCCATCTCTTGCGCCAGGGACGATTCAGGCGGGAGACCGAGTTGTGAAGGGAGCAGCGGACCTGGTTTGTGATTTGGCAGAGGGGAAGTTCCCGGCTCATCCGGTTTACATACAGCTGAGTTCCTTTTTTGCCGTCGGCATAAGCGGTCGGCGAAAGGACAAGCATAACAGGAAAGGAAGGAGATACACTTGAGAACATACATGAAACGAGGCGGCGCTCTGTTTCTGACGCTGGTGCTGCTGCTGCAGATGTTCCCGGCGTTTGCGGTACAGCTTACATCTGACGCCTACTCAGAAGAGCTTTATCAGGGGCTGACCTACACAGAGGAATCTTTTGACAATACAGACGGCGGCAATGTAAATGCCTTTGTTATCGAAGTGGATCAGAGCGAAGAATCCACTTTGACCTTTGTGGCCGGCTCTCCCAATGACGAGCAGCCGCTGGAGCCCGGCCTGGTTCAGACTACCTCTGAGCAGGCCAAGGCAGCGGCGCTCAACGGCCGCAATGTACTGGCAGCAGTCAATGCCGACTTTTTCAATATGGGAAATGACAGTGCAATCCAGCCTAGCGGCCTGATGATACAAGACGGCGTGGAGCTGACCCCTTATTATTCCAGCGGTTCCGATACAATTCACGATGATGAAGTGAATATCCGCGGCTTTTTCGGCATAAAGGAGGATGGGACGCCTGTAATCGGGGGCAAGGAGCTCTATGAAGAAATCAAGGACGAGCTGTATCAGGCCGTGGGCGGACGGTATTTCCTGGTTCTGGACGGCGAGGCTCAGGTCATTGACGATACCGAGCGCGCCCCGCGCACGGCGGTGGGCATCACGGCGGATGGCGATGTGCTTCTGGTGGCAATCGACGGCCGGAATTCCGGCGGATCCGCAGGCACAACCCTGACTGAGACGGCCCAGTATATGGCGGAACTGGGGGCAGTCACCGCTTTGAATCTGGATGGCGGCGGCTCCACCACTGCCGTGGTGCGGGATCCTGAGACCCGGAATTTTGAGGTCATGAATGTCCCCTCTGACGGCAGCGAACGCCCGGTGGGCAACACCCTGCTTGTGGTGGACGAAAGCAGTACCAGTGTGAGTGTGGATCTGGAGCAGGACAGCGACGGCTATTACCTGCTGAAGACCGCTGAGGATTTCCGAGAGATACTGGATGGTCCGGCTGAAAACTTCAGGCTGGCCAACGATGTGGATTTTTCCGAAATGGAGAACTTCACCATTGGCATGTTTGGCGGCATTTTTGACGGTGCAGGGTATGAAATCCAAAGCCTGACAGCCGACACGGATGATTCTTATGCACTGTTTGACAGCATTGCCGCCGATGCGGTGATTCAGGATCTTCGGCTGACTGACGTGTCCCTTCGCGGCACTTCCGACGGCTATACCGCTGCCCTGGCAGGCATGTGCTATGGCACGGTGGACGGTGTAACGGTTACCGGCCGCATTTCGGGAAATCACAATGTGGGCGGCATCGCAGGTGACTTGTATGGCGGAGGCGTAATCCGCAACAGCAGTGTTGGAGTGGAGATCACCGGGACAGATAATGCAGGCGGAATCGCAGGACAGATGCACGAAGGGTCAACGGTAGAAGGCTGCTACGCCAATGTGCGGATCTATGGCGGCCAGCGGGCGGCCGGTATTGTAGGCTACGCTACCGGACATACCAGCGGCCAGGAGAGCTATGTGCGCGACTGCATTGTCACCGGTTCCGTAGAGGCTGCCGGCGTGGAGCCTGCGGGTATTGGGGGACTGCTGAAGGTCGGTGTGGAAAACTGTGTAGTCACCGATTTGGACATTACTGCGCTGAATGACCAGGCTGTAAGCGATGGCAATGTCACCGGTTTTCTGGGTGCCTGGGCCAACGGCAATCTGCCCTATAAGGGAAATGTAATTGTCAGCGGCAATATCACCACCGTCTCCGGCAACGGAACGGTAGCCAACCGCATCAGCTATCAGGATACCAACAAATCTGAAAACTACTGCGGACCGGAAGCCCTGATCAACGGTGAGCAGCAGACAGGCGGCGCTCCTGACAACTCCATTGGAGGAGATGCCACTGCGGAACAGCTGCAGGACAAGACGTTCTGGGAGAACCTGGGCTTTGATTTTGAAAGTGTCTTTGCGTGGGATGAGGAAACCGGCACCATTGCCCTGCAAAAGGCTGATATGACAGTGGTTCCGCCTGATGAGACGGAAAGCCCCGTTACACTGGAGAAAGATGAGGAGGGCTATTGGCTGATCAAGACGGCGGAAGACTTTGCCCAGATCGAGCTGGAGCCCGCCGGCAAGTTCCGTTTGAACAATGACTTGGATTTGGCTGGACAAAGCCTGGAACCCATCGCCTATTTCAGCGGCGAACTGGACGGGCAGAATTATGCCATCACCGGGCTGACTGTGGACGCCAAGGGAGACTCCTATGCTATCTTCGGGGCGCTGAACAGCGGCGGCATAATCCATGATCTGAAGCTGTCCGACGTATCCATCGAAAATGGCGGCGGTAGCTATACTGCCCCTCTGGTGGGCAGCTGTTCCGGCACGGTTGAGAAGGTCACCGTCACAGGCGTTGTTCAGGGCGGAGATCAGACCGGCGGCATTGTGGGCAATGTCCAGGGAACCGGCGTGGTCCGCCAGTGCAGCGCCGGTGTGGAAGTTGCCGGCAGCAGCCGGGTGGGCGGCATTGCGGGCCAGGTGACCGGCACCGTGGAAGCCTGCTACATCAATGCTGACGTCTCCGGAGAAAGCAATGTGGGCGGCGTCACCGGTTATGGACTGGATAACGCCGGAGGCAGCCGGATGATCCGCAATTGCATTGCAGAGGGCAGCGTCTCCTGCACCGGAGTGGAGGCCGGCGGCATTGCGGGCCTGGCCAAGGTGAACATCCAGAACAACATCGTCCGCCGCATGGATGCTTCGACCACCAGTACAGGGAATCCTGGCGACGGCAATGTGGCCTCGCTTTTAGGCGCGTGGATGAACAACGTGTCTGGTCAGAAGCTGACCATTTCCCATAATGTAATTTTGTCCGGCAGCGTCAGCGCCCCTGAGCCGGCCGATGGCTATCGCCTGGGTGTGATGAATAACCCGGACTATGTCCACGACAACTATGCCAACGCTGACATTTTGGTCAACGGGCAGACCGTTACCGGTGTACATAACGACGGAAACGGGGCAGATCTGACCCAAGAGCAGATGAGCGACAGAGCCTTCTTTGAAGAGTTGGGCTTTGACTTTGAAAGCGTATTTGAGTGGAACGAGGGCGGAAATACGATTGCGCTGCGTGGGGTGGATATGCCGACGCAGTGGCCTGGGCCGCTGCCCAGGGCATCACGGCGGGGGTGAGCGCCGATGCCTTCGGCCCCAACGCCTCCTGCACCCGCGCGCAGATTGTAACCTTCCTGTACCGCTTTGCGGAACAGTAAGACGGACACAAAACGTGGAAAGGGCCCGGCCGCCGGTAAATCCGGCGGCCGGGCCCGGAATCAGGCAGAAGCACCCTATCCCCGCCGGGATACGGTGCTTTCTGCGCTTTTTGAGAAAAGAGAGCGGCGAAACAAGACATTTTTCACGGCCTTTCGGATTTACAAGGGGGAAAAAGTGCGGTATACTAACGGAGCAATGCCCAGAAATCATCGGGCGGCAATTTCCCACAGATTTGAGGTAGTACATGAAAAAACGCATTGTTTCCCTTCTGCTCGCGCTGTCCCTGGCCTTCGTTCCGGCCGGCTGCCGGGGCGGGGAGGAGGGCTCCGCCGGACAGGAGAGCCGGCTGACCATCGTGACCACCACCTACCCCGTCTATCTCTTTGCCCGGGCGGTGACAGACGGCGTGGAGGGGGTGGCGGTGCAGCGGCTGGATACGGGCTCGGTGAGCTGCCTGCACGACTATACCCTGACGGTGGACGACATGAAAAAGATTGAGGGGGCGGACGTCATCGCCCTGAGCGGCGCGGGGCTGGAGGACTTTATGGATGACGCCCTGGCGGCCTCCGACGCACAGACCGTTGACTGCTCCCAGGGGGTGGAGCTGCTGGAGAACCTGTCCCACAACCACGCTGAGGGGGACGAGGACGGCCACGACCACGGCCACTGGGACCCCCACATTTGGATGGATCCGGCCAACGCCCGCATCATGGTGGAAAATCTGGCGGACGGGCTGGCCCAGGCCGACCCGGAATACGGGGAACGGTACCGGGAAAACGGGAGGGCCGCCGCCGAACAGCTCGATGCCTGGGAAGGCGCGCTGCGGGAGCAGCTGGAGGGGACGAAGACCGCCGGTCTGATCACCTTCCACGACGGGTTCCAGTACTTTGCACGGGCCTTTGACCTGCCCCTGCTGGCCGCCATCGAGGAGGAGGCGGGCAGCGAGGCCAGCGCCAAGGAGATTGTGGAGATCACCCATCTGGTGCAGGAGAACGGCATCCCCGTTATTTTCACCGAGGTCAACGGCTCCGACGCCACCGCCCAGGCCATCGCCCGGGAGACGGGCTGTGCCGTGTCCCAGCTGACCATGCTGATGGACGGGCCGGAGGACGGGGGGCTGGACGCCTATTATGACGGCATGCAGTCCAATATCACGGCCGTTGTCAGCGGCTTTACAGGGGAGGAAGTGGTTGTCCCGTGAGAAAAATCAAGCACGGAAGGGTGTCCGGAAGCTGCGCAGACGCCTGCTGCCTGAAGCTGGAGGGGGTGTCGGTCCACATCCAGGGGGAGGACATCCTGGAGGATGTGTCCTTCCACCTCCACTGCGGGGAGATCACCGCCCTCATCGGCCCCAACGGGGCGGGCAAGTCCACCCTGTTCCGCAGCATCCTGGGCCAGCTGAGCTACGGGGGGAACATCACCTTTTCCCCGGCGGGCGGGCCGGCCATCCGGCTGGCCGACGGCACGGTGATGGGGGGCAGCCGTCCCCTGATCGGCTATGTGCCCCAGTCCCCAAGCTTTGACCGGGGGGACCCGGTGTCGGTGCTGGACTTTTTCACCGCCGCCACCGCCCGGTGGCCGGTGTGGCTGCCCATCCCCCAGAAATACCGGGAGCGGTGCCGCCGCAGTCTGGAGCGGGTCCACGGGGGCGACCTGCTGGACAAGCCCATGGGCGGCCTGTCCGGGGGGCAGCTGCAGCGGGTGCTGCTGGCCCTGGCCCTGGAGCCGGTGCCCCATATCCTGATTCTGGACGAGCCCCTGTCCGGTGTGGATATCGAGGGGGAGCACCAGCTGCTGGACATGCTGGACGAGCTGCGCACCGAGTACGACCTGTCCATCCTTCTGTCCACCCACGACTTTGCCACCCTGGGCCAGTTTGCCGACAAGGTGATCCTGCTCAACCGCCGGGTGCTGAAGGCGGGGCCGCCGGACGAGGTGCTCTCCTCGCCGGAGTTTTATCAGACCTTCCATCTGCGGATGGGGAAAGGGGGCGTGTGAGGGATGGAGCTTTGGTACGCGCTGGTGGACCTGCTGCCCTTTGAGTGGGCAGAGAGCGGGTCCTACTTCTTCATGAAGAATGCGCTGCTGGCGGTGCTGATCATCTCGCCGCTGTTTGGAATTTTGTCCACCATGGTGGTGCACAGCCACATGTCCTTCTTCTCCGACGCCCTGGGCCACTCCGCCTTCACCGGCATGGCCATCGGGGCCCTGTGCGGCTTTGCCGAGCCCACCTGGGCGGCGGTCGTGTTCGCGGTGGTCTTTGCCCTGCTGTTTAACTGGGTGCGCCGCCGCTCCGCCCTGGCCAGCGACACGGTGATCGGGGTGTTCTCCTCCACCGCCGTGGCTCTGGGCATCTTCCTGTCCACCCTGGGGGGGCGGTCCTTCACCCGGTTCAACAACCTGCTCATCGGCGACATTTTGTCGGTGGAGCCGGCCAAGGTGGGCCTGCTGGCCCTGATTTTGCTGGGGGTGCTGGCCCTGTGGCTGCTGTCCTTCAACCACCTGATGCTCTCCGCCGTCCACCCGGCCCTGGCGGACAGCCGCGGCATCCGGGTGTTCTGGCAGGAGACGGTGTTTTCCATCGCCATTGCCGTGGTGGTCACCCTGTCCATGACCTGGGTGGGCCTGCTGGTGATCAACTCCCTGCTGGTGCTGCCCGCCGCCTCGGCCCGGAACGTGGCCAGAAACATGTTCCAGTACCACCTGGTGTCCCTGCTGGGGGCGGTGGCGGCAGGAGTCGCCGGCCTGATGACCTCCTACTACATCAGCGGCTCCGCCGGTGCGGCCATCACCCTGTACCTGGCGGTGTGGTTCCTCCTGACCTTTCTGGTGCGCAAGCGGGGATAGCGGAGCGGGAAATTCAGCGGAAATCCACAGAAGAATTTTGAAAAAAGCGGTTGCTTTTCCCTGAGAAATGTGTTATGATACCAGATGCGTTTACGAAATGATCCTCCAAGGAGAAAGAGGTGAAGATAATGAAGGAAGGCATCCACCCCAACTATCAGCAGACCACGATCCGGTGTGCCTGCGGCAATGTGATCGAGACCGGCTCCACCAAGAAGGATATCCGCGTGGAAGTTTGCTCCAAGTGTCACCCCTTCTACACTGGCAAGCAGAAGATGGTGGACACCGGTGGTCGTGTCAGCCGCTTCAACAAGAAGTTCGGACTGGACAAGTGAGATCCTGCCTTTCAAAGCCGCGCCGAGTGATCGGTGCGGCTTTTTGCACGGCCGGACGCCGCATGAAACCGAAAAAAACCGCATACAATCCAAAATCAGAGTACAGGAGGTAACGCAGCCATGTTTCATACCCTCAATCCCAAGGACCTGAAGGACAACGTATTCTCCCTCATCGGGGACCGGTGGATGCTGGTCACCGCCGGCACGGCGGAGCACTGCAACACCATGACGGCCTCCTGGGGCGGGCTGGGCGTGATCTGGGGCGCCCCCGCCGCCACCTGCTATATCCGGCCCCAGCGGTACACCAAGGAGTTTCTGGACCGGGAGGAATTTTTCACACTGTCCTTTTTCGACGAGGCCTACCGCGGGGAGCTGTCCCTGTGCGGCTCCAAGAGCGGCCGGGAGGTGGACAAGGTGAAGGCGTGCGGCTTCACGGTGGCCTCCGCCGGCTGCGGCGCCCCCTATTTTGAACAGGCCAGCCTGGTGCTGGTGTGCCGCAAGCGCTTTGTCCAGCCCATGGACCCGGCCAATATCCCGCAGGAGATTCAGGACAAGTGGTATCCCCAAAAGGATTTCCATACCATGTATATCGGGGAGATTGTGGAGGTTCTGGCGAAGTGACCTTCCGCGCCCCGGCATGATTTTACCCTATCGGAGGTTTTATGACCGGACTTGATACGACAGAAAAACGAAACCGGGCGGTGCTGGTAGGCCTGGACGCCTTCAGCCTGCCCCGGGAGGAGAACGCCACCGAGGAGTCCATGGAGGAGCTGTCCGACCTGCTGGAGACGGCGGGTGGCGTCTGCGTGGGCATGGTGACCCAGTCCAAGGACAGCCCCGACCCCCGCACCTTCATCGGCGAGGGCAAGGTGGCCGAGGTGAAGCAGCTGGTGGAGGCCATGGATGCGGACATGGTCATCTTTGACAACGCCCTGTCCCCCTCCCAGCAGCGTGTCCTCGGCGAGGACATCGGCGTGTCGGTGCTGGACCGCTCCGCCCTGATCCTGGACATCTTTGCCCAGCGGGCCCGCACCCGGGAGGGGCGGCTGCAGGTGGAGCTGGCCCAGTACAAGTATCTGCTGCCCCGGCTCATCGGCATGTGGAAGCACCTGGAGCGGCAGGAGGGCGCCATCGGCACCCGCGGCCCCGGCGAGACCCAGCTGGAGAGCGACCGGCGGCACATTCACCGAAAAATATCCAAGCTGGAGGGGGAGCTGAAGGACGTACGCCGGGTGCGGGCCACCCAGCGGGAGCGGCGCATCAAAAACGAGGTGCCGGTGGTGGCCCTGGTGGGCTATACCAACGCGGGCAAATCCACCCTGCTCAACAAGCTCACCGGCTCGGACATCCCGGCCAACAACCGCCTGTTCGACACCCTGGACACCACCACCCGCACCCTGGAGGTGTCCGACACCTGCACCGCCCTGCTGTCCGACACCGTGGGCTTTATCCGCAAGCTGCCCCACCACCTGGTGGAGGCCTTCAAGGCCACGCTGGAGGAGCTGTCCTTTGCCGACCTGCTGCTCCATGTCATCGACGCCTCCAACCCCCAGTGGCGGGAGCAGGCGGCGGTGGTGGACCAGCTGATTGTCGAGCTGGGGGCGGAGCAGACGGCGCGCATTGAGGTGTTCAACAAGTGCGACCTGTGGACCGGGGAGATCCGGCCCCACGGGGACAGCATCGTTTCCGTCTCCGCCAAAACGGGGGAGGGGCTGCCCCAGCTGCTGTCCCTCATCGGCCGGACGCTGGACAGCGGGGCCCGGCGGGTGACCATCCATCTGCCCTATGACCGGGGCGGCGAGCTGGAGCGGCTGTACCAGGAGGCCAAGGTGGAGCAGGTGGACTACGGCCAGACCATCGACGTGGTGGCAGTGTGTCCCCCCAGAATCATCGGCCAGCTGGGCCCCCTGGTGGAGGGCTGGAAGCCCCATAAGGAGCCCTGGGAGGAATAGAGCGGTGGAAGTGTGGTCTGTGCGGGAGCGGCCGGAGAAGGTCGGGGAGTTTATCTCCTATTTTCAGGAGAAGTGGGCGGATGCGTATTCCGGGGCCATGTATCGGGACTGCCTGACCCACACGCCGGGCGCGCCCGGCCCGCTGCCCCAGTGGTATTTGCTGCGGGAGGGCGGGCGCACCCTGGGGTGCGCCGGGCTGATCCCCAACGACTTCATCAGCCGGGCCGATCTGTGGCCCTGGCTGTGCGCCCTGTATATAGAGCCGGAGGCCCGGGGAAAGGGCATGGGCGGAGTCCTGATCCGCCACGCGGAGGAGGCGTGCCGTTGCCTGGGCTTCCCAAGCCTCTATCTGACCACCGACCTGCAGGGCTATTATGAGCGATACGGCTATTCTTTCCTGGGCACGGGATACGAGCCCGACGGCGGGGAGAGCCGCATCTACGGAAAAGAACTGAAAAAGGATGAGACGCCATGAACCTGAAAACCCGGCGCCTGCTCCTGCGCCCCTTTCAGGAGTCGGACGCGGCGGATTTATATGAATATGCCAAGGACCCCCGGGTGGGGCCCATCGCCGGGTGGCCCGTCCACACCAGCGTGGAAAACAGCCGGGAGATCATCCGCACCGTCTTTGCCGCGCCCAACACCTTTGCGGTGGCGGAGCGGGAGACGGGGAAGGTCATCGGCTCCGCCGGCTTTACCGGCCGCAGCCGGGCGGAGTTTCCCGCCCCCAATGACGAGCTGGGCTATGCCCTCGGCCCCGCCTTCTGGGGCCGGGGCCTGATGCCGGAGGCGGCGGAGGAGCTGCTGCGGTATGGCTTTGAGGAGATGGGGCTGGCCGCCGTCTGGTGCAGCCACTATGTGGAAAATGACCAGTCCCGCCGGGTCATTGAAAAGTGCGGCTTTGTCCGCCGGTTTGACGAGGACGTGCTGGACGAGCCCACGGGGGCACAGCGCCCTGCGCGCTTCTATCTCCTCACCCGGGAGCTGTGGCGGAGCCGGCAGTGAGGGCGGCGGCAATTTCTTCCGCCGCCCGGGCTCCCGGACGCAGATCCCAGGCCCGCTGGGCCAGGAACGACCCGCTGCGGGACAGCAGGCCGCTCAGAGCCTGGGGCGGGAACTGGGCCAGACGGGGCGCGCACCCGGCCAGGGCCGCACGGCACAGCTCCACGGTCAGCGCCTCCATCAGCAGATCCTGGACCAGGTCGTCCAGCTCCTGTATCCAATCCATGGATGTCTCCATATGTATCACCTCTGAATCAAAAACGGCCGTTCGGCCGTTTTTATTATATCGCTGTAAGCTATTATATAAGATTCTTTGACAAAAGTCAATCGCTGAAAGCTATATATTTTCGAAGTGATAGCTGTAAGCTATAATTTGACTGGTGATATGGATGAAGGACTATCGAACAATCATTCGGCATAAGCGCGAACGGCTTGGAATCAGTCAGTATAAGCTTGCCAAAATGGTGGGGATTACGCAATCTTTTATGAATGAAATTGAAAGCGGTCGAAAGAGTCCCTCGGTCGAGGTGCTTTTTCGAATTTGTGAAGCCCTGGAAATCAAAGTGTTTCCGGATGACGAGGAATAGGCGCGCCATCCGCCCGAGACACAGCTGCGAGGTGACCCTATGACGGAATATTATATCCCAACCGGACCCAGCCAGACGGAATTGGTGGAGAAGCGCTCCCGCTTTCTGGGCCACGTCTGGCCGGTGACGGACGAGGAGGAGGCCCGCGCCCGCATCGAGGAGACCCGGAAAAAGCACTATGACGCCCGGCACAACTGCTGGTGCTATATCATAAAGGACGGCCCCGTGCGCTACTCCGACGACGGAGAGCCCCAGGGCACTGCTGGCCAGCCCATGCTCAACGTGTTCCAGCGGGAGGGCGTGGTCAACGTGTGCTGCGTGGTGACCCGGTATTTCGGCGGCATCCTGCTGGGGGCGGGGGGACTGGTGCGGGCCTATACCCAGAGCGCCAAGGACGC
>JAHYYS010000013.1 GCA_019424865.1 bacterium
GAACCCCCGGGACCTGATGATGGCGGAGAACGTGGCCAAGGTCATCGCCTCCACCCCCTATTTCAAGGACGGCTTCTCCTTCCAAACCGGCGTGGGCGGCCCCTCCCTGGCGGCCAACCTGTTTTTGGAGCAGTACATGGATGAGCGGAACATCAAGATGGGCTGGGCCATCGGCGGCATCTGCAAGCCCATGGTGGAGCTGCTCCAGAAGGGCAAGGTGGGCAAGGTCATCGACGTACAGGACTTCGACCTGGACGCGGTGAACTCCATCCACCGCACCCCCGGCCACTTTGAGATGAGCGCCTCCCAGTATGCCAACCCGGCCAACAAGGGGGCCTTCGTCAACAGCCTGGACTTCGTGGTGCTGGCGGCGCTGGAGATCGACACCGGCTTCAACGTGAACGTGCTCACCGGCTCCGACGGCGTCCTCCGCGGCGCCCCCGGCGGACACCCCGACACCGCCGCGGGCAGCAAGTGCTGCATCATCGTCACCCCCCTGATCCGGGGAAGAATGGCCACCGTGTGCGAGCACGTGGTCACCGTCACCACCCCGGGCGACTGCGTGGACGTGCTGGTCACCGACTACGGCATCGCGGTCAACCCCCTGCGCCCGGATTTGATCGCCTGTCTGGATGCGGCGGGCATCCCCCACGTGTCCATTGAGAGCCTGAAGGAGAAGGCCTACTCCCTGGTGGGCCGCCCCGACGACCTGCAGTGGGAGGATCAGGTGGTGGCAGTCCTGGAGGCCCGGGACGGCACCATTCTGGATGTGGTCCGGAAGATTAAGCCCTATGACCCGGACAACGACTGACGTTCTCGAACAAGCGGCAATGCCGCGCAGGAGGGCTTTTTAACAATCTGCAATGCTTGCTTCTTCCTATTGTATTCGATTTATGATAGAATAGCAGCAAACGGGGCCGCCGCGGCTGCGGCGGCCCCTGACTGTACTTTGGAGGTGCTCCCATGTCCTATACTCTGTCTGAAGTCCGCCCGGACAACGCCCGGGATATGGCTCAGGCGCGGGCGCTTCTGGAACGGGAGGGCATCGCCCTGGACGCCAATCTGGACTACACCTGCGGCCTGTTTGATGGAGATTGGAATCTGGCCGCGACGGGGAGCACCTTTGGATCCACCCTGCGCTGCTTCGCGGTGGACCGCGCCCACCAGGGGGAGGGCCTGCTGAACCAGATCGTGACCCACCTGGTGGAGCGGCTGACCGAGCAGGGCCGCACTCACCTGTTTGTCTATACCAAAGTGAATACCGCCAAATTCTTTCAGGATCTGGGCTTTTACGAGATTGCCCGGGTGGAGGGTACCCTCTCCTTCCTGGAGAACCGGAAAGGCGGTTTCGCCCGCTTCTGCGCCCGGCTGGCTCAGAGCGGAACCGGGGAGCCTGCCGCCGCCATCGTGATGAACGCCAACCCCTTCACCCTGGGCCATCTGGCTCTCGCGGAGCGGGCAGCCAGGGAGTTCCCCACGGTCCACCTGTTTGTGCTGGAGGAGGATGCCAGTCTGGTGCCCTTCCCGGTGCGGTGGAAGCTGGTGAGCGAGGGGGTGGCCCACCTGTCCAATGTGATCTGCCACAAAAGCGGGCCCTACCTTATCAGTTCGGCCACCTTCCCCAGCTACTTCCTAAAGGATGAGGGGACGGTGATTCAGGGCCACGCCCGGCTGGATCTGGCCCTCTTCGGGCAGATTGCCCGGCCCCTGCACATCACCGCCCGGTATGCCGGGGAGGAGCCCGCCAGCCAGGTCACCGGCCTGTACAACCAGGTCATGGCCCGGGAGCTGCCCTCGATGGGCATTCAGTTTGTCCAGGTGCCCCGGCAGACGGCGGGAGGGGCTCCCATCAGCGCCAGCACGGTGCGCAGGCTCATCCACGACGGAAATCTGGAGGCCATCCGCTCCCTGGTGCCGGAGTCCACCTGGCAGTTTTTCCGCACCCCGGAGGCCGCTGGGGTGATTGCCGCCATCCAGGCCGCCGGGGACGTCATTCACTACTAAAATAAGGAGGTCCCCTATGGAACCGGAAGTGACCCTGATGGAGGTGCTGCAGGCACGGGAGGCGCGCGCCTCCCGACAGCAGGCCCTGCTGGAGGAGTACCGCCTGCCGGTGGTCTCCTTTACCCTGAACATTGCCGGCCCGGTGAAAAACGGTCCCGTAATCCGCCGGGCCTTTCGGGAGGGGCTGGCCCGCCTGGAGGACAGCCTGCGGGGCGCCTCCCTTCGGACGGTCCACCGGGAGGAGATCGACCGCCCTGCCGGATGTGAGGCCCTGTGGGTGGTGTCCGGCGGCGGGCGGGCGGTCAAAGCGCTGTGCGCCGACATTGAGGATCGGGACCCCCTGGGCCGCCTGTTCGATCTGGACGTGCTGGATCCCCGGAGGGGCAAGTGGGATCGGGCAGACCTGGGGCGCCCGCCCCGGCGGTGCCTGGTGTGCGGCCGGGAAGGGAAGGGGTGCGCCTCCCGGCGCCTCCATACTGTGGAGGCGCTCCAGCAGGCCACCCGCACCATCCTGGCGGACTTTTTCGCCCAAAAGGACCGGGCGTATCTGGCCGGTCAGGCGGCCCGGGCCCTGCTCTATGAGGTGTGCACCACCCCGAAACCGGGTCTGGTGGACCGGGCCAACACCGGCAGTCACCGGGATATGGATGTCTTTACCTTCCTGGACAGCACCGCCGCCCTGCTCCCCTACCTCAGTCAGGCGGTAGCCATCGGGCAGGAGACGGCCCAAAAGCCGCCGGCGGAGACCTTCGACCGGCTGCGCCGGGCCGGGCTGGAGGCGGAACGGGCTATGTTCCAGGCCACCGGCGGCGTGAACACCCACAAGGGGGCCATTTTTTCCATGGGCTGTCTGTGCGGCGCGGCCGGCCGCCTCTGGCGGCCCGAGGGCCCCTGCCGGGATCCGGAGCGGCTGCTGGCGGAGTGCGGCGCCATGGCTGCGCCGTCGGTGGAGGCGGCTTTGTCCGCCCTGACGGCGGAGCGGGCCTGCACCGCGGGGGAACGGCTGTATGTAAAGACCGGGCTGCGCGGCGTGCGGGGAGAGGCCGCCGACGGCTTTCCCGCTGTATCCCGGGTGGGACTGCCCGCGCTCCGGGCCGCGGTGAAGGCCGGAGCCAGTTTGGAGGAGGCGGGGACGGCCGCCCTCACTGCCCTGATGGCCCACACATTGGACACCAATCTTATCGCCCGGGGCGGCCCGGAGGGACAGCGCTGGGCGGCGGAGCAGGCCGGGCGGCTGTGCCGGAGGGGACCGGTGCCCGACCGGGCGGCGCTGGAGGCCCTGGACCGGGCCATGATCGACAGGAACCTGTCCCCCGGCGGCTGCGCCGATCTGCTGGCCATTGTTTATTTCTCCTATTTTCTGTCCCAAAACGGTGATCATGCTGCGGAAGCGCCGGCTTTCGTATGACAATCAAACGCCTGGCAGCTGCGCGCCAAAGGCCGGCGGTCTTGCTGCCAGGCGTATTGAAAGCAGATTCAACGCCGTGCATCAGGATATTGGGCGGAAAACAGCCTTTTTATATGACAAACTGATACCCCACGCCGCGGACAGTTCGCAAATAATTGGGCCGGGTGGCATCCGCTTCAATCTTAACCCGCAGGTGCCGAATATGTACCATAATCGTGTTGTCATCCACCACATCGTTGCCCCACACATTTCGGTAAATCTGTTCTTTGCTCAAAATCCTGTTGGGGTTGCTGAAAAAGTATTTAATGAGCAGGCTCTCTTTGCTGGACAGGGGGATCTCCCTGCCATCCTGAAACAGGCGCATTTCGTCGCAGACATACTGGAACGGCCCCAAAGAGAGAATATTCTCTCTTTGCCGGTTGGACAGGCCCATACGCCGCAGGCAGGCCTTCACTTTGGCGCACAGCACGGTGGTGGAGAAGGGCTTTGTAATATAGTCATCCGCGCCGATTCCAAGCGCCAGAATCTTGTCATTGTCTGCCTGCCGTCCGCTGAGCACAAATACAGGCAGCAGGATTCCCATATCACGGAGGGTTCGGATGACCTGAAACCCATCCATCCCCTCCATCACAATGTCCAGAATCATTAAATCAAAGGGCTGCTCCTGCACCATACGCAGTGCGTCCGGGCCGTTTGACGCTTCAAAGATGGAGAATCCCTCGCTTGACAGGACTCTGGAAATGGTCCTGCGCACAAATTTTTCGTCGTCCACGATTAGTATTCTCGCCGCATCCAAAAATAACCGCCTCCATCCGAACTTCCGCCCTGCCCTGCATTCCTGCCGCATTGTCAGGATTCTCCCGATTTTCAGTCACATTATAACATATGTTGAAAATTGGTACAAAAGTTTTTTATTCCCGGATGCAATTTTGGACGGTGCGGAGTCCTTTTTGTGCAGCCGGGGCAGGCGGCTGGAACAGCCTGCGGAGGGATGCACTTTTTCATTCCATTGGGGAAGACACAGATTTTCTCCAGATGCGGCCCGGACAACTGGCCGGTGCTTATGCCGATACGCAGGCCAGGGGAGACCGGGCGGCTTCCGGTCTCTTGTCCCGCGGCCCACATGCTGTTTTTCTTTTCGACGGCATCATACGATATTTGACGAGGAGGGGGCGGAATATGGCGAAATTTAAATGGGGAAAGGCCGTGAAGGCGCTGGTTGCGGCACTGATGGCCTGCCTGCTCATCGTTTTGCTCTTTGCGGTCTACAACACCTATGACGCCTACACGCAGATGATGATTGCGCAGCAGCAGCAGCATCTTCTGATCACGGCCCGGGCAGTTTCCCAGAACCTGTCCCTTTATCTCTCAGAGCAGCTGCGGAATGTGGAGATTCTGACCCAGACGCCCGGGTTTCTGAGCCAGTTCCGCACCTACTATGCAACCGGAGATCAAACAGGGCTGAAGGAATATGTACTGTCCTATATGCTCTCACAAAATCAGGGGATCTCCCGATTTTACCTGCTGGACCAAAGCGGAGAGGAAATCCTCCGCTATAACCAGTATCCCTTTCTGGAGTCCTTTGACGAGTCTGTCCTGCATCTGGACCGTCTGGTAGAGGACCGGCAGACTGGGCTTGGATCCGCTTTTCAAATCAACCCGCGGCACTACGGCCTCACGCTGGTCAACAGCATTACGGACGGCAATGACTATCTGGGGGCTGTCGTTTCCGTGCTGGATATGGACGCCCTTTACCAGCAGTATATGGCCCCGCTCCAACTGCGGGGCACCGTGGATCTGATTGTCAAAAATGAGCGCGGGACCATCATCATGCACCCGGAGTCGGAGATGCTGACATTTAATTATTTTCGTGACATTCCAGGTCTGGACAGCCTGCCGGAATATGAAAGCCTGCGGAATATGCTCCAGCTTCAGTATGAGCAGGAGGAAGGAGTCTCCCTCTACCGCTCCTGCTCCGGCGGCATTCTTCCGGAGCGGGAGGAAATATCCGCTTTTTCCCGCATGAATTTAAGCGGAACCACCTGGTATATTTCGGCGGTCATGCCGTATTCCCAGGTGGTCCGCATGGTCAATGAAAACCTGAACCGTTTTGCCTTCTTGGTCACGGTGATTTTTATCCTGATTGCCTCAAGTATTCTGATCATCTACGGACTGCAGAAAAACCGGCAGAAGCTGAAGATCGAGGCGCGCTATCTCCGGGACATGAACCGCACCTTGGAGGAGCTCCATGAGAGCCGGGAACAGGTGCGCCATTATCAGAAGCTGCAGACCATCGGGGCCCTGGCCGGCGGGATTGTCCACGAATTCAACAATCTGCTGACCCCGATTATGGGATACTCGGAATTTTTAAAACAGCAGCTGGGCCCGGAAAATGAATATTACGAGGACATCGACGAGATCTATAAAGCGGGGGGCCGGGCCAAAGAAATTGTCGATCAGATTCTTCCCTTCAGCCGGCGGGAGACTGATTCCTCCCAGTACAATGTGGTCAACCTGAACGCTGTCATTTGGGATGCGCTGAAAATGGTGCGGATGCTGCTCACCTCCAGTGTCCGGCTGGTGGTGAAGCCGTGCAGCGGCTCTGTCAATATTTACGGCAGCGCCACCCAGATCCACCAGGTGCTGCTGAACCTGTGCACCAACGCCTATCAGGCCATGGAGGCTGCCGGCGGCACACTCACCGTCGCCACCCGGCGGGTCTCCCTGGAGCAGCTTCCAGAGCAGTTCCGCCCGGCGTCCGGGGGAGCATTTGTTCAGATCGAGGTATCGGATACCGGCTGCGGCATCCCGCCCGAGCTGCTGTCCCGAATTTTTGATCCATTTTTCACGACAAAGCCGTCGGGAGACGGTACGGGGTTAGGACTGTCTGTGGTGCAGAATATCCTGATCAGCCACGGCGGCTTCATCGAGGCGAAAAGCACAGTGGGCCAGGGCAGCCGTTTTTTGGTCTATCTCCCCATCACCAATCAGCTGCCCAAAGCAGGCATTCAGGAAGGAAAAAAGAACAGCCGCACGGGAATGGGCTCTATTCTGTTGGTGGACGACGAGCTTCGGGTCGTCCGGTATTTCAAGCGCAGGCTGCTCCATCAGGGCTATCAAGTGGATGCGTTTACCGACCCCGAGGAGGCCCTGGATGTGTTTAAAGGCAATCCGGAACAGTGGGATCTGCTGATTGTGGACGAGGCAATGCCCAAGCTGAGGGGAACGGTACTCCTGCAGCATATGAAGCAGTACAATCACAGCCTGCGTGTCATCCTTGTAACCGGATTAGTGGGAGACAGCGCCATTCGGCTGCACGCGGAGCGGCAGATCGATGAAATTCTGACAAAACCTGTTGAGTTTGAAACCCTGTCCGGAACGGTTGCCCGTCTGCTGTCCGGCGAAGCATGGGGAAAGTGAGGTTGTGCATATGATTCGCAGAACACATCGGGTGCTGCTTGCCTGTGCGCTGGTCCTGTCCCTCGCCTCGGGCTGCGGGCGCCCCCAGACAGAACCCGCGGAAGCGTCGTCTTCTTACCCCAGACAGTCTGTGGAGCTGATTGCCCCGGCTGGAATCCGCAGCGGATCGGATCTGACACTGCGCTGTGTGGCGCAGTGCCTGCGGGACACAGGTCTTGTGGAGGTTCCCCTGCCCGTCACAAACCGGCCCGGAAATGGCGGCGGGCTTGCGCTGGAGTATCTGAATGAACACGCCGGCGAGGATGATGCTCTGGCGATTTTTTCTCCGCCGCTGTGTCTCATCCAACTGAACGGGAATACTTCACTGCACTATCAGGAGAATACCACGCCAATCGCCAAGCTGGTTACCGACTACGGCTGCTTTGCCGTGGCCTCCAGCTCCCCCTATCAGGATTTGAACCAGGTGATGGACGCGCTGCGGGAGGATCCAGCCTCTGTGCACGTAGGGGGGACCTCCTCTGTGGGCTCTATGGATCACGTCCAATTTCTCAAAGTGGCCCAGGCCGCCGGGATCGGCTCGTTGGAGCAGATCCCTTACACCGGATTTGAGGACGGCCGCGTGCTGGCCCAGCTTCTGGGAGGACATGTTGATATTGTCTCGGCAGGAATTGGCGATGTGATGGGTCTGGTGGAGAGCGGCGATGTACGCGTTCTGGGAATAACGGCAGACCAGCGTGTTGGCAGCGGCATTGTAGCGGAAATGCCTACCTGTATCGAACAGGGAATTCCTGCGACCTTTTATAACTGGAGGGGGATCTTCGGCCCCAAGGACATGCCGGAGGAGGCCCGGGAGTTCTGGGAAAACACGTTGGCAGAGCTGGTCCTGACCCAGGAATGGGCTGATACCTGTGAAAAATATGGATGGGATATGGACTATCTGGGTCGCGAGGATTTTGAGGTGTTCCTTGCCGGTGTAAACCAGGAATATGCAGCTTTGCTGGAGCAAGTGGGGCTTTTGGACGCAGAGTAGTTTTCTTATGGCAAAAGAGCAGTACCCTGAGTCCCCAACAATATGGCGGCTCCCGGTTGACCGGGAGCCGCCATATTGTAATTTATTTTAAAACAGGTGCCTGCCTCACCCCGGCAAGCGCCTGGGAAAACGCGACGCGATCCTGAAGTCTGGAGAAGCACGGAAATAAAATACAGTCCGCCGCCGCCTTTGCCGGGATGACCGGAACAGCCGGGAAACAGACATTCAGAACGCTCAAAATCAGGCCGCTGATCACGCATTGCAGCGCTGTCACCATGCCATAGCAGGCAGATTCCCGATGCATGTCAACTCCGGCTTGGGACGCATCTGTATGGTGGGCGGAAAACCCAATGAGCCCGGAGAGCAAGCAGGAAAACATGGTGCCCAGCCAGATCCATATCAGCATGGGCAAAGAGAAAAAAGCCCCGCAGAACATAAAGTAAGAAAAAATTGCCAGGCCGGCCAAAAGGCTTGCGGCGGATGCCAAAAAATATCGGCAGAGTGACAGTCCGATGCGCAGGGAATCCAGTACGGGGTGATAATGCGATCCGGCATTGTTATCTATATAGATGGTTGAAACAGGGATCTCGACCATCGGGATATGGTGCCGTTTGCAATAGAGAAGCATATTGGTTTCGTATTCGTATCTGCCCCCGGAAATGCCGGCAAATGCTGCCAGGCAGGAAGCCGGGATAGCCCGCAGCCCAGTCTGGGTGTCCCGGATTGAAATTCCGCACAGGCGATTCAGAAGAAAGGTCATGGTGCGGTTTCCGCTTTTGCTCCTGGCCGGCACCTGGGAACCGGAAAAGTCCCGACCGCCTAAAATCAGCGCTTGGGGGCGCTGAAGCAGCTGGCAGGCGCAGCGGAGGGCATCCTGTCCGCTGTGCTGTCCGTCTCCGTCCACGGTGACAACCCCGGCATCTGTCCAGCCCTGGGTCAGGAAGGAAAGGAATCCCCTCTTCAACGCCTCCCCCTTTCCGCTGTTGTGCGGCAGATGGATTATCTCGCAGCCCAGCGGCATCAGTTCGTCAAAATATGGACGGCAGTCCGGCCTGCTGCCGTCATCCACCACAATGATGTGGCGGAACCCGGACATCCGCAGATCTTCCACCGTGGAAATCAGCCTTTCATCCGGATTATAGGAGGGGATCAGTGCGCAAACATTCATTTTTTTCACTCCATTCCTGTGTACTCGCTTGGGATGGTCCCAGCATAGTTCATAAAAATGAGAGGCCCGTGAGAGCAAAATGAGTTTTTTTCATCTTTCTTTTTCACAGGTTCCGTCCGGCTCTTCTGCACAGAGCATGCGGCAGCGCGGGGATCTTGCCCGGCATATAAGTGCTCTGTTATTTCTGAAGGCGTCATTTTTGGACGGCTCTGATCATCAGCGCGCCGGTGATTCCAAACTGCCGCTCCGCAAAGGACATGGTCCTTCAAACCATCTGTACCCTGTTTCTCCCGCCGGACTCTTTTTTGCTCCGCTGAACGCATGGCTTTCCTGCGGACAGGCGTGTACAGGACATCATTTGAATGAGAAAACCTCATATTTCTTTCATGCCGCTCTCATCAAACAGGTCTATCCTGATACTCGAAAAGAGCGATGAGCCCATTTTCAAATTGAAAATACAGGAGGAATCGCAATGTATCGCGACCAGGAAAATCATACGTTCGATCAGGACGTTTCTCATGCGCTTGTTCCCTACGAGCCGCCTGTTTCAGACAAGTCCCATGTTCAGAAACGACACCCATTTCTTTTGCGGGGAGCTGCACTGGCGCTGTGCTTCTGCCTGCTGGGTGCCGGAGCCGGGGCCGGCGCGGTATGGAGCATGTCGGGAGGCAGTTCCCTCACCGGTCTGCAAGGCGCCGCGGTCACCCCCGTGGTGCTGAACACTGCCGCCAGCGGGAAAACCATGAGCGACGCGGAGATCTATGCCGCGGCGGTGAACAGCGTGGTGTCCATCAATACCACTTCGCAAGCGGGCATCAATATTTTCGGTCAGCCGGTGCAAGCCGCTTCCAGCGGCTCCGGGTTCATCCTGAGCAGCGACGGCTATATCCTTTGTGTAAACCGCGCAGCCGACTGTCCTCCCGCGGAATTTCTTGCCCTGCTGCGCTGGACGTACCGTTCTGCGCAGCAAGCGGGCTGTAACCGGCGCTGAAAAGCTGTTCAAAATAGAGACGCCGCAAATATTGTCCATTTGCGGCGTTTTTTCTATCAGACGGCAACAAATTCTGTCCAAAAAATCCCCCTCAGCACAAAATTTAAGCACTTCTTAAAAATTTTCGCCCTTGCAACTTAATCAGAGTATGCTATGCTATAACCAGGAAAATCAGATTGGATGATACAGAGAGGGGACGCTGTTTGATGTATACTATTTTAATTTGCGACGATGACAAGGACATTGTGTCCGCCCTGGATATTTATTTAACCAGCGAAGGCTATCAGACTGTCAGGGCCTACAACGGCAAAGAGGCCCTGCGGGCGATGGACACCCATGAAATCCACCTGATCCTGATGGACGTCATGATGCCGGAGCTGGACGGAATCCGGACCACCGCCAAACTGCGGGAGGGGAGCAACGTGCCCATCATCCTGCTCACTGCCAAGAGTGAGGACGCGGATAAAATTCTGGGGCTGAACATCGGCGCGGACGACTACATCACAAAGCCCTTCAACCCGCTGGAGGTAATTGCCCGGGTGAAGTCCCAGCTGCGCCGGTATACCAGCCTGGGCGGCGCGGAAAAGGGGCCGGGACTGATTTCAGTGGGGCCCATCTCCATGGACGACAGCGCCAAGCAGGTGACGGTGGACGGGGAACCGGTGGCGCTGACTCCCATTGAATACAACATTCTCAAGCTGCTGCTCTCCCACCCGGGCCAGGTGTTTTCTTCCGCCCAGATCTATGAACAGGTGTGGAACGACCCGGCCTACGGCTCGGAAAACACGGTGGCCGTCCATATCCGGCACCTGCGGGAAAAAATCGAGATCAACCCCGCTGAGCCCCGCTATCTGAAGGTGGTGTGGGGCCTGGGATATAAAATCGAAAAGGAGGGAAAATAAGTGTCCAGATTACAGGCGAGCCCCTGGTTCAAGGGCCTGGCCGCTGTTCTGCTGCTGATTTGCGCCTTTTTTTCCGGACTGTTTGCCCTGCGGGTGATGGAAGCGTTTCCCTATTATGCCGCAGAGAGCTGGCAGGAGACAGAGCAGTTTCAGGAGCTTATCTTCCAGTGGGAGAATTATGCCGCCCAACTGGTAAGCGATTCTTTGGCCGTGGGCGATCTCCCTCTGGGGACGTATACCAACCAGGATGCTTGGTCGGGCCTTGTGAAACAGTGGGAGGGCCAGGGAAACAGCTCGTCCATCTGGCCGGAAGAGTCCCTTACCTATGTGGAAACCAAGCAGTATGAACAGGACATTCAACAGCTCAGCCAGCTTCTGGATCCCTCTCAGACCTGGTTCCGCTTTCAGGTTCTTACCTCTGATGGAATGTGGAACCTGGGCGGAAACCTCGCCCAGGGCGAGGAGCTGGAGCAGGCAGTAAAGACAGTTTACTACGCCTCTTTTCAGCCGGGCGGCTCACTGTTGGATCTGGGACTGAGCGGATTCCTGTTTGACTCCTCCGAATCTCAGGCCTCCGGGGAGTCCCAGCTTACCCTGGTTATCGCCTGCGGCGTGCCGGAGGCGGTAAGCGCCGGGATGCAGGACTCCTTTTCCCAGCTGGCCGGCCTGTGGGAAGCTATGCAGGCCCGCCTGGGGCAGGACGCCACCGGCTGTCTCACTTTGGCGGTCCTGACCCTGCTGTGCCTGTTGGGGCTGCTTTGGTCTGCCGGACACAAAAAAGGCGTGGCCGAACCCATCCTCTCCTGGCAGGATAAAATCTTTTTTGAGCTCTATCTGGCCGCCATGGCCGCCGCCTGCGTGGGGTTCTTCCTGCTGGCGCTGGATGCAGGCCATTACGCAGTCAATCTGTATTACTGGTACTGGGGCGCACCTGTTCCCCTGTCCGCCAGCTTTCTTTATGAAATGCTCTTCTCTGCCGCTGTTGCCGGACTTGTCGCTGCTGCCGCCCTCACTCTGCGTACGCTGACCGCGCGGCTGAAGGCGGGGGCATTGGGCCGGACCTGTCTGATCTGCGTGGCTGTACAGTGGGTCTGGACCTTCTGCGTCCAGCTTTTGCGCAATCTGGCCCTGATCTGGCGATGGCTGATTCTATTCCCCGTATACCTCGTGGTCAATCTTTATCTGTGTCAGTGGATCTATATTGGGGGGCAGGGCTTCCTGTTCCTGCTCTATTTGCTGCTCAATGGAGCGCTGCTGCTGGCCGTATGCTGGTGGTCCCTGTGCCTGCGCCGTCTCCAGGCCGGAGGGCAGGCCATCGCCGGCGGCAACTACAACCGGCGCATCGACACCGCCCATATGCCCCACGACCTGAAGGAGTGCGGCGAGAACCTGAACAATATCTCGGCGGGCCTGTCCAGCGCGGTGGAGGAAAAAATGAAGAGTGAGCGCTTCAAGGCCGAGCTGATCACCAACGTGTCCCACGACCTGAAGACCCCCCTTACCTCCATCATCAACTATGTCAATCTCCTGAAAACCACCCAGCAGGCCGACCCCAAGGCGGTGGAATATATCGAGGTGCTGGACCGCAAGTCCCAGCGTCTGAAAAAACTGACGGAGGACCTGGTGGAGGCCTCCAAGGCCTCCACCGGGGTACTCAGCGTCAACCGGGAGAAGATCGGCATGGCCCAGCTCATTGATCAGGCCCTGGGAGAGTGGACGGAGAAGCTGGAGGATCGGAAGCTGACCGTGGTGACCGCCCTGCCCGAGGGGGAGACCTGGGTCTATGCCGACGGGCGGCACCTGTGGCGGGTGATTGACAACCTGCTGTCCAACTGCGCCAAATACGCCATGGAGGGGACCCGGGTATATCTGGACTTGGAGCGGGGCCACGGACAGGTGACGCTGTCGGTGAAGAATATTTCCCGGGAACCCCTGAACATCCCCCCCGATCGGCTGATGGAGCGCTTTGTCCGGGGCGAGGAGTCCCGCACCACCGAGGGGTCGGGACTGGGACTCTCCATTGCCCGCAGTCTGACCGAGCTTCAGGGGGGCGAATTCCAGCTGACGGTGGACGGGGATCTGTTCAAGGCCTCCGTCACCCTGCCCCAGGGCAATTGAGGCCAGGCGCCCTTCCAAGAAATTCGTTCCTTCCGCTGTCTGCGGATGACTTCAACTCCCCGCAGGAGGGCTTTTGAAAAACCGAGGTGCATGTCCCCGGAAATGACGAAATTTTGTTTTATTCCGTCGTCTGCGGATGACGGAACTCCTTGCAGGAGGGCTTTTTGAAAAGCTGAGGCGCGGCAGATTTTCATCTGCCGCGCCTCTTTTCGCGCTTTTTTTGCTGCCGCAGGAGAAATTTCCGCTCTTCGGCATTCTGCCGCCGCTCCCGGCACTGGGCCTGGCGGTTCCGGGCCCGCTGCTCCCGCTGGCGGCCCAGCGCCTGCTGGGCCTTCGTGCCCATCCCGGCGTTCGCTGCGGCTCTTCTCGCCTCCCGCCGGGCCCGCTTCGGGTTCTTCCGGTCCGGGCCTGACGGCAATGCGTCCGCCTCCGGCCGGCTGAACTGCAGTTGGCGCCATCCCCGCTGAAGCCACTGGTAAATCTGGGCGTCGGTGGGCTGGGCGCCAAAGGTCACCTTGGCCGCCTGATACCCCGCCCCGTCCCAGCGCTCCGCAATGCCCACCCAGAAGGGCGGCTGAAACAGCACGGTAAAGCTGCTCCTGCTTCGGTCCATATTCAGTTCCTCCCATAACAGAAAATTGGGAGAACGGACGACCCTGGGAGGGAAGGCTACTGACGGGAGCGCGGCCCGCGCCCGGACTACCAACCGGGCTGTGTTTTTATCTCCGGTGCCATTGTACCTTACCCCGCCCGCTTTGTCAAAGGCGCGGACTCAGCCCTGCCGCAGAAAGATAAACAAAATGGCAAAGGTCAGCCCCAGCCCGGTGAGGAGCAGGCCGAAGGCGAAGGACTGCAGTACCCCCTTCTCCTTCTGGGGGTGGTCGGCGTACAGTCCGAAATGCTGATCGCTGCCCACCTCCTCCAGGCTGGGCCGGGGAACATACTCCTCCCCGGTGAGCATCCGGGCCAGGCGCTGCCGCTGTCCGGACAGCCAGCGGCCGGCCCGCGTCCACAGGGCGGGCACGCCCCGCAGCACCAACAGGAATCCGGCCCGGTCCACCAGCACCGCCGCCGTAATCAGCACTTTGGTTCCAAACCGCAGCAGAGGGCGGTAGACGCCGTACTCCAGATTCAGCCAGGCGGGAATGGGGTCGGCATAGTGCCGGCCGCCCCCCGCTTCCCTGGGCATCAGTGCGGTCCGCACCACCAGCAGATAGACCGCCAGTCCAATTGCCAGAGAGACGGCCGCCCCCCGCAGGTTCACCAGCGAAAAATACTCCACCGGGTGCGCCGGGGCCTCTCCCTGGAAAAAGTGCCGGGCAAAGGCGGCAATCCCGTCCATCCACCGGTTTGGGTTGGCGCCCAGCAGGGGCATGAGCGCCCCGTAGCACACCAGCACCGCGGCGGAGGCCGGGGCGATATAGCGCCCCTGTTCCCTCCAGGCCGTCACCCGCTGGGGCTGCCGGTTCTCCTCCAGGAAGATGCAGACAAACAGCTTGAGCATATAGGCCAGCGTCAATCCGCCGGTCAGCAGGAACAGCCACTCCACCGCCGTAAACAGCCAGGCCAGCCCGCCCGCCAGATGGATGTATTCCACGATGCTCTCGTGGAGCAGGGTCTTGCTCACATAGCCGTTGAGCAGGGGCAGTCCGGCCAGGCTGAACATGGGGATCCCCATTACAGCCGCCAGCAGGGGCTTGCCCCGTCCAAAGCCCCGGATGTCATCCAGCCGGAAGGAGTGGGTGCTCAGATGGATTATCCCCGCCGCCGGGAAGAGGGCCATTTTGATGAGAGAGTGGTTGACGATGTGCAGCGTGGTGCCGTCCACCGCCAGGGCATTGTGGCTGCCCAGCAGGCACTGCATGGCCAGCCCCACGAAAATAAAGCCCAGCTGGGAGACCGAGGAACAGGCCAGCGTCCGCTTCAGATCCACGGAGCACACCGCCAGCACGGCCCCCAGTACCATGGTCACCGTCCCCACTCCGGCCAGCAGCAGCCCCCAGGTCCCGTTATGGAGAAACAGGGTGGTGGACAGCACCGCCGCCCCATAGATCCCCGTCTTGGTGATGACCCCGGACAGCAGGGCCGACGCCGGGGCCGGGGCCACCGGATGGGCAGTGGGCAGCCAGATATGCAGGGGGAAGGCCCCCGCCTTGGCCCCAAAGCCCACCAGCGTCAGCCCTCCGCCCACCCAGATGGGCGTTTGGTCCGGCAGAGCGGCCGCCGCTGCGGCCAGCTGGGAAAACTCCAGGGTGCCCAGGTAGAAATACAGCACAAACAGCCCCGACAGGGTGACCAGGCCGCCGATCACCGCCACGGCCAGATAGGTCTCCCCCGCCCGCAGCGCCTCCCGCTCCTCGGTCTGCACCACCATCACATAGGAGGTGAAGGACATGAGTTCAAAAAACACAAAGGTGGTAAAGAGGTCGGCGGACAGGAACACCCCCATCACCGCCCCCAGAGTCAGCAGCCAGAAGAGGTAATAGCGGTTTCGATTCTGCTCGTGGGCCATATACTCCCGGGACAAAATGGAAGCCGCCAGCCAGCCGGAGGCGGTGAGCAGGGCCATCAGACTGTGAAAGCCCCCGGAGGTCAGGCTCAGTCCCAGGCCGCACAGGCCGTCCAGCCTCAGCTGAAGCGCCTCCGGCCGGGTCAGGACAGCCAAAACCAGCAGCAGCTCCAAACCGGACACCAGCAGGACAAACCGGTCTCTGGCCCGCTCCTGAACCCGGCCAATCAGATAGCTGACGGGGCCGCACGCCATGGGGAGCGCCGCCAGCAGCAGCAACAGATGGGACATGCTGTACCTCCTTTCGCGTTTTTCCCTCCCGTCACCCGGGAAACAGGCCGGCAATGTGCTGGGAGAGGGGGCCGGCCCAAAGGCCCATGGCCACCGACACCGCCGACAGCAAAATCAGGGGCCCCGTCATCCGCACCCCCGGGTCCTGTCTGGCCCGGCGGGGAATTCGGACGGAGATGGCCCGGTTCTGCCGGGGAAAATAGGCCAGCAGCACAATCTGCATCAGATACAGGGCCGTCAGAATAGCGGAGGCCACCAGCGCGCACGCCCCCAGATACCCCAGCGGGGAGGCCAGGCCGGTGCAGGCGGAGGCCAGCAGCCACTTGCTGGAGAAGCCCGCCAGAGGCGGCACCCCCATCAGCCCCAGAGAGGCGGCGGTGAAGGTGCCGAACACCGCCGGCATGACCGGGCCGCAGCCCTCGATCTCCGGAACAAAGTCCCGGTGCAGCTTAAAGTGGACGGCCCCCACCCCGAAAAACAGGGTGATTTTCAGCACCGCGTGAACCACCATGTGGAGCAGTGCGGCCGCCAGCCCCCCGCTGGTCATGGCAGTCACCCCCAGCAGAATATAGGAGAGGTTGCTGACCGTGGACCAGGCCAGCCGGCGCTTCAGGTGCCGGGTGCGCAGGGCCTTGGCCGATCCGTACACAATAGTGAAAATGGCGGCGGCCATCACCAGCTCCTGGGCCCAGGTTCCCCGCAGCATATCCGGTCCAAAGCCGTACCAGGTGATGCGGGTGACGGCGAACACCCCCGATTTCACCACCGCCACGGCGTGGAGCAGGGCCGTCACCGGCGTGGGGGCCACCGAGGCCCGCAGCAGCCACTTGTGTCCCGGGAACACAGCCGCCTTCACCCCAAAGCCGAAGAACCCCAGCACATAGGCGGCCTGCATCAGCTGCTGGTCCCCCGCCCCTGCCGGCACCGTCCCCCCCAGGCGGAACAGCCCGTTGCCGTATTGCAGCAGAAAGACCATGGAGATAAAGCCCAGGGCCGCGCCGCACATGGAGTAGACCAGATAGACCCGGCCGGCGTACCGGGCCTTTCCGTCCATGCCGTGCATCACCAGGGGGAGGGTGGCCAGGGTGAGCAGCTCATAGAAAAAGTACATGGTTAAAATATTGGCGGAGAAGGCCACCCCCAGGGTCACCCCGAAGGCAATCAGATAGAAGGCAAAAAACCGGTCCTCTCCCCCCTCCTGGCTCATGTACTCCAGGGCGTAGAGGCTGGCCACCGGCCACAGCAGGGAAACCATCACTGCAAACAGACAGGACAGGCCGTCCACCTGAAAGGCCACCGAGAGCCGGTCGCTCAGGGCGAGAACCACCACCGCCTCCTCCCCCGGCAGGGTGAGGGCGGCAGTCAGGCCCAGGGCCGCCGCGGCGCAGGAGGACGCCATCACATAGCCCCGGCGGGCCCGGGAGGCGCCGGGGCGCCACAGGGGCAGGAGCGCCCCCGCCGCCATGGGCAGCAGAATGGCCAGCAGCATCAGCATGGGTTTCCTCCTCTCCCGGCCCCTGGGGCCGCGTTTTTTCTTCGGGCTTAAAACAGGGCCCCGATCACCCCGTCCACCGCCGGGCGGATCAGCCCCGGGAACAGCCCCAGCACAACCACCCCGGCCGCAACAGGATAGAGGGTCAGCCGCATCAGGGGGGTGTCCTGCTGCTTGGCCACATCCTCCCGCCGGAAATCATGGCCCGGGAAAAAGGCGTTCGTGACAATGGGGAGCAGATACCCCGCCGTCAGCAGGGCGGAGAGCATCAGCACGGCAATCCCCCACCAGCTCAGGGCGCCCAGCCCCGCCTCCAGCGCCCCCTGGGCCAGCAGCCACTTGGACCAGAACCCGCCGGTGGGCGGAATGCCCACCAGGGACAGGGCGGACAGGGCAAAGCACCACATGGTGCCCGGGTATACCGTCCCCACGCCCCGCAGCTGGGACACCTGGGTGAGATGGGTTTTGTAAATAATGGCGCCGGTGGCCATGAACAGGGCGTTTTTGGCAATGGCGTGAAACACGGTCTGAAACAGGGCCCCCTCCAGCGCCGTGGGATTGAGAAGCATCAGGCCGAACACCACATAGGACACCTGGCTGACGGTGGAATAGGCCAGGCGCTTTTTCAGCGTGTCCTCCCGCAAGGCCAGGGTGGAGCCCAGGAACACCGTAATCAGGGACAGCACCAGCACCGCCCGCTGGGCCCAGCTTCCGGACAAGAAGGACCAGCCGAACTGGTAATAAGCCACCCGGATCAGGGCGAACACACCCATTTTGGTAATCAGGCCGGACAGCACCGCCGATGCCGGCGCGGGGGCCACCGGGTGGGCGGTGGGCAGCCAGGCGTGGAGCGGGAACATCCCCGCCTTGCAGCCAAAGCCCAGGGCCATCACCAGAAACACCGCCAGCAGCAGCTCCCGGTTCTGCGCCGCCAGCAGGGGGTCCAGCGTACCGCCGGCTGTAAACAGGTCCGTGGTCCAGAAATTCTGAAGCATGAACAGCCCCAGCAGCCCCAGCCCGGCCCCGGCCACGGAGAAGGCCAGATACCGCCAGGCCGCCGCAAAGGCCTTTTTGGTGCCGATGTGCAGCACCAGGGGGACGGAGAAGAGGGTCATCATCTCGTAAAACATGTACAGGGTGGCCAGATTGCCCGCCAGGCAGACACCGATGAGGGCCCCCAGGGTCATCAGGAAGAATCCGAAAAACCGCTCCCGGTGTCCCTCGTGGTTCATATATTCATAGGCGAAGAAGGCCACACAAAACCAGATCAGACACACCAGCACGGCGAACATCCGCCCCAGCGGGTCCGCGGAGAGCACCAGGCGCAGCCCCCCGGCCAGCTCGAAGATGACATGGGGGTGGGCGTCATCCCGCCCCGCAATCAGCACCAGCGCCAGCTCCGCCACCAGCAGCAGGGAGACCACCACCCGGCGCACGTGCAGCGTATGGATTTGGGTGACCGCAAGGCCGCCCAAAATGGGAAATAAAATGGGAAGCAGCATCCAGTCGCCGTACAAGTGTGTCCCTCCCTTCTCTCCTGATTTGGATTACAGCAGCTCCAGCCCCTGGTAAATCAGATCCAGCACGGGGCCCACCAGCACCCCCAGGGCCAGATTGCACAGCAGAAAGCCGCCGATGGAGACTCGGCGCTCCCAGATCCCCGCCGGCGGAGGCGGCTGGGGCAGGCCGGCGCGCTCCTTGCCCCAGATGACCAGAATGGCGGGGATATAGTACATGGCGTTGAGCACCGAGCTGGCCGCCAGACCGAACAGGGCCGGCATGGTCTGCCACTGGGCGCTGAGGGCAGCCACCGACAGGGCATATTTGGCCGAAAAGCCCGCCAGCAGCGGCAGTCCGCACAGGGACAGGCCGCCCACCGTAAAGGCCAGGCCGGCCAGAGGCTCCCGCCGGGCCGCGCCCCGCAGGTCGCTCCAATAGTGCCCGCCTCCCGCGGCGCGGATCATGGCCCCGGCCCCCACAAAAATCATGGGCTTGGTCACGGCGTGGGCCAGAATCTGAAAGCAGGCCGCCGCCACGCCCGCCCGGCTGCCCAGGCCCAGGGCCAGAAAGATGTATGAGATCTGGGCGGAGGAGGAATAGGCGATCATCCGCTTCACATCCTCCTGCCGCATGGCGGCCACCGAGGCGAACAGCATCCCGGCCAGCCCCAGCAGCAGGAGCAGGTCGTGCATGTAGATGCTGGCAATCAGGTCCCCCCCGTATACCCGGACAATCAGCTTGACCATTAAAATCAGATACCCCTTCAGGGTCAGGCCGGACAAAATGGCGCTGGCCGAGGTTGTGGCACTGGCGTGGGCATCAGGCAGCCAGGCGTGGAAGGGGAACTGGGCGCTTTTGATGGACAGCCCCACCGCCATCAAAAGCGCCGAGGCGGTCAGCGGCACCTCATACCGCCCGGCCGATGACAGCTGCTCCACCGCCCGGCTCAAATCCTCCATCAGCAGGTGGCCGGTGGTGCAGTACAAAATGGAAATGCCCAGCAGAATCAGCCCCGAGCCCAGGCAGCTGAGCACCAGATAGCGGATGGCCGCCACGATGGATCGGCCGCTCTCCCTGGCCGCCACCGCAATGCAGGCGGTGATGGCCGCAATCTCGATAAACACATAGGCGGTAAACAGGTCGTTGGTATACACCATGGCCAGCAGCGCGGCGTACAGCAGCTGCATCAGCAGGCAGTACCGCCCCTGCCGGCCCCTTTGCAGTCCCTCCCGGATATCCTGGGCGCCCCCGGTCATGGACAGCAGCATCACCACGCTGAAGGTCAGCGCCAGCAGCGCCTCCAGAGGGCCGGCCTTCAGTTCGTTGCCCCAGGGGGCCGGAAAGTGCCCCAGGACAAAGGTCACGCTCGCCCCCGTGCGCCCCAGCTCCGCCAGCAGAAGGGCGGACAGCACGGCCACCGTGCCCTGCACTCCCCGGGTCAGGCCCAGGGCCTGCTCCTCCCGCCGGAGCAGCGGGGCCCCAATGGCGCTGAGCAGCGCCAACAGCAGGCTGATGCAGGGAATATTCATCCAAATTGACACGTGCCTTCCCCCCTCTCTTCCGGGCAGTGCGGGCCGCTCCGCCCGCCGTCCTCAGTCCTCCGCCGGCCGCTCCCGCCGGGCGCGCATCAAAATCACGTCCAGATTCAGGCTGCCGTACCGGCGGTACAGCCGGCAGGTGAGGGCCAGAAACAGCGCCGTGGTGCTCACCGCCACCACAATCCCGGTGAGCACCAGCCCGCCGGGCACCGGATTGATATAGATCTGCTCCGCCCCCTGCTCCACGATGGGGGCCTTGCCCCCCTCCACATAGCCCATGGCGGCCAGAAACAGGAACACCGCCGTGTCCATCAGGTTCAGCCCGATGATCTTTTTTACCAGATTGGGGTGGAGAAACAATGTGACCAGTCCAATGGAGAACAGAAGAATGGCGGCGATATAGTACCGCTGCTGAAGCAAAAGCTCTGCCATGGCTCACGCCTCCTTTCGGGCGAACAGGGTATAAAAGGCATACATGGTGCACGCCACAATCACGCCCACACACACGTTCAGCGGCAGGATCAGACCGGCGCTGAAGATCCGGCCCGGCGTCCCCTTGGGGATGTCCCAGCCCACATGGTTGGCCCCGGTGAAAAAGGAGTAGCCCTTCATCACCCCATAGGCCAGCAGGCCCGCGGCGGTCAGGGCCGTCACCCGCCGCGGCGGCAGCAGGCGATCCATCTTTCCCTGGCCCAGGGTCAGGCTGCCCAGAATCAGGGCGCAGCCCAGCACCGTCCCGCCGGAAAATCCGCCGCCGGGGCTCAGGTGTCCGTTGACCACCACATAGATCCCGAACATCAAAACCGCCGGAATCATCAGCCGCCCCACCTGAATGAAAATCCAGTCCCGGTCCCGCTCCCTGACCCTGGCGGTCCGGGCGCGGCCCATCAGCATCCAGACGCTTACCGAGGCGGCAAACAGCACGGCCGACTCCCCAAAGGTGTCAAAGGCGCGGTAATCCAGAATCATGCCGGTGACCGCATTGACCGCCCCGGTCTCCTCCACGCCCTGCTCCAGATAGCGCCGGGACACCTCGTTTACGCCCGGGGCCTGGGGGTCGCCGAAGGCGGGCAGCTGCACGGCAACCCAGACCAGGGTGGCCATCAGCAGCCCCGCCACCGCCGCCGACAGCACCCGGTACAGCCGGATCTGACGGCGCAGGCGGCCCGGCCGGTATCTGCGCCGGGCTCGGGCGGGCACCGGCCCGCCCCGCTCCGGCGAGGGGTGCCCCTCTCCCCGGCTCTCTTCCGCCTGCGCGCGCATCATCCGGTAGTCCGTGAAGTCCACATAGGGGTGGGCATCCAGGTACTCCAGATAGTCCATGAATTCTGCCCGGTCCGGATCCTCGGGCTCGGGCTCCTCCGCCTGGACCGGGCCGCTCTCCCCGTCCTCGGCCCAGCGCAGAAGGCGCGCAAACCAGTCCTCCCCCGGGCGGCTATTTTTCATCCCGATCCACCCCCTTCAGACCGTTGATCTTCCGCAGGGCCAAAAAGAACAGCAGGCTGGTGATCCCCGCCCCCACGGCGGCCTCCGTCACCGCCAGGTCCGGGGACTCCAGCAGCATCCACAGGATGGCCATAATGGAGGAGTAGGACATCCAGATAATCACCGCAGCCAGCAGCCGCCGGGTGGTGACGCACGCCAGGGCGCACAGCACCAAAAACAGCAGCAGCACCACTTCCAGCACAATCACAGCTCCTGTTCCCCCTCTTCCTTCCGCCGTTCCGGCTCAATCCCCCGCCCGGTGATCAGCTCCATTCTGGCAATCAGGTGGGAGGACACCGGGCTGGTGACCCACACAATCAAAACTGTCAGCATCAGCTTTCCGGTGTGCCAGCTCAGCCCGCACAGCACCCCCAGCCCCGCCAGCACCAGCAGCAGGCCCATCGTGTCCGCCAGCGCCCCGGCGTGCAGCCGCTCCAGGGCGTCCCGGAAGCGGAACAGGCCCAGCACCGACATCACCACCACCGCCAGGCCCAGGCCAATCAGCACCATGGCGGCCCCAGTCCGCAGCGTCATTTGTCCTGCTCCTCCTTTTTCCTGTGATACTCCACGGCCACCCGGCTGAGCACCGCCACGGCCAGCAGGTTGAGCAGGCCGTACAGGATGGCCACATCCACCAGGTAGGGCTCCTCCAGCAGGTAGGACAGGATGCAGACGATGAGAATCACCAGGGTGCAGATCAGATTCATCGCCACCAGCCGGTCGGTATACCTGGGTCCGCGCACCGCCCGGACCAGACACAGCACAATCCCCACCGCCAGCAGGCACATTGCGCCGGTCAAGCCGTACAGCACCAGCGGCGTACATTCAGCCATGGTTTTTCTCCTCCAGTCTGCAAAGTCTGCGGGTGAAGCCCGATTGATCCAGTCCCTGGGAAAAGTCCCCGTTCAGGGCATAGACACAGATCATATCCCCCTTTACGCCCACCGTCACGGTCCCGGGGGTCAGGGTAATGGCGCTGGTCAGGGCCAGCTTTCCTCCGGGACTGCGGCAGGGGCTGCGGAACCAGACCAGCCGGGGCCGCCCCCTGTCCCGCCCCGCCGGCCCGGAGAGCAGCAGGCGCATCACCTGAAGATTGGCGATTGCCACCTGCCCGATTAGGTACAGCACAAACAGCACCGCCCCGGGAAGGCCGCGCAGAATGCGCAGCTCCTCCCGGGGCGGAATATGAAACATACGATATGCAAAGCAAGTCAGCGCCGCAGAAACCGCCGCGCCTGTCGCAATCACTTCAGCTGTTACCTTCCCGTTCAGGAGTATCCAGAGCAGGAGCAGCAGCAGTATCAACGGATGTTTTCTCTCCCCTCCATGGTCAGATGCCGATCCCGACGTCCGGGGCCGGCGTGGGGATCGGTTTTATTATATCAGACCGTCTGAAAAAACAAAAGCTATTTTTTTGTTTTTCTTCCGGCCGTTTTTCCGGCGGCTTTTCCCGCCCGGTAGTCCTCCGCCCGGGCCAGCAGCTCCCGGGCGCTCTCCCGCAGCACGTCGGTCACCGCCGCCCCGCCCATCAGGCGGGCCAGCTCCTCAATCCGGCCGTCCCGTGCCAGCCGCTCCACCCGGGTATAGGTTCTGCCGTCCCGCTCCCCCTTTTCCACGGAAAAGTGGGTGCCGGCCATGGCCGCAATCTGGGGCAGATGGGTGACGCACAGCACCTGCTTGTGCCGGGCCACATCGGCCATCTTTTCGGCCACCTTCTGGGCCGCCCGGCCCGATACGCCGGTGTCCACCTCGTCAAAGACCAGGGTGCCCACCCCGTCGTCCTCCGCCAGCACGTTTTTCAGCGCCAGCATGATGCGGGCCAGCTCGCCCCCGGAGGCTACCCTCTGGATGGGCCGCAGGGCCTCCCCCAGGTTGGCCGACATGAGAAACTGCACCTGATCCAGCCCGCCGGCATCCATGCCGTCCTCTCCGGCCGCCGGCCCAAACTCCGTCTGAAAGCGCACCTTGGGCATATCCAGCTGGCGCAGCTCCTCCTGCACCCGGGCCTGGAGGGCCTCCGCCGCCGCCTTTCTGGCCGCGGAGAGGGCCTCGCCCCGCTCCCGGGCCCGGGAGCGGGCCCGGGACAGCTTTTCCTCCAGGCGGACGATGGTGTCGTCGGCGTCCTGAATTTCCTCCAGCTCCCGGCGGCACCGCTCCAAATAGGACAGCATCTCGTCCACGGTGGATCCATATTTCTTTTTCAGCCGGTAGAGCACATCCAGCCGGCTCTCCAGCTGATCCAGCTCCTGGGGCGAGAACTCAAAGGCCTGGCCCAGGTCCTTGACCCGCTCCGCCGCGTCCTGCGCCGCACTGCGCAGCTCCGCCAGCGTCTGGGCCAGCTCCTCCAGCTGCTCGCTGTACCGCGCCGCCCCCCGGATGGACGCCTCCGCGTCCCCAATCAGGTCGCAGGCCCCCTGGCTGTCCTCGCCGCCGCTCAGGGCGAAGTCCGCCCCCTGCACCGCCTCCATCAGCCTGCCTGCGCTGCGCAGCAGCGTCCTGCGCTGATCCAGCTCCTCGTCCTCCCCCGGTCTGAGCTCGGCCCGCTCCAGCTCCCGGATTTGGTAATTCAGCGTGTCCACCCGGCGGGACCGCTCGGCCTCGTCCATCTCCAGCCGGGCGATCTGGCGGCGCAGGCCGCTCATCTCCTCATAGGCCTTTTGATACGCCTCCAGCAGGGGGGCGGTTTTGCCGAAGCTGTCCAGATACCCCAGGTGGCTGGCCGGGTCCAGCAGCAGCTGCCCGTCGTGCTGGCCGTGGATGTTCAGCAGCTGTCTGCCCAGCTCCCGCAGCTGGGCCACCGTCACGGGCCGGCCGTCAATGCGGCAGGCGTTGCGCCCGTCCCCCTGAATCTCCCGCTGAAGCAGCAGCTCCTCCCCCTGGGAAAAGCCGTTTGCCTCCAGCCAGGCCAGCCTGGGCAGGCCGGTGAACACCGCCGTCACCAGGGCGGACTTGGCCCCGGTGCGGATCAGCTCCCGGCTGGTCCGCTCCCCCAGCACGGCGCTGATGGAGTCGATGACGATGGATTTGCCGGCGCCGGTCTCGCCGGTGAGCACGTTGAAGCCCCTGTCAAAGGCGATATCGGCCGACTCAATAATGGCGATATTCTCAATGTGAAGCAGTGAGAGCATATCCGTCTCCCCTTTTCCCCGAACGCGGCGTCTAGGTCAGCAGCTTGTGGATTTCGCTGACAAACTTCTGGGCCGAGGCGCTGTCCCGCATAATCAGAATGCCGGTGTCATCCCCCGCCAGGCTGCCCACCATGCCGGGAATCTCCATCCCGTCCAGGGCAGAGCAGGCCGCCGAGGCCAGCCCTGGCATGGTCCGCACCACCACAATGTTCTGGGCCACATCGGCGGACACCACGCCCTCCTTAAAGATGTTGCGCAGCCGCGTATCGGTGCTCACCGGGCTCTTCCGGTCCGACAGGGTATAGCGGTAGCCGCCCTTCCCCGTCAGCTCCTTCACCATGCGCAGCTCCTTGATGTCCCGGGAGATGGTGGCCTGGGTGGCGGTAAAGCCCCGGGCCCTCAGCTCCTCCAGCAGCTGCTCCTGGGTCTCCACCCTGGTATTCTGAATGATGTTCATAATCTCTGCTTGGCGGGCATTTTTCATAGGGCAAACCCTCCTAACTTCTGATTGATGACCTGATAAAAGCTGCGCCCGGCCAGCTGCACCAGCCGGGTGCGGTACTCCGAGCGCCGGATCTCCGCCCGGTCGCCGCCGGACATGCGCACCGCCTTGCCCCCGTCCACCGACAGGTACAGATGCTTCCGGTTTCCGCGGGGCAGGCGGACGGTGACCGTCCGCTCCGGGGAGAGCACCATGGGGCGCGCCCCCAGCTGGTGGGCGCAAACGGGCGTGACAATAATGCTCTGGGAGGTGGGCTCCACAATGGGCCCGCCCGCCGACATGGAGTAGGCGGTGGAGCCGGTGGGGGTGGCCACAATGACGCCGTCCCCCGTGAGGGCCGTCACCTGAATCTGGTCCGCCAGCACCTCCAGCTCCGCCACCCGGGCCACCGAGCCCTTGGAAATCACCGCGTCGTTCAGGGCCAGGTCCCGGCTGATGACCTTTTCCCCCCGGAGCACGGCCACATCCAGCATCATGCGCTCCTCCACGGTATAGTTCCCCCGGGCCACCTGTTCCAGCTGGGCCAGCTCGCTGCGCTCCAGCTCGGCCATAAAGCCCATGCTGCCCATATTGACCCCCAGGATGGGGACCCCGTGGAGGGTGGCGTCCCGGGCGGCATGGAGAATGGTGCCGTCCCCGCCGAAGCAGACCAGCATATCCGCTCCGGGCAGCTCCCGCTCCAGGCTGAACAGGCTCACCTGCCTGGGCAGGTCCACCCGATCCCCCCGTTTGGGCTGAAAGGGCAGGCACAGTACCGTGCTTGCCCCCGCCCGCTCCAGAATACGCCGCGCCTCCAGCGCGGCCCGCAGGCCTCTGTCCCGGTAGGGGTTGGAGCTGAGGATGATTTTCATCGCTCCTCCTCCTTCCACGCGCTGTGGGACTGCTCCACCAGCCCCCGCAGGTCCCCCCCGTAATCCGGGCCGGGCCCGGCCTGAAGATAGCCCAGATATTCAATATTCCCCTCCGGCCCCTTAATGGGGGAGAAGGTCAGATCTTTTACGGAAAATCCGGCGGATCCGGCGTGAACCAGAAAGTGCTCCAGCACCTCCAGATGGACCGCCGGATCCCGGACCACGCCCTTTTTCCCCACCTTGTCCTTTCCGGCCTCAAACTGGGGCTTCACCAGACACACGCCCTGTCCCCCCTCCTTCATCAGGGGCCGCAGGGCGGGCAGAATCAGGCTCAGGGAAATAAAGGAGACGTCCACGGAAAAAAAGTCCAGGGGCTCCGGAATCTGCTCCGCCGTCAGATAGCGGGCGTTGGTGCGCTCCATGCACACCACCTGGGGGTGGGTGCGCAGGCGGTAGTCCAGCTGGTTGTAGCCCACATCCACGGCATACACCTTCCGGGCGCCGTTTTGCAGCATGCAGTCGGTAAACCCTCCGGTGGAGGCCCCGATGTCGGCGCACACCGCCCCCTCCAAGTGGATGGGCCAGCACTGCATGGCCTTCTCCAGCTTCAGTCCTCCGCGGCTGACATAGGGCAGGGCCTTCCCCCGCACCTCAATCACGTCCTCCGGCCCCACCGGGGCCCCCGCCTTGTCGGTGCGCCGGCCGTTGACATAGACCTGTCCGGCCATAATCACGGCCTGGGCCTTCTGCCGGCTCTCCGCCAGCCCCAGCTCCGTCACCGCCACATCCAAACGTTTTTTAGCCACGGCCCAGCACCTCCAACGCCCTGCGGGCAATTCCCGCTCCGTCCAACTCCAGCTTCTGCTTCAGCAGAGACAGCGCCCCGTGGGGCACAAAGGCCTCCCCGCAGTTCACCAGGCAGACCCGGGCGCAGACGCCCGCCCGCTCCAGGGCGGCGGCCAGACGCTGGCCCACGCCGCCGCGCTCCACGCAGTCCTCCGCCACCAGCATGGCTCCGGTATGCCGGACAGAGCGGACCACCAGCTCCGGATCCAAAGGGGTCAGGAGATTCAGCTTGACCACCTCTGCCTGTACCCCCTGCTGCTCCAGAAGCTCGGCCGCCAGCAGGATCTCGTTGATCTCCACTCCATAGCCCGCCAGGGTAATGTCCGTTCCCTTCCGCAGCACTGCGGCGGGGCTGTCCCCGGCGTCGCCGGTATAGCTTCCCTCCCCGCCCCGGGGATAGCGCACCGCCACCGGACCCTTCCGCTCCAGCACCGCCTGCTTCAGCATCCGCTCCAGCTCGGCATAGCTGGAGGGCGCCAGCACCGTCATGCCGGGTATGCTGTCCAGATAGGCCACGTCGAACACTCCGTGGTGGGTCTCGCCGTCCTCCCCCACCAGGCCGGCCCGGTCCACCCCCAGCACCACATGCAGGCCCTCGATGGCCACGTCGTGGAGGAGCATGTCATAGGAGCGCTGCAGGAAGGTGGAGTACACGGCAAACACCGGCACCGCCCCCTGCTTGGCCATGCCGGCCGCCATGGAGACGGCGCAGCCCTCGGCGATGCCCACGTCAAAGAACCGGTCGGGACAGGCCGCCTGGAAGTGCTCCAGGCCCGTCCCCGTGGTCATGGCCGCCGTGATGGCGCATACCCGCCGGTCCTCCCGGCCCAGCTGGGCCAGGGTCCGGCCGAAGACGGCGGAGAAGTTGTCTCCCCCCGCCTTTCTGGGTCGGCCAGTCAGGGGGTCGAAGGGGGCCACCCCGTGGAAGGCGTCCGGATTTTCCTGGGCGGGTATGTAGCCCTTGCCCTTCACGGTCTTCACGTGGAGCAGCACCGGCTCGTTCAAATCCCGGGCATAGAGCAGAATCCGGGTCAGCAGGGACAGGTCGTGGCCGTCGATGGGACCCAGGTAGTTAAAGCCCATATTCTCAAACATGCTGCAGGGCAGCAGGCTCTGCTTCAGCGCCTGCTTGATGCGGTGGGTCACCCGGTAGACCCGACGGCCGGCGCGGGTGGCGTTCATAATCCTGCGGTAGTGCTTCTTAAAGGAGAGGTACTGGGGGCGAAGCCGCTGCTTGGCCAGGTGGTCGGCCACCGCCCCCACATTGGGGGTGATGGACATGCCGTTGTCGTTGAGAATCACCAGCAGCTGCTGTCCGCACTCTCCGGCGCTGGACAGCCCCTCATAGGCCAGGCCGCCGGTAAGGGCGCCGTCGCCAATCAGGGCCAGCACCTTATAGTTCTCCCCCAGTGCGGTCCGGGCCCGGGCCATGCCCAGGGCTACCGCCACGGAGTTGGAGGCGTGGCCGGCGATAAAGGCGTCGTGCCCGCTCTCCCTCGGCTTTGGAAAGCCGGCAATTCCCCCATACTGCCGCAGGGTGGACATAGCCTCCCACCGGCCGGTGAGCATCTTGTGGGGGTAGCACTGGTGGCCCACATCAAACACCAGACGGTCCCGGCTGGTATCAAATACCCGGTGGATAGCCACCGTCAGCTCCACCGCTCCCAGGTTAGAGGCCAGATGCCCCCCGGTTTGGGACACAGACTCCACCAGATCCCGGCGCAGCCGGGCGCACAGCTGCTCTCCCTCCCGGTCAGTCAGCCCGGCCAGAAGGGGGCCGCCCCCCTGATTTCCTTCCTCGATCCTCAATCCAATGCGACTCCTTTGCTCTCATAGCCTCGTTCCGGGGCGTCCGGCGCCCCTCACGTCCAGAGGAGGGCCAGCATGCCGATCAGCACGCCCAAAAACGCCCCCATCAGCACCTGGAAGGGGGTGTGGCCCAGGGCCTCCTTCAGCTTCCGCCCCTTCAGGTCCTCCGGCAGCTCGTCCAGGCTGGCCAGCAGGCGGTTCAGGGCCTTGGCCTGCTCCCCGGTGGACCAGCGCACATTGAAGGCATCGTACATCACCACCGCGGCCATGCCGGCCGCAAGGGCAAACATCGGGCTGCGCCAGCCGTACAAAATTCCCATGGAAACCGCCAGCGCGCACACAAAGGCGGAATGGGAGCTGGGCATTCCCCCGCTGCTGATCAGCGCGCTCAGGCTGGATTTGCGCCGGATGGCAAGTTCAATCAAAACCTTGATCAGCTGGGCGGCAAACCAGGCCGAAATGGCCAGATCCAAAATCAGATTTCCCGTCAGAAAGCCCCGATAAAGTTCCATCGCGTTTCCCTCCGCCCGCAGGCAGGCTCAGCTTCTGCGCTGCGCCAGCTGCCGGGCCAGCCAAATGTGAAAACCGGACTGTTCAAATCCCGCCAGGGCCTCTTCCGCCTGCCGGGTCAGCTGTTCCACCAGCTCGGCGCAGCCCTCCAGCCCCAGGGCGGTGACAAAGGTGCTTTTCTCCCGGCTGCGGTCAGAGCCCACCGGCTTCCCCAGCTCCTGGTCTGTGCTGGTCACGTCCAGCATGTCGTCCCGCACCTGGAAGGCCCGGCCCAGGGCCATGGCATACCGGCGCACCTGCGCTCTGGCCTCCTCCCCGCCGCCGGCCGCAATGCAGCCCAGCTCCGCAGCGGCGGAGATGAGCGCACCGGTTTTCAGGGACTGGAGCTGTTCCAGCTCCCAGCGGGTCAGGCCGCGGCCCTCCCCCGCCATATCCAGGGCCTGTCCCCCCACCATGCCGGCGGGGCCGGCGGCCCGGGCCAGACAGGCCACGGCGTCCACCACCCGCTGGGCGGGCAGACCGGCCGACGCCAGCTGTTCAAAGGCGGCGGTGAGCAGGCCGTCCCCGGCCAGAATTGCCGTGGCCTCGCCGTACACCTTGTGGTTGGTGGGCCGGCCCCGGCGCAGATCGTCGTCGTCCATGGCCGGCAGGTCATCGTGAATCAGGGAATAGGTGTGGATCATCTCCACACCGCAGGCAAAGGGCAGCGCGTCCTCCGGATTTCCCCCGCACATCCGGCAGGTCTCCAGCGTCAGCACCGGCCGCACCCGCTTCCCCCCTGACAGCAGGGAGTACTCCATGGCCTCCTGCAGGTCCGCATAGCGCTCCCCCGTCCGGAACACGCCGGACAGGTACTCCTCCACCAGGGCCTGGTCCCGGGCCATCTGCCGTGCAAAATCCTGTTCCATCTCAAGCTCCCTCCTGGAACGGCTGCTCCTGCGGGGCGCCGTCCTCCCCTGCCGTCAGCAGGGTCACCTTCTGTTCCGCCTCGTCCAGCTGCTTTGTGCACTCCCGCAGCAGCTTGGCCCCCTCTTCAAACAGGGCCATGGACTGCTCCAGGGGGGCGTCTCCCCGCTCCAGCTGGCCCACAATCTCCTCCAGCCGGGCCATGGCAGCCTCAAAATTCAGTTTCTTTTTCGTGGCCATGGTTATCACTTCCCCGATTTTATTTCCGGCCTGTCCCGGCCGCCGCCTGTTTCCTCTGTTATGAATTTAAAAACGTGCGCTTTACTCCCTCACCTGGCACTCCAGCGCTCCGTCAGACAGCCGCAGGGTGAAGGGCTCGCCGGGGGCGGCATCCGCCGCCGAGGTGAGCACCCGGCCGTCCTTCTTTTGGGCAATGGCATAGCCCCGCCCCAGCACCTTCAGCGGGCTCATGGCGTCCAGCCCCGCCGCCAGGCGGGCCAACCGCTCCCGCCGTCCCGCCACGCTGCGCTCCAGTCCGCGGGCCAGCCGCCCGCTCTGATAGTCCAGCAGCAGCCGTTTGTCCCGGAGGTAGGCGGCCGGGTCGGTCATCGCCCGGCTTTGCGCCAGCCGGTCCAGCCTCTGCCGGCCGGACCGCAGCTGCTGCCCCACGGCCTGCTCCAAACGCCGGCCCAGACTGTCCAGCGCGGCGGCGACCTCGTTCTGATCGGGCACCGCCAGCTCCGCGGCATTGGAGGGCGTGGCCGCCCGCAGGTCGGCCACAAAGTCGGCAATGGTCACATCGGGCTCATGGCCCACAGCGGAGATCACCGGAATTTCCGAATTGGAAATGGCACGGGCCACTATCTCCTCGTTAAAGGCCCACAGGTCCTCCATCGACCCGCCGCCCCGGCCTGTAATAATCAAATCGGCCGCCTGCTGCCAGTTGCACCACTGGATGGCGGCGGCAATCTCCTCCGCCGCCCCCTCGCCCTGGACGCGCACCGGCAGCACCCGCACCCGGGACATTGGCCACCGGGCGCCCAGGATGCGCAGCATATCCCGCACCGCCGCACCGGCGGGGGAGGTAATCAGGGCGATGGTTCCGGGAAAGGCGGGCAGGGGCTTCTTCCGGCTCTGATCAAACAGCCCCTCCCGCAGCAGCTTCTCCTTCAGCTGCTCAAAGGCCAGATGCAGATCCCCCGCCCCCTCCGGCGTCAGCCGGACGCAGTAGAGCTGATACTGGCCGTCCCGGGGAAAGACGGTCACCCGGCCGGCGGCAATCACCAGCATGCCGTTTTGGGGGCGGAAGCGCAGGGATGCCGCGTCCCCCCGGAACATGACGCACCGAAGGGCCCCCTCCCCGTCCTTCAGGGTAAAGTAGTGGTGGCCCGAGGGGTAGAGCTTGTAATTGGAGATCTCCCCCCGCACCAGCAGACCGGAGAGCACCCGGTCCCGGTCCATAAAGCCCTTGATATACTGTCCCACCTGGCTTGGTGTCAGGACAGCAGGCTGTACGCTCATACCTTCCCCTCCCGCTCCAGGGCGCGCCAGGTGAGGACAGCCGTCCCCATGGCGTTGTCCGTGGAAAACTGCGGCTGGGCAAACAGGGCACCGCACACCCGCTCCAGGGCGGAGCGCAGCTGCCGGTTGGAGGCCACGCCGCCGGAACACAGCACCGGGAGGCCGGGATACTGCCGCTGGGCCTCCTGGGTGACCCGGAGCACCACGTTTATAATCGTATCCAGGGCAAAGCGGGCAATATTGGCCGGCTTTTCCCCCTCTGACAGCAGCTTTTTCACCTGGTTTTCCATGCCGGACAGAGAAAAGGTCAGATCCCTCCGCTTGACCCGGTATTCCAGACAGGTATCCGCCTGGCTGTACATCTGGTCCAGCGCCTTGCCCGCCGGAAAGGGCAGCCCCAGCAGCACGCCAGTCCGGTCAATCAGCTGCCCGGCGGAGATGTCGCTGGTCCCCCCCAGAATCTCCGCCTCCATTGAGGCGCCCTGAGGCCGCACCAGCAGCAGCTCCGTGGTGCCGCCGGAGAGGTGCCAGGCGAGAAAAGACTGGTCCATCAGCTCCGGATGGCCGGCGGACCAGGCCGCCGCCGCCAGATGGCCCTGCTGATGGGAATGCTCAAAAAAGGGCACCCCCAGGGTATGCGCCAGGCTTCGTCCCTGAGAAGCGCCCGCTAAAAAGCACGGCATATAGGAGCCCTCCACCGCCCGGGGGCGGGTGCTGGCTCCAACTGCCTGAATATGGGAGAGCAGCCCATCCGCCTCCAGCCGGGCAAACAGCTCGGGCAGCTGGCGGACGTGCTGAAACAGCGCGTCGCTCTGCCGCAGGCCCAGCTCGCCCGGGCGCACCTGCAACAGGCGGCTCTCGCCGTGCACCTCCCGGCCGTCAAATACCGCCGCGGAGGTGGTGTAATTGCTGGTATCCAGCGCCAGGACAGACATGTTTACTCCTCCGTCCCATCCTGGACCGCCGCTTTGGCCGGCTTGGGCGGCGTGTCAGCAAACTCCGCCCGCACAAAGGAGCCCAAAATACCGTTCAGGAAGGAAACAACCTCCTGGGGCTCATAGTGCTTGGCAATCTCCACCGCCTCGTTGATGGCGGCGGCATTGGGGATATCGGGCATATACAGCACTTCATACATGGCGGTGCGCATCACCGCCGCGGCCATGCGGGGGATTCGGGCGAAGGACCACCCCACCGAATAGCGCGCGATGTACTCATCCAGCTCCGGCCCATGGCTGAAAACCCCCTGGACCAGATCCCGGATATACTGCTCCTGCTTTTCGTTGGGAAATTCCTGGTACAGCGGCATCTCCTCCGCCAGTTCCTGGAAGCGCTCCCGGGTCAGCTGGCTCTCCAGCAGCTCGTCGGCGCTGAGGTTGCCGAAGCCCAGGGAAAAAATCATCTGTACCGCAATTTCGCGGGCATTGCTTCTTGTCATATTGTGCAGCCTCCCACAATGAGGTTGATTCTATTATATACATGAATATACAAAAAAGAAACCCCCAAAACCATAAAAATTTCCCCCCGCCGTCCCCCGCTCCTTTGACAGCCGAGGCGCGGGGCAGTATACTTTCAGCTGCAGCCGGTTGGAGCGGACCGCCGCTCAACGGAGCGTTTGTTGCCTCCCGCGCTGCAATATGGCATAATAGCTCCCAGGCTGGTCTGCACCGGCCGTATTTCAATGTTTCCAAGGCTTTCCGGATTGACTGAGGAGGGAACCGCGCGATGGACCAGAACAAGACAGGACAGCTCATCCGTGCCCTGCGCACGGAGCTGGGCATGACCCAGCGGCAGCTGGCGGACGCACTGGGTGTGACAGACCGCGCCGTCAGCAAGTGGGAGCGGGGGCTGGGGTGTCCCGACGTCTCCCTGCTCCCCGGGCTCTCCCGGGCCCTCGGCGTCCCAGTGGAGGGACTGCTATCCGGCGGGCTGGAGGAACAGGAAACAACGGGAGGAAGTATGCGCAATCTCAGCTTTTATGTCTGCCCGCAGTGCGGCAACCTGCTCACCGCCGCCGGTCCGGCCTCCATATCCTGCTGCGGCCGGACGCTGGAGGCCCTGAGCCCCCAGAAGCCGGACGAATCGCACCGGCTGATTGCAGAGCCGGTGGAGGACGAGTGGTATCTCACCTCGCCCCACCCGATGGAAAAAGGTCATTTTCTGTCCTTTGCCGCCCTGGTCAGCGGAGACCAGGCCATTGTGGCAAAGCGCTGGCCCGAATGGGACTTTCAGCTGCGCCTTCCCCGGCGGGGCCATGGCATTCTGTATTGGTACTGCACCCAGCATGGGCTGTTCCGGCAGATTTTATAGGCCGCTGAAGAACGGGAATTTCCCTGTTTCCGCCGCCCCGGCAGAGGCCCGGGTGCGGCGGTCTTTCCCGTCCCGTCTATACGACTCTCACTTTTTTCCATCATTCTTCGCATTTTTCTCCGATTTTCGCTCATTTTCGCAACATTTTCTTTTCTTGAAAATTTTTTATATTTTTTTATTTTTTCTGTTGACAAACCTTCGGGTTTCTGGTAATATATCTCTTGCGCTGAGCGACACAGACAAATCGCTCGAGCCAAACAGATGGGGGTATAGCTCAGCTGGGAGCGCCAGCAAACGGAGGTAATCCCCCTCGATGTAGGGAAACAACAATTCAATCAAAAAGCCCGGAAACCCTTGAGATTCAATGGTTTCCGGTTATATGGGGGTATAGCTCAGCTGGGAGAGCGCTTGAATGGCATTCAAGAGGTCAGCGGTTCGATCCCGCTTATCTCCACCAAGAACAATGACTCACACAACCAAATGTGTGAGTCATTGTTCTATACCATGAAAAATAAATTGAGGACGAACACCTGATTCAATCCCCTATCATGAGGCCCGTGCAGTCATGCACGGGCCTTTTCCTTTTTCCATTTTTTATTTTATCATTTCGGAGGTGTACTATGGGAAACAAATTTTTTGCAGAATTGTCCCGGCGGCTCAATATAGACGGAATTGAGTCATCCGCCATAGATGAAAAGCGGCTGGAGGTGTTCCTCCACGGCCAGCCTGTCCTCTTCGTTTCACCGGCCAACGATGTGTTCCTGCTGCCTGCGGGAAGCAAAAACGAGGAGGCCAGTGAATTGTACCATCAGGTGGCCATGGCTGCGGACGAGGTATACAGTTATGTGGAAGCGATGCAAAACGCCCCCCTGCTCCATGCCTCTGGCCTGCATGAGGACTTCCGCCTGCTGGCAGACTTCGGCGGCGCGGTGCTGGCAGGCCAGGAGCGAGAAAATGGCCAGGGGTATCAATTTGTAACCTGGATCTGGGACTATGACCGAACTGGAGTCAGCCACGGTCACTACTATGAAGATAACTTCCAGAGCGCCAAGCAGGACTTTGCTGTCCGCTCCGGCCTGATCCCCAGAGCGCAGTTATTTACCCCGGAGGAACTCACAGAATTGTACCGCGCCGCGGAGCATTGGTTCTATGAAGGCCCGGAGCTGGACTACAAGCAGCAAAAAGCCATTCAGGAGGCCAGAACAAAAATCGAGTACACCGTCCCGGATCTGCAGAGCCGGTTGGAGCAGGCCCAGAGCCAGGAACCGCAAATGGATTTATAGATCCTACGCTGAACAAGGCGGGGGTCGTATCATCTGCCATCGGGCAGAATACGGCCCCCGCTTTTTTGTTTTCAGAGCAGAAAAAGCAAGTGAGGTGCTCCGTGTGGATCCCAAAAAACTGAACAGTTATGTCGGGGTGGTCAATCAACCGCCTCCTAAGTGTAGCAGTGTGAAGAAATGGCTGCTCCACATCAACTACGCGCCCGGCTATGCCCCGGAGCCGGAAGAAAAACCAGTGTGCCGGCAGTTCTCCCGATGCGAGGGCTGCCCCTATCCCGCCCACGGTTTCCTCTGTTGGGGCGGCGAGGATGACTGCATGCGCACCAGGATGAAAAAACTGAACGAAAAGGAGACCGAGCGTGAAGATTAAAGCGGCCTTGTATAACCCGGATCACCTGGAATACGGTCTTGTCACCATCCCGTTTCCCATCCCGAAAGACCAGTACGACAGCACCATCAAAATGCTGGAGGCACTGGACATTGGGGATCCACGAGAAAGGGACTGCGCTGTGAAAGAAATTTTGGGTCCGGTGCCCAGCCTGAAACTCCTGGAGGGGACTCAGATCAATGTGGATGAATTGGATTACCTGGTCAAGCGGCTGGATAGTTTCGCAGATGATGAGATCGCTCAATTCCAAGCTATGGCGTTTAAATTGGGCAAGCTCAACATGACTGGCCTTATTGACCTGACCTTCTGCTGTCAGGCGGTCACGATAATCACCGACTTCTCAGCCCTGGAGGGGATCGGTCGATTGCACTACATGAATCTTTATGGCGGAGGCGCCTCTATAGAGGAACTGGAGCAGTTGAACGGTGTGGAGACCGCTCTGCGTTTGATCACAGAGAACGAGGGTACCGTCACTCCCTACGGCGTCGTCTACGACAACGGGATGCAGCTCAGCCGGATCTATCAGGGAAGAAACTTCCCGGAGTATCTATATGAGGAGAGCCTGATGACTGTTTCACTGAGGTCCATCCACGAAAGCGACGACAGCCGCGAGGCGGTTTGGCTGTACCTGCCCACATCAGAGCGCCAGATCGAGCGGATGCTCTGGCGGGGTGGAATGGAGAGTGAGGATTTCGCAACATTGGAGATCCAAATCAACAACTTGCCTGCCGCTGTTGAAACGGCCTGTCCCTTGGAACAGGAAAGCATCTTTGATCTCAATACCATGTGCACCGCCATCTCAAAGCTGGCGCAGGCAGATCAAGCCAAATTGGAGGCTGTGGTGGCCTATGCAAATCCGGAGAGCGCCGCTGAGATTCGCCGCCTGGCGGAGAATCTGGACCTGTTCGATTTCGTCCCCAATGTCCATACGCCAGGTGAGTACGGCAGATATATGATCCAGGACTCCGGTCATTTCGACTACGACAGCAATCTGGACGCCTTTTATGACTATGAGAAGTACGGCCAGCAACGCATCCAACAAGAACAGGGAATCTTCACAGAGCGGGGCTACATTGCCTATCAGGGAACTTTGTCACTGGATGAGCTGATGCGGAAGGAGCCCGCGGAACAATACCAGAGAGAGCGGGATGAGTCCATGGAGATGGGGGGACTCTCTTGATGCGGAAGGAAACCGATCTTGCCAGGGTAAAGATGATCGCTCATGTACTCCTTGATATGCCAATCGCGCAAACTCCGTTTTCACCAGCTATCGTCAGCCACCCATTTACAAGTACCGGGGTTACCGCTGCTCAAAATGAGGATGGCAATATCACTGTGGTCGACTTACTCAACAACAAAGAAGACTATGCCAAGTGGAAAGAGATGGTGGGCAAACAAATCGACAGTGCCGAAAACACCAAGCAACTCTTTTTCCTTCTTAACAAGCCCTATTATCTGACATTTCTCAAATTTTCTGCTCCTGTCCTCTCACAGGAGGATTTAGGACATTTGCTGGCCGATGCATGGATCTTGGAGGAGTGCCCAAACCAAGACCGCAATGTGAGCAAGAGAGAATTACTGGCCTTATTCCGTTCTGTCCCGCCGGAATTTCTGATGAACCAGGAGGAACGTGCAGCTTACAAGTCGCTGGAAGATATCGTGACTGTCTATCGGGGAGTTACCTCCTACAATGTCAAAAATGTCAAAGCACTGTCCTGGACATTGGATCGGGACACAGCGGAGTGGTTTGCTCATCGATTTGGTGAGGAGGGCACTGTCTATGAGGCTCAGATACCAAAGGAACACATCCTTGCTTATTTTAATGGCAGAAATGAGTCGGAAGTCGTAGTGGATCCCAAATACCTGGAACAGATCATGGAGGCCCCAAAGCCGGAGATGGGGATGCAGATGACCTGAATTTTCTCTGCCTTTTTCAGTAGACTTTCGCCACAGGTTGTGGTATTGGTTGTGTTCACAGAACTGGAGGTGACGAAGGTGAAAAATAAAAAGATGGATCAGGAATATTCCTTTGCCCTGCGGCCCGCTTCTATTGAGGAGGTGGGCCTTTTCTATTCCAACGATGAGCAGGATGAGGCTCTGGGCACTGTGGGCCATCTCCGCCTGGACTTCGGACACGGCTTTCTACCGTTAAGGTCTACATGCTATCCCCACAATGATGACCAATTCAATACGCTGGAATTTAAGATGCTCCTGCGAGAGTTTTTGGAGGCCATGCAGGATAACGGCCCGCTGGCAAGTCTGTCCTCTATGGAAGCCTACTGCCAGAAACACGGTGGGGCTATCACAGAGGATGGGCAGACCTACGGATATGTTTGGGAAACAGAGCAATATCGTTTCTGCCTTCGCTGTACGCCCAGTCCGTTTGAATGTCAGGGGTACCTATACTGCTATGACCTATGGCAGCAGCAAATTCAGAAAAACTGTCCGGTGGGCCAGGTGACCTACGCCAGCGGTGAACAGCAGATGTTTACCGTTGTCCAGCATTATCTCCAGACGATCCGGGAGGAGCTTCCCTATCGGGACACGACTGGTTTCCGCTTTGAGACCCTGACAGACGATCCCCAGGTGCGGAAAGCAGTGGATGACATCTTGTTGGATTTCGCCGGCGAGGAGAATCCACGTCGGGCCTGCAACTATGGCCTGACCGAGGCCGGAAAACAAGCTCTGCGGGATGCGGCGGACCCCGACAGCCCCCACACTTATGCTTGGTTCGTCCTGACGGACTGTAATACGCTGGAGGAACAGATTTTCCGGGATCTGACCTTAGAGAAGGCTATCCAGATCTATCAGGCCAGCGACTGCCAGGAGAAACGCATTGGGGTTACAAAAGACGAAATTGCAACGGTGGATCTGGTTCGTTCCCTGGATGGAGAGCAGCAGTTCTTTGGAGATTACCACAATCTGAGTAGTTTCCAAAATGACCCTGTGATCTCTGGTGCAGTGGAGAGACTACAGCAGGAACTGGAACAAACTCCTGAAGTGCAGGGAGCTATGCGAACCTGTTCTTGGACAGAAAGGGATTTACAGTATCAGGAATACTCTCAACGGATGTTGAGCGCCATATCCGGACTCACAAGCTATGCCGCATCTCTGGCGTCCAAGGGTCAGGATGACACGGTAGGTATCCTGCGGGAGCTGCTGATCGATATGTGTTGGATCTGGGAGGGCTACGACCCGATCAGTGAGACAGAAATACCGTGGGACGAATTTCTGGCCCAGTACATGGGTCCTTTTGACGAGGCGGTCGAACAAGCAAAACGCACCGGGAATGCCCCCGGTATTGCCCCAGAAACCAAAGGACAGATTTTTTATGGAATTGGAATCCACATGCGAGAACTGATTGAATCCTGCGGTGACATGGAACAGACGCGCCAATGGATGAGCCTGGCGGAACGAATGAACGAGGAGTGGGCTGGGACGACCCCGTATCCCTTGTTCTATCAAATGATCGACGGTCCTCTTTGGGAGGGAATAGCATGTGGAAAACCTGTTTTACACCTACACTACGACATCATACCGGCCAGTCTCCTTCCAAAAGGCTGGTACTGTTATCACTTATCAAAGGATAAAGAACTGCTGCTTGTGGATCAGCATCCAGAGCATGGATACGCCGGTACAATCATTTCCCCCTATTCTCTCAAAAATCCATCTGCACAGTTCCGGGAACTGAGCGGAAAGTACCAGCCCAGTTGGGTGTCCACTACTTTATGTGAATTTTGTGAAAAATATGGGATCACACTGCCTGAGACATTTTTGGGGGAAGAACTGCAAAGGCAGAGTCAATGGCAATCTACTACAATGGAGGGAATGAGCTTATGAAAGTAGATCAAGCGTGGCTGGATTTCCTGCGGGAGCAATTTCCCAAAGGGAGCCAAGTTAGAAGCTGGGAACTGGATGACCCAGAACACATATCTATCGGGACGCTGGAACAGATCGATGAAGAAGGGCGATTTCACACGCGCTTGGAGGATGGGACCATTCGAAAACTGGCGTTGGGAGAGGAACAATTCTCCGTCCAGCCGCCGGAGCCCACCCTGCTGAAACTCTACATGCCCCTGACCGCTGATTTCTATGGGCGGGATAAGTGGGGCGATGTAGATGAGACCGGCGAGGAATGGGATGGACGGACACTGCTGGACTACGAGGACCATATCCAGGGCGCTCTGGTCAGAAACCGGATGCCGGAGGAGAAAGAGCGGGGCGTTATGCGCTGGTACGATAAACAGGACAGCCTGAATGTCAAAGTGCGGT